>NZ_KQ033941.1:0-124234 GCF_000970615.1 Pseudomonas sp. 10B238
CCGGCGACCGCGGTAGCTAGCACGCACCTGTAGGAGCCAGCTTGCTGGCGATCAGAGGTGGGCGCCGCAGAGGTGTTGCGTTTGACGCACGGATCGCCAGCAAGCTGGCTCCTACGAAAAGCGAGATCTTGCTCGCGCGATGATTTTAATCCTGCCGTGGGTGATCACTTGTGCATCGCCACGGCTCTCGGCGACCGCGGTAGCACGCACCTGTAGGAGCCAGCTTGCTGGCGATCAGAGGTGGGCGCTGCAGAGGTGTTGCGTTTGACGCACGGATCGCCAGCAAGCTGGCTCCTACGAAAAGCGAGATCGTGTTCGTGTGATGGATTTGCATCCTGCCGCAGGTGATTGCTTGTCCATCGCTACGGCTCCCAGCGACCGCGGTAGCACGCACCTGTAGGAGCCAGCTTGCTGGCGATCAGAGGTGGTCGCTGCAGAGGTGTTGCGTTTTACGCACCGATCGCCAGCGAGCAGATGCGCGTTTGGGCTAATGCACGGCTTGCGTCACCGCGTCGATCAGCGCATGCAGGTCGATCGGCTTTCGCAAGTGCAGGTTAAAGCCGGCGGCCTTGGCTGTTTGCACGTCGCGCAGCGTGCCGTAACCAGTCAGGGCGATGCTTGGCGTGTTGCTGTTAACGCCTTTGGCGCGAATCGAGGCCATCATCTTGTGGCCGTCGATCCCCGGCATACCAATATCGGAAACGATCACGTCGAAAGCCGACTGCTCAGCCAGCGCGATACCCTGCGCGCCGCCGTTAGCCGTGGTTACGATGGCGCCTTCGCTTTCCAGCAACTCGCACATGGTTTCGAGAATCTCGGGCGAGTCGTCCACCAGCAGGATCTTGATGCCGGATAGCCCACCCGCTTCCGCGTTGGCCAGGTCACCGAGTTCGATTTCGGTCTGCAGGTGAATCGGCAGCCAGATGCTGAAGCGCGCGCCCCGCCCGAGGCCTTCGGAGAAGGCTTCAATGCGGCCGTTATGGGCCTCGATCAGCTGCTTGACCAAGGCGAGCCCGATGCCCAATCCGTGTTTGGAGCGCTGTGCATGCTGCATCTCAGCTTGGCCGAACATGTCGAACACCTTGGGCAGGAAGTCGGCTGATATCCCTTGTCCCGTGTCGATGACATCCAGCCGGGCCTGGTCGCCTTCGCGCTCGAGTTGAAGGCAGATACGCTCGCCGCCCTTGGTGAATTTCCAGGCGTTGTTCAACAGATTCCAAATGACCTGCTCCAGTCGCGTCGGGTCGGCACGAATGTAAATCGGCTGGTCTGGCTTGAAGGCCTCAAACGTGACGTTCTCGGCCTGGGTCAGTGGGGCGAACACCGCCTCGATGCCGCGCAGTATTTCCTGGAACTGCAACGTCGAGAATTGCAGTTTCAACTTGCCGGTACGAATCCGCGAGACGTCCATCAGGTCGTCGATAATCCGCGACTGGCTGCGAACGGCGTTCTGGATCGACTGGGTGGCCTTGCGCAGGTTCGCGGAATTCTTGGCGGCCTGGGTTCGCGCAATCAGGTCGGTGTTGAGCTGGATCAGGTTCAGCGGATGCTTGAGCTCATGCGAGAGCACGGCGAAGAACTGATCCTTCTGCATGTTGGAGGCCTGGATGCTCGCCAGCTCACTCTGTTGCTCGGCATCGCGCTGTCGGTCCTCGGTCAGGTCGCGGGCGATCTTGGCAAAGCCCGTCACTTTTCTATTGCTACCGACCAGCGGATTGACCAGGCCGCTGAAGTAACACGCCGAACCATCCTTGCGTACATGCCACCGCTCATCGGTCGCCTGGCCATGCTCCAGAGCACGTTTGCGTTCGGCTTCCGGCACGCCGGCCTTGCGGTCGTCGTCGTTGTAGATCATTTCGACATTCTGGCCGATGGCTTCCTTCTCGGCATAGCCGAAAATGTGTTCGGCACCGCTGTTCCAGGTCGTGATGTAGCCATCGCAATCCAGCGTGATGATGGCGTAGCCCTTGGTGCTCTGTGCCAGGATCTTCAAATGGGCTTCACCGGCGCGTAGCTCTTCCTCGGCGTGGCGTCGGTCGGTGATGTCGATGAAGGTCAATACGGCGCCCTGAATGCGGTCGTCCAGGGTGCGGTAGGGTAGGAACCTCGCCAGATACCAGCGATTGTCGTCTCTGGACCCGATCTCTCGCTCGACCAGATGAAGCTCCTCGAATGCCTTGGCTGCATCGGCATGCAGCTGCGGATAGTCGAGGCGATGGGTAATGTCGAATAGCGATCGGCCCGCATCATTGCCGATGACGTTGAAGATGTCCCTGGCGCGAGGGGTGAACCACTTGATGCTCATCTTGCGGTCGACAAAGACCGTGGCGATGTCCGTTGAGGAGATCAGGTTCTGCAGGTCATCGTTGATCTTGCTGGTCTCGTCGACCTTGGTTTTGAGCTCGAAGTTGACCGTGGTCAGCTCCTCATTGATCGATTGCAGCTCCTCCTTGCTGGTCTCCAGCTCCTCGGTAGCCGAGCGCAACTCTTCGTTGATGGCCTGCAGCTCCTCGTTGGAGGCGCGCAGCTCCTCGGTGGACGTCTCCGAATGCTCCATGGTGACCTGTAGCTGCTCCTTGGTCTGTTGCAGCTCGGCCTCCAGCTGCAACAGCACGCTGTCCTTGGTGTCCGGGTCTTCCAGGGTGCTGTTGTCCATACAGGCTTCGACTTCATCGAAGAGCACCAGCATGTAGTCGCTACCCGCTTCGTTATCCCGAAACGGGCGAACCACCATGTTCACGTAGTAGCTCCGGTCATCGCGCTCCAGCCGCACCCGCCGCGCTTCGACGCTCTTGCCGGTGTGGGTTGCCTGGTACAGCGCGGTGCGTAGCTCGAGCCGCAATTGCGGGTGCACCAGCGTAGTCAGGTTCAGCGAGGGCTCGCCGCCGACATAGCGCAAGAACTTTCCGGCTCGGTCGGACATGTGCACGATTTCGGCGTCGTGGTTGACGATGACGCTGGGTGGCGCGTACTGCTCCAACGCGCGTTGGTGCACATCAGCAAATGAGAACTTCCGGTTGCGCCTGGACGGTTCGCTGAATGGAGGGCGGCTCGGGGCGCTCATGGCAAAGCCCTGGTAGGGCCCGGCAGGCGCGCGTCGCAGGGAGGATGCGACCTCCTTGGCACGGTAGATACGGTTCTTTTTGTCTACCGGTGTAAAAAACTGGCCGCAGGCATCGGCGGTTTCCGAGCTGCCGAGGAACAGGTAGCCGCCGGGATTGAGGGCGAAGTGAAACATGCGCAGCACTTCGATCTGGATGTCCCGATCCAGGTAGATCATCAAATTGCGACAGGAAATCAGGTCGAGCCTGGAAAACGGCGGATCGTGCAGAATGTTGTGACGGGCAAACAGGATTCGCTCCCGAAGCTCTTTCTGTGTGCGGTAGTGGTTCTGCTCTTTAACGAAGTACTGACGCAGCCGTGCCGGCGGCACGTCTGTCACGATGGCTTCCGGGTAGATGCCAGTGCGAGCGGTTTCCAGTGCCTGGTCATCGATATCGGTGGCAAACACCTGGGACAGGATTTCACCCTTGGCACCGCTGATTTCAGCCTGGTCGGCCAGCAGCATGGCCAGCGAATAGGCTTCCTCCCCGGTGGAGCACGCCGCTGCCCAGACGCGCAAGGATCGATCTTTCAGGTCCCGCTTCTGTTCGAACAGCGCCGGAATGACGTCGCGCTCCAGAGCCTCGAAGGCCTCGCGGTCACGGAAGAAGTTGGTCACGCCAATCAGCATGTCTGCCAACAAGGCGGGTGTTTCTTCAGGGTGGCTTTGCAGGTGCCTGGCGTAGCTGGGCATGTCGCGCAGGGCATTGACCTGCATCCTTCGCTCGATGCGACGCAGGACCGTGGCTTGCTTGTAGTGTCGAAAATCGTGGCCGGTGCGGGCGCGCAGCGCAGCGAGAATCTCGCGCAGAGCCAGCTCGTTGGGTTTGGATTGGGTGTGAGCGTCAGCGAACTCGACCTCGCCCTGTGCCTCTCCGGCTTGCTCGCTATCGCCTGCCGACACGATCGGGTCTTGCCGCTCCAGCAGCACTTCAAGGTTATGGCGCAGCTCTACGAGTTTTTGCGGCATATCCACCACCGGCAGAACGATATCGACCAAGCCGGTTTCGATGGCGCTGCGCGGCATCGAGTCGTATTCAGCGTCCTCCGGGGTCTGCGCCAGGGTGACGCCCCCCTGTTCCTTGATACGCGACAGCCCGACCGAGCCATCCGAGCCCGTGCCCGATAGCACGATGCCGACGGCGTGGTTGTGATGCACATCGGCGAGCGCCCGAAAGAACAGATCAATGGCGACCTGGGGGCCGCGTTCACGCTCGGGTTTCAGCAGGCGCAGATAACCGTCGTTCAACGACAGGTCCATTGCCGGCGGAATGACATACACACGGTTGCGCTCGATGGCGGTGGGTTCGGTTATCTGCAAAACGGGCATCTTGGTGACGTTCTGCAGAATCTTGTCGGCATTGCTCTCATGTTTGGGTGAGAGGTGCATGACAACCGCGAACGCCATGCCGCAATCGTTCGGCATGTTCTCGAAAAAAGTGAGCAATGCCTTCAGGCCGCCTGCCGACGCACCGATCCCGACCACAGGAAATCTCAGCGTGCTTCGGGCCAGGTTACTGTTCTTGGGCGTTGACGGCTCAGGGCTGTTGCTCATCGATTCCTCGGCGTTTGTGAATCCATATGCTTTTCACGATCGGTAGATAGAAGAAGACAGCGAGACAGCGGGTGGATTCCTTCAGCAGCCGGCTGTGCTGCCTGGCGAAGTTAGTGGGGCCGATTACCGTCTGAGAAAAACTTCAACACTCGATGATGTTCACCGCGAGGCCGCCACGGGCGGTTTCCTTGTACTTACTCTTCATATCGGCGCCGGTCTGGCGCATGGTGCGTATCACCTTGTCCAGCGAGATGAAGTGCTTGCCGTTACCGCGCAGCGCCATGCGTGCCGCGTTGATCGCTTTGACCGAGCCCATGGCGTTGCGCTCGATGCACGGCACTTGAACCAACCCGCCCACCGGGTCGCAGGTGAGCCCGAGGTTGTGCTCCATGCCGATTTCAGCGGCGTTTTCGACCTGTTGCGGTGTGCCGCCGAGCACTTCGCAGAGGGCGCCAGCCGCCATTGAACAGGCCACGCCCACTTCGCCCTGACAGCCGACCTCGGCACCGGAAATCGAGGCGTTTTCCTTATAGAGGAGGCCAATGGCGGCCGCTGTCAGGAGAAAACGCACTACGCCGTCTTCATTGGCGCCGCGGATGAAGCGCATGTAGTAGTGCAGCAGCGCCGGGACGATTCCAGCTGCGCCGTTGGTAGGGGCGGTCACCACCCGGCCGCCGGCCGCGTTTTCCTCGTTGACCGCCAGGGCATACAGGTCGACCCAGTCGAGTACCGTCAGCGCATCGCGCAGAGTGGCTTCGGGGTGTTCGTTGAGTTGCCGGTACAGCCCGGCAGCGCGGCGCTGGACCTTGAGGCCGCCGGGCATGACCCCTTCGGTGTTGCAGCCTGCCTTCACACAGGCCTGCATCACCCGCCAGATCTTCAGCAGGCCGGCGCGGGTTTCCGCTTCCGGTCGCCAGGCGGCTTCGTTCGCCAGCATCAGCTGGCTGATGGATAAGCCATGCTCGTCGCACAACGCGAGCAGTTCGTCGGCGCTGTGAAAGGGATAGGGCAGGACCGTCTGGTCCTCGACGATGCGGTCGTTGCCAGCGGCTTGCTCGTCGACCACGAAGCCGCCGCCGACCGAGTAGTACTCGCGACTGCGCAACTGCAGCCCGGCCGCATCGAAGGCGCGGAAGATCATGCCGTTGGGGTGGAATGCCAATGGCTTGCGGATGAATTGCAGGTCATTGCCGGTCTCGAAGCGAATGAGTTTTTCGCCCAGCAGGCGCAGCTCGTGGGATTCACGCATCGCCGCCATGCGCGAGGGGATGGCGTCGGTATCGACGTCCTCGGGTCGCTCGCCTTCGAGTCCGAGTAAAACGGCCTTGTCACTGCCATGGCCTTTGCCGGTGGCGCCGAGCGAACCGTACAACTCGACCCTCAGGTGTTCGGTGACAGCCAGCAGGTCGTCACGTCTGAGCTCCTCGGCAAAACGTAACGCGGCGCGCATCGGCCCCACCGTATGCGAGCTGGACGGGCCAATACCGATTTTGAACAGGTCGAATACGCTGAGTGACATGCAAGGCTCCGAAACGAACAGGCTTGTAAAGAGCCTAGACCTTCCGGCATTGGCGAATGCTGACAAAAACGGCAAAGCTGCGCACAGTCCGGCTCGCGTCGTCGCCAAGCAAAAGGTGTCACCCTTGCTTAGGGCAGCGCAGGCGCTCGTTGCGCTCGAGCAGGGCGCTAGCGCCCGAAACCGCTGGGCGCTTCGCTATCGCGCCGTGTCCAGGCCCGAGCCTCCCCAGGGGTTGGCTTCGAGGCTGTTATGCACGGCCGTCGCCGCCTGCGCCGCCTGGCCGATGGCAACACTCATCTGCTTCAGGCCCATGGTCACATCGCCGATGGCATAAAGGCCGCGCATGGTGGTTTGCTGGTGGTCGTCCACCCAGATGCCGCCGCACTCGTCACAGTCGACGCCTAGCTGCAGCGCAAGGTCGGAGCGAAAACGCGCACCGAGGCTGGGGTAGATAATGTCGAAGTGGTGCCTTTCGCCACGGCAGGTCAGCAGCTCGATGCCGGTGTCGCAAGGGTGCAGGGATTCCACTCGGTCGCTGATTACCCGGATGTCATAGTGCTCGGCCAACGCGATGGCCTGGTCGCAGACATTGGGCTCGCCGTGCACTACCACCGTCACGCGATCGGTGAAGGTGCGCAGGAATACCGCATGGCTGATGGCATTTTCTGCCTCGCCATACACCGCGACATTGTCACCATCGACCTCATAACCATCGCAGATCGCGCACAACCGCACCTGGCCATTGCCGATGGCCTGCTCGACATCGGGCATGTCCGGCAGGGTGTCTTCGATTCCGGTGGCAAGGATGATCCGTCGGGTCACGCAGGTGGCGTCGCCATAACGCACGCTGAATCCGTCGGCGTGGGGCTCGATGTGCTCGACCCGGCCATGCTCGAGCCGCGCGCCATACCCCTTGGCCTGCTCGCGCAGGCGCGCCAGCAGGTCGTTACCGTTGATGCCCGGCGGGAAACCCGGATAGTTGTGCGACCGCGGAATCCACGAGGCGCGACTGGAGCCGGCGTCCACGACCATGCATCTACGGCGGAAGCGTGCGAGATAGAGCGCTGCAGTCAGTCCGCCCGGTCCACCTCCGACAATCAGGCAGTCGATCACGGTGGGGGTCGGCGATGAGGGGGGCGAAAGCTGGTTCATGGCTGATCGGATCGGCTGAGGATGTTGCCTGTAGAAAAGGGCAGCGGATCGAAAGTTCGGTCGTTCCGATGAGCGAGATGTCCTGTTTTGAGAGCTGGTTGGACATTCTGGTGCTTGTGCCAGCACGAACGATGGCCAAGACTTTCCGCCTCGGTTGGCACGGACGTTCAGTGTCCGGTTCAACGCCAACCGTATTCCAATAAAGGCCAGGCGCCGACCGCCGCAGTCGTGATGATCTGGCCACTCAAACCGAAGAATGGACCGACCGCGCTGCTGCGTGAGTCAGGTCTCGTCGTTGTCGATAAACCACTCGAGCGGTGCTCACAAGGCGCTGATTCGGGCTATTCCCGTTGGGGGTCAGATGTTCAAGTCTTGTGTTGCTGCGTTGGTCGCGGTCCTGTGTGTGTTGAGTGCTTCGGTCATGGCGGCCGAAGGAGAGCCTTTCGTCATCAAATTCGCTCACGTCGTAGCCGACGACACGCCCAAGGGCAAGGGCGCGTTGCTGTTTCAGAAGCTGGTGCATGAGCGTCTGGCCGGCAAGGTGAAGGTCGAGGTCTACCCAAACTCGACATTGGTTGGCGATGCCGACGAGATGCAGGCCCTGCTGAACAACGAGGTGCAGATCCTTGCGCCGTCCCTGTCGAAGTTCGGCAAGTACACGAAGAAGCTGCAGGTGTTCGACCTGCCGTTTCTGTTCGACGACGAAGCTGCCGTCCAGCGCTTCCAGTCACGTGAGACGAGCCGTGATCTACTGCGCTCCATGGCTGACTCAGGCATCTATGGCCTGGCCTATTGGAACAACGGTCTGAAGCAGCTCTCGGCCACGCAGGCGCTGCGTCTGCCGGGGGATGCCGCTGGCCTGGCGTTTCGTATACAGCCCTCTGCGGTTCTGGAAGCACAGTTCAATGCGGTAGGCGCGAAGCCGGTAGTGCTGCCCTTCGCCGAGGTCTACAAGTCGCTGCAGGCGGGCGTGGTTCAGGGCGCGGAAAACCCCTGGTCAAACATCGCCAGCCAGAACATGCACAAGGTCCAGCCGTTCATCACCGAGAGCAATCACGGGGTGCTCAATTACATGCTGGTGACCAGCTCGGAGTTCTGGATGAGCATGCCCTTTGCGGTGCGCTCTGAACTCGAGGGCATCATTCTCGAGGTGACCCAGGCGGTTAATCGGGAAGCAGCTGCGCTGAACCAGCGCGACCGCGACCGCATCCTCGCCAGTGGCAGCAGCAAGCTGGTCGCCCTTACGCCCGAGCAGCGCCAGGCCTGGCGGGAAAAGATGATGCCGGTGTGGCAGTCCTACGAAAACGAGATCGGTGCTGACGTGATCCGCGCCGCATTGACGGTCAATCGCAAGCGCTGATCCCCAATCCCTCGGCTCGCCGCCATCCGGGGTCGGCGAGCGCGTTGTCGTTCCTTTCACCCGCCCTCGTTCGATCCCGCACTGTTATTACCGCTGGCGCTGCGGTCTCCCTGACGAAACGGTATTGCTTCCAGCCCTTTCTGCGCCGGGCCGCCTGTCACCCCGATGTGAGCCTGGGTCACGGCAGTTGCGAGTCGGCTGGACTTCGACCTGGCGTTACCTCAACCGCCAGGCAACGGCAAGGCTTGCCTCCGACGGATGACGGTTATGGAATCGTCAATGCCGGTCTTGGCCGCTTAACGCCACCCTTCGGCTGTTAGCATTCTTGCGAAGCGCGTACTCGAGCTGCTGTGCAGCAGAGGGCGTGCCGTCTTTGTGCTTGTTTCCGATGTGCCAACCCAGAATAAGGAGAACAGCAGGTGGCGACCAATCCTGGAAAGAACACGGCGTCGGCCGTGGAGAGTATCCCCGCCCCGACCGGGGCGGCCAACCTGATCGATACCGACTACGTGATCGGTCAGGACAATATCAAACGCAAGTTTTTCGATGTGCACGGCAAGGTGTTCACCATTTCGGCGCTGACCATCGTGCTCTTCGTGGTCGTCACGCTCGCCCTGCGCAGTGAGGTCGAGCCGTTGTTCACCGCGATTCGCGACTGGCTCACCGGCAACTTGGCCTGGTTTTTCATCGGATCGGCAAACATCTTCGTCCTGTTGTGCCTGGGGTTGATCCTTTCACCCTTGGGCAGGGTGCGTCTGGGTGGTCGCGAAGCAACGCCGGATTATTCCTACACGGGCTGGTTTTCCATGCTGTTCGCCGCCGGCATGGGCATCGGTCTGATGTTCTACGGCGTGGCTGAACCTATGTCGCATTTCTCTACGGCTATGGGCGGCACCACCGTCGAAAACGGCGTGCGGACCGACTGGGCGCCGCTGGGCGCCGCAGCAGGCGATGCCCAGGCAGCCGCCAGCCTGAGCATGGCTGCCACCATCTTCCACTGGGGTCTGCACCCCTGGGCGATCTATGCCATCGTGGCGCTGGCCCTGGCGCTGTTCTCCTTCAACAAGGGATTGCCGCTGAGCATCCGCTCGATCTTCTACCCGCTGCTCGGCGAGCGGGTATGGGGTTGGCCAGGCCATGTGATCGATATCCTGGCGGTCTTCGCGACTCTCTTCGGTTTGGCTACCTCGCTGGGCCTGGGTGCGCAACAGGCGGCGGGGGGGCTGGAGTTTCTGTTCGGTATGCCTAATACCGATACCAGCAAGGCGCTTCTGGTAGCCGGCATCACGGTTATCGCGCTGATGTCGGTACTTGCCGGCCTGGACAAGGGGGTCAAGCGCCTGTCGGAATTCAACATGGCGCTGGCGCTGCTATTGCTGTTGTTCATCATCATCGTCGGGCCGACCTTGGCGATCATCACCGGCTTCTTCAGCAACCTGGGCAGCTATCTGGTTAACCTGCCGGCGCTGTCCAATCCGGTCGGTCGTGCCGATGCCAACTTCAGTCAGGGCTGGACCGCGTTCTACTGGGCGTGGTGGATCAGCTGGTCGCCGTTCGTTGGCATGTTCATCGCGCGGGTCAGCCGCGGCCGCAGCGTACGTGAGTTCCTGATTGCCGTGCTGCTGGTGCCGTCGTTGGTCTCGGTGCTGTGGATGACCGCGTTCGGTGGTACTGCGCTGGGCCAGTTCGTCACCGACGGGTTCACCGGGGTGCAGGATGCGGCGCTGGAGCTGAAGCTGTTCGCCATGCTCGGTGAGCTACCGCTGGCCCAGATCAGCTCCTTTATCGGTATCGTTCTGGTGGTGGTGTTCTTCGTCACCTCCTCGGACTCCGGCTCGCTGGTGATCGACACCATTACCGCCGGTGGCAAAGTCAACGCACCAGTGCCGCAGCGGGCCTTCTGGGCGGTGCTGCAGGGCGTGGTGGCCATTTCTCTGTTGCTGGGCGGCGGCCTGGTTGCGCTGCAGGCCATGGCGGTGTCCACCGGCCTGCCATTTACCGTGGTCTTGCTGGTCGGCTGCGTGTCCATCGTCAAGGGGCTGATGAGCGAGCCTCGGTAGTGGCTTAGGCCTATGTTCAGGCGGCCCGGCCGCCTGGCAGGTGACCCGAAAAGGCGCGACCGTTAGCGGTCGCGCCTTTTCAGTTCCAAAGATCGCCCACGGCGGTTGTCGACGGGTAGTGGCGGGCCGATTGCGCCTGCAACAGCTCTGCGGTTGCCAGGGCATCGGTCAGGGCATGGTGGGCCTGGTATAGCGGCAAACCATAGCGCAGGCGGCTGTCGGCCAGGCGGATCGATACGGGCCGCTGCGTGCTGAGCACTCGGCGCAGCCAGCCACGTCGGCGCGGATGCAGCCGTGCTTCCAGCTGCATGGTATCGATTACCGGAAATTGCAGACCTTCGCCCAGCAGGTGTTGCACGGCCTGGTCGAGAAAGCGCCGCTCGATGCTGCGGTAATGCACCACCATGATCCTGCCAGCCATTTTCTCCAGCAGCTCGTCGAGCACGTGGGCCAGCCTCGGCGCGTTGCTGACATCCGAGTGCGTGATGTGATGAAAGGTGATCGACTGACTGCTCAGATCGCACACCGGCTTGACGACCCAGTAGCTGGCCTCGCGGCAGCGGATCCGCTGCAGATCGAAGGGCATCAGGCCAAGGCTGACGATCGAGTCGCGTTGGCTGTCCAGGCCGGTGGTCTCGACGTCCAGGGCGAGCAAGGGCACCTGCTCCAGTGGCGTGTCGGCACTGACCGTACCGGCCTCGTAGAAACGGACGAGGCGCGGGTCGCGGGCCGTGCGCGCGAGCTGGGCAAACACGGCTGGCCAGTCGGGGGCCGTACGAGATCCGCTACGCTTCATAGCGGCCGGCTTGGAAGTTGGCCCGGATAGCGGAAGCGCAAGAACTGCTGCGCATTGCTGAGCACCTGAAAGGCCGACTTGAGGTTGTGTCGTTCGTTGGCGTCAATCTGTTCCGGCTCGATGTAGTTATCCGGCTCGCGTCCCTCCAGCAAGTCCATGGCCTGATGACGGATGCGCACGATGGAGAGGAATTCCAGGGCATTGCGCAGCTGGGTGATGGCGTCTTCGGTCAACAGCTTGGTGGCCGCAATGGCCTCCAGACGGTCCTGGGAATTCTGCGCTTTGGAGCCGACCGCCAGAGCATGCACCCGGATCAGGTCGGTCAGCGGCGCGGTGCCGCGCCCCTTGAGGTTGATGATGTTGTTCTGCTGGCCGTCTTTTTCCATCACGAAGGTGCGGAAGAACCCCAGCGGTGGAGTGCGGTTGAGCGCGTTGCGTGCAAGGGCGGCGAGAAACAGCGGGTTGCTACTGGCCTTTTGCGCGATCAGATCCTTGAGGCTTTCCACGAGTCCGGCCTCTCCGTAGGCGCTGCTGAGGTCGAAGAAGATCGAGCTGTTGAGCAGCGTTTCGGGGTTGGGCTGCTCGATCCACTGGGTGAAGTAGCTCCTCCAGACCCGCAGCGGTTGCCGCCACTTGGCGTTGCTCCCCATGATGCCGCCCTTGCAGTAGCTGTAGCCGCAGGCAGCCAGGCCGTCACTGACGAAGCTCGCCAGCTGCAGGAAATACTCGTCATGAATGCGCGGATCGAAACGGTTGTCGAGGACCAGGGCGTTGTCCTGGTCGGTGACGATCAATTGCTCGTCGCGCGCCATCGACCCCAACACCATGTAGCAGTAGGGCACTGGTGGCGGTCCCAGCCGCTGTTCAGCCAGCTCCAGCAGGCGATGGGTAAGGCTGCGGCCGATGCCCGACATGGCGCTGCCGATCATGTGTGCCGTGGCTTCTTCGTTGACCATGCGCAGGAAGGTCGCGCGCAGGTCTGGCACCAAACCCTGCAGCTCGGCGACCGACTGCTTGTTGAAGATGCTGTTGACCAGATACAGGCTGCTCTGCGATTCGTATTTGATGATGTCCGACAGGTTGATCACGCCGACCGGGCGCTGGCGATACATCACCGGCAGGTGATGGATGTTGTTGCGCAGCATGCTGAGCATGGCCTCGAACACCGAGTCGTCGGCCTGGATGGTGATCGGGTTGGGTGACATCACCTGATCGACCGGTGTGTCCAGCGGCAGCCCTTCGGCCAGCACCCGCGTGCGCAGGTCGCGGTCGGTGGTAATGCCGGTCATGACCTGGAGACTGGATGCCTCGGCTGCGTTCGGCGACGGGCCGAGAATCACCAGCGAGGACACGCCATGCTCGGTCATTACCTGTGCGGCCTCTTGCACGCTGGTGCCAAGCGGCACGCTGACGGTGCGCCGGGTGACCAGCTTGCGGACCTTGATCTTCATCAGCTCGCTGGCCTTGCCCTGCGGCTCTTCCACCTTCAGGCGCGACTGGCCTTCGGCTTCGACAAAGTCGGCGAAGGCGTCATTGGCCTCGCACAGCTGCTCGAACAACAGGCCGGGAATGAAGTAGATCAGGCTGTCTTCGATCGCCCGTGCCGGCAGACGCACCTTGTGGCCGCGCAACAGGCCGAACTGACCGAACACTTCGCCTTCGGAAAGGCGGTTGTACAGTTCGCCGTTGCGCCGGTAGATCTCCACGGCACCACTGCGGATGTAATGCAACTCCGAGATCGTCTCGCCGTAGTGAAGAATGTCGCTGCCGGCCTTGAAATAGCCGACCTCGACCTGTCGTGCGATTTCGTCGAGCGTGTCGTCCGGCAGACCGTCGAAGGGGGCGAAGCGACTCAGATGGTCGCGTATTTCGAGCAGCTCGACCTGCATGCGGGGGCTCCTGGCGGCACGCTATTGATGCATTGAACCACATAGCCGTAGCGTCCAGCGTCAGCGTGCACGGACAGGCGTCGTAGGCAGGCAGCCGCGTGTCGTTCGTTGCGTGTATCCCCGCGCTGGCGAGGCCTCGTGGGGGCGCCACGATGACGGCGGGACCGACTCCCCAGCGATCAGGCCATCGGCTCGCCGGCATAACAGGTGGGCGATGTGGGCGCGCGGCGCCGCTCCAACTCATCTTCCAGCCATTCGGCTAGCACCCGCGCATTGTTCTGCTGCTCGTCGCGCGCCGCGTAGACGAGGGTCAACGGGCCTCTGGCCGCAATATCCAGCAGCGGCCACCAATGCTCCGGGTGGCCCGCCAGTTCCCGCCGATAATCGTCTCGAAAAACTTCGAACGTCAGCTTGCCGGCTTTGAAGGCGCGCCGCAGTTCGCTCGACGGCGCCAGCGCCTTGCACCAGTCATGCAGCGCTAGCGATTCCCTGGTCCGGTTGCGCGGCCATAGGCGATCGACCAGCACCCTGTGGCCGTCATCGCGTGCCGGCGGCTCATAGGCGCGTTTGCAGCGGATCATCAGTCGGCCTCCATTGGAAGAACGGCGTTCCTTTCAGGGTATAAATTATTCTTATGCAGGTAAAAAGAACCTATATACATGGGGTATAAAAGACAACAACCTTAGCAAGGCATTGAATTTAAAGGGATATCAAAGCGGCACGCTTCATGACTGTGTACAGGGGAACGACACAGCACACAACGGAGCATCGTATGAAGAATTTAGTCGCTTTGGTTACCTGCGCAACCCTGCTGACAAGCTCGCTGGCTGGCGCCGACGAGGTGGTATCGGCGCGTGAGGATCGCGTCGTCGGAGGCGGTTTCGGTGGGCTCAGCGGGTTCATGCTGGGCGCAGCAGCCGGCGGACCCATCGGTGCGCTGATCGGCGGTGGCCTGGGCTACCTGGCCGGGCAGGGTGTGCAGGAGGCGGCCGGGCTGGAGCAAACCCTGTATGTGATAGAGAAGGACGATGGCAGTCGGACGCGGCTGCGGACGTCGAACAACGACCTGGTCGCCGGACAACAGGTGCAGCGCGAGGGTGGCGAGCTGACAGCGCTGAATCGCTAGGGCCTGTTCTGCCGATGCCGGTGGCTTTGCTAGGCTGGCCGGCATCACAACCGAAGGAGCCGTGATGAGCTATTCCCTGTTGCATGTCACCCATCTGCTGGCGGCAATCTTCTTCATTGGCACCTTGTTTGTTGAGGTCGCGGTGCTCAGCCGCGTGCGCCAGCAAATCGAGCCGGAGCTGATGCAGCGAGTCGACAAGGCCGTCGGTGCGCGGCTGCGGGTGGTGCTGCACTGGGTCGTGCTGTTTGTCTATGGGGCCGGTATCGGTCTGGCCTGGTTTCACCGCCAGGCATTGGCAGATCCATTCGCCAGCAGCTTCGCGACCTTGCTGTCGCTGAAGATCCTGCTGGCGGTCGGTGTGTTCTTCACCTTCGGCATGGTCGCCATGCTGCTGCGTAGCGGGCGGATGACGCCGGCTCGCTATCGGCGCATCCACTGGGCGATCTTTGCGCAGATGGTGGGGATCGTGCTGCTCGCCAAGGGGATGTTCTACCTGCACTGGTGAGGGAGGCTCTAGTGCATTGGCGCCCCGCGAACGATGACCTCGGTCAATCCTGCCGCGCTATCAGTCACCGTGATTGGCGGCCGATTCAGCGGCTTTAGGCTCGTTCTTTTTCTGCCGCACCAGGCCTATGGTGAACGCATCCAGACCCGTCAGATCGCCGAGGTATCCGATGCATTTCGCCTATAGCCCACGTGTCGACGCGCTGCGTCAGCAGCTACTCGCGTTCATGGACCAGTACATCGTGCCGCGTATTGGCGCCTGGCATGAGGAGGTCTCCGCAGGCGCCTACCCGGTTTCGTTCATGGAAGACCTGAAAGCCTTGGCGCGTTCCGAAGGCTTATGGAATCTGTTCCTGCCGTCACTAGGCGAAGATGAGCCGGGCATGGGCCTGAGCAACCTCGAGTACGCGCCGTTAGCCGAGATCATGGGCCGCGTGCATTGGGCGTCGGAGGTGTTCAACTGCAATGCGCCGGATACCGGGAATATGGAGCTGCTGCACATGTTCGCCACGCCGGAGCAGCGCGAGCGTTGGCTGAACCCCTTGCTTGAAGGCGAGATCCGCTCGGCCTTCGCCATGACCGAACCGGACGTGCCGTCCTCCGATGCCACCAATATCCAGACGCTGATCCGCCGTGATGGCGATGATTACGTGATCAACGGCCGCAAGTGGTTCATCACCAACGCCTCGCACCCCAACTGCAAACTGTTGATCGTTATGGGCAAGACCGACCCGGACGCGGAGACCCATCAGCAGCAGAGCATGATTCTGGTGCCGTTCGACACGCCCGGCGTCGAGCTGGTACGTAACATCCCAGTGATGAATCATCTCGCGCCGGAAGGCCACAGTGAACTGGTGCTGCGTAACGTGCGGGTGCCGGTAGCCAATCTGCTGGGCAAGGAGGGCGACGGGTTCATGATGGCCCAGGCGCGCCTCGGGCCGGGTCGTATTCATCACTGCATGCGCTCGATAGGCATGGCCGAGCTGGCGCTGGAACTGATGGTCGAGCGCTGCCAGGAGCGCAAGGCGTTCGGCAAGTATCTGCAGCAATACTCCAACGTCGGCGACTGGATTGCCGAGTCGCGCATCGAGATCGAACAGGCGCGTCTGCTGGTGCTGAAAACCGCCTGGATGATCGACGAGGTCGGCGCCAAGGCGGCGCGCAAGGAAATCTCGATGATCAAGGCATTGGTGCCCAGAATGCTCACCAACGTTGCGGATCGAGCCATGCAGGTCTACGGCGCGATGGGCCTGACGCCGGACACGCCGCTGGCGGATATGTGGACCGGCGGCCGTGCCTTGCGCTTCGCCGACGGCCCCGATCAGGTGCATCTGCGCAGCATTGCGCGGATGGAAATCAAGGCCAGCGAAGCCAATCGTGGCGCGACGGCGGCTTACCTGACGCCGCCCGGACGCAATGCGTAGGGTGGATGTTGCTTTTTACATCCACCGTGTGGCCCGGATTGGTGGATCGATGAAGCGTGATCCACCCTACGAGCCGTCACCCAGTATGGCGGCGGCCTGACCAGCGCAATGGGTGGGTGACGCGACGTTCGCCTTTTGCGCTGGTCGTTAGGGCGGCGCGTCGCGCCGCTCACCCTGCCTTGCAAATGATGCACTTAAAACAGCCTGCGGTTTCAGCCGGGTAGGGTGGGCTGGGCGGGCGGCGTTCCGCTTCAGCCCACCGCGGTAAGACGTGCACTGTCGGCCTCCGGCAGGTGCCCGACGCTTTGATGCATGCGGCATGCGGCATGCGCACGGGCGCTGGTGGGCTGAAGCCCACCCTACGGGCCCACATTCCTGATGTTATGAGCTGCAGCAACTGGGCGGAGCGCCGAGCTTCGCTCCGCCCAGTAGGAGCGAGCCTGCTCGCGAATCCCCAGGACAACTCTCACTGCGCATTGACATGGCTCAATGCAATCACCGCTACCGGTCAATCTTGATAGCCGTCAAGGAGAGCACGGGGAGTGCTGCCTACCATCGGCTCACATTCGCAGCATCAAGCAGGTAGCTCATGAAGTCCCTTCTCTCTTTCGCAGCTGGCACCAGAGGCGCATGGGGGCTCGGCTTTGTCCTGCTGCTGGCGCTGATGCTCAGTGTCTCCACCGTGCAGGGCAAGGACTACGAGGTCGAGCAGCAGCGCATCGAGCAATTCTTCCCAGGCGCCAGCGTTTCGGCCGCCGAAGGCGACTATCAGGTCCGCACCCTCTCGAAGGATGACGAGGTGCTGGGTTATGCCTTCCAGACCATCAACGTAGTCGATATTCCGGCCTACTCAGGCAAACCGATCAATATGCAGGTGCTGCTCGATCCGCAGGGTGTGATCGTCGATGCCTATGTGCTCGAGCATCATGAGCCGATCCTGCTGGTCGGCATTCCGATTGAAAAACTCCATGCATTCACGGCCAAGTACGAGGGTATCAAGGTCGACCAGCGGGTCGTGGTCGGCCACTCCAGTGACGAGAAGGCGGTCACCATCGATGCGGTCACTGGCGCCACTGTCACTGTCATGGTGGTCAATGAAACCGTCATGCGCGCCGCTCGCGATGTTGCCGTGTCGCTTGGGCTGGTGGAGGACAAAGTCGGCGCAGCGCAAAAGCCGGCTACCGTCCGCGAGGATTATTACGAGCCCGCCAACTGGAGCGAGCTGACGGGTAATGGCGCGATTCGCCGCCTGCATCTGACCAAGGGCGACATCGATCAGGCGTTCAAAGGCACCGAAGCCGAGGGCATCGACGAGGCGTCACCGGAAGAGGTCGACGAGACTTTCATCGACCTCTACGCCACCCACCTGAACCCGCCCACCATCGGCCGGGCCCTGCTTGGCGACGCTCACTACGCCGACCTGATGGAGGAGCTCAAGCCAGGCGAGCACGCGGTCGCGGTCATGGCCAGCGGCGAATACTCCTTCAAGGGTTCGGGCTATGTGCGCGGCGGCATCTTCGATCGAGTGCAGCTGCGCCAGTTCGGCAACGTCATCAGCTTCCGCGACATGGACTTCCAGCGCCTCGACGACGTGTATGCCGAAGGCATGCCGGATTTCAGCGAAATGGCGGTGTTCATCGTCCGTGAGCATTCTGCGTTTGATCCCGGTTCGCCGTGGACACTGGAGTTGCTGGTGCGCCGCCAGACCGGCCCGATCAGTGGCATGTTCACCAGCTTCGAACTGCCGTACGAGATGCCCGAGCAGTACATCGAGCGCCCGCAACCAACCGCCGAGGAACTGGCTGCGGCCGAGGAGGCCAACCGGCCGATGTGGGTCACCATCTGGTACCAGCAGAGCTTCCAGATTGGCGTGATCCTGGCCGCGCTGCTTCTGCTGACCGTCATCCTCTTCATGCAGGACAAACTCACCCAGCACCCCAACTTCCTGAAGAAGCTGCGCCACGGCTACCTGATCTTCACCGTTGTGTTCATCGGCTGGTATGCCCTGGGGCAGCTGTCGGTGGTCAACGTGCTGACCTTCGTGCACGCCCTGGTGCAGGACTTCCGCTGGGAGCTGTTCCTTACCGATCCGGTGATCTTCATCCTCTGGGTCTTCACCGCCGCCAGCATTTTGCTCTGGGGCCGTGGGGTCTTCTGCGGCTGGTTGTGCCCCTTCGGTGCGTTGCAGGAGCTGATCAACGAGGCTGCTCGCAAACTCAAGATCCGCCAGTACGAGGTGCCCTTCGCGGTGCATGAGCGGCTCTGGGCGATCAAGTACATCGTGCTGCTGGTGCTGTTCGGCATCTCGCTGGAGTCGATGACGATGGCCGAGAAGGCGGCCGAGATAGAGCCGTTCAAGACCGCCATCACCCTCAAGTTCGACCGCCAATGGTGGTTCGTCGCCTACGCCGTGGCCCTGCTGGCGATCAACATTTTCACCCGCAAGGTGTACTGCCGCTACGTCTGCCCGCTGGGCGCGGGGCTGGCGATCACTGGCCGCTTCCGCCTGTTCGACTGGCTCAAGCGGCGCAAGGAGTGCGGCAATCCCTGTCAGGTCTGTGCCAACGAATGTGAAGTCCAGGCGATTCATCCGGACGGGCACATCAATCACAACGAGTGCCACTACTGCCTCGATTGCCAGATGACCTATCACAACGAAAACAAGTGCCCGCCGCTGATCGTGAAGAACAAGCGCGCCAAGCGCGGCAAGAAAGCCCCGGCCGGCCCAACGCTGATTCCCGTAGTGCAAGTGGTAGACCCGCAGAGCGGCACGCCTGATCGCGAACGCTCGCAACCGATCGTTTGACCTGTCCGTACACGATAAGGAGCAACACCCCATGAGCGACAAGAGCAAGAACACCCCCGAAACGCTGGAAAAGAGTGGCTTTAGCCGCCGTGGTTTCCTGGGCGCCAGTGCCCTGACCGGCGCCGCCGTGGCAGCGACCGCATTCGGCGGCGCAGTCATGAGCCGTGAGACCTGGGCCGCAGCGGTCAAGGACGCGCAACAGAAGATCCACGTCGCACCGGGCGAACTGGACGACTATTACGGTTTCTGGAGCGGCGGTCACCAGGGCGAAGTGCGCGTGGTGGGCGTACCCTCGATGCGCGAGCTGATGCGCATCCCGGTATTCAACGTCGATTCCGCCACCGGTTGGGGCCTGACCAACGAAAGCCGCCACATCATGGGCGAGAGCGCCAAGTTCCTGAACGGCGACTGCCACCATCCGCATATCTCGATGACCGACGGCAAGTACGACGGCAAGTACCTGTTCATCAATGACAAGGCCAACAGCCGCGTCGCGCGTATTCGCCTCGACATCATGAAGTGCGACAAGATGCTCACCGTGCCGAACGTACAGGCCATTCACGGCCTGCGTCTGCAGAAGGTGCCGCACACCAAGTACGTGTTCGCCAACGCCGAATTCGTCATTCCGCACCCCAATGACGGCAGCAACTTCGACCTGCAGGCCGAAAGCGCTTACACCATGTTCAACGTCATCGATGCCGAGAAGATGGAAATGGCCTTTCAGGTCATCGTCGACGGCAACCTGGACAACACCGACGCCGACTACACCGGCAAGTACGCCGCCTCCACCTGCTATAACTCGGAGAAAGCCACCGACCTGGGCGGCATGATGCGCAACGAGCGCGACTGGGTGGTGGTGTACAACATTCCGCGCATCGAGGCGGCGATCAAAGCCGGCAAGTTCAGCACCGTCGGCGACTCGAAAGTGCCGGTGGTCGATGGCCGCGCCGGTTCGGAATTCACCCGCTACATCCCGGTGCCGAAGAACCCGCACGGCTGCAACACCTCGTCCGACGGCAAGTACTTCATCGCCGCCGGCAAGCTGTCGCCAACGGTCACCATGATCGAAATCGCCAAGCTCGATGATCTGTTCGACGACAAGTTGAAGGACCCGCGCGACGTGGTCGCCGCCGAGCCGGAACTGGGTCTCGGCCCGCTGCATACCACCTTTGACGGTCGCGGTAACGCCTACACTACGCTGTTCATCGACAGCCAGGTGGTGAAGTGGAACATGGCCGACGCGGTACGCGCCTACAACGGCGAGAAGGTCAACTACATCAAGCAAAAACTCGACGTGCAATATCAGCCGGGCCACCTGCATGCTTCGCTGACCGAAACCAGTGAGGCCGATGGCAAGTGGCTGGTGGCACTGTGCAAGTTCTCCAAGGACCGCTTCCTGCCGACCGGCCCGCTGCACCCGGAAAACGACCAGTTGATCGACATCTCCGGTGACGAAATGAAGCTGGTGCACGACGGCCCGACCTACGCCGAGCCGCACGATTGCATCCTCGCGCGTCGTGACCAGATCAAGCCGCAGAAGATCTGGAAGCGTGACGACCCATTCTTCGCACCGACGGTCGAGCGGGCGAAGAAGGACGGCATCAACCTGGAAACCGACAACAAGGTAATCCGCGACGGCAACAAGGTGCGGGTGTACATGACCTCGATGGCACCGACCTATGGCATGACCGAGTTCACGGTCAAGCAGGGCGACGAAGTCACCGTAACCATCACCAACATCGACCAGATTGAAGACGTGTCCCACGGGTTCGTCATGACCAACCACGGCGCGAGCATGGAGATCAGCCCGCAGCAGACCGCGTCCATCACCTTTACGGCCGACAAGCCCGGCCTGCATTGGTACTACTGCAGCTGGTTCTGCCACGCGCTGCACATGGAAATGGTCGGCCGCATGTTGGTCGAGCCGGCGTAACACGACCGGGCGGGGGCAATCGCTCCCGCCTTTCAACTGCCTGGAAGCTGAAGAGGAACAACGCAGTGCTCAGATCTCAGGCGATATCAAGGTTTCAACCGCTGGCAGCGCTGCTGCTGGCGCTGTTCTGCGGGGTGGCCGTGGCGGCCCCGCAACCTATTTCAGCCCTGCCGCTCCAGGCGGAAGGGGGCAACCGCTGGCGCTTACCGGCCGGCGAATACACCGGTCAGTTCAGCATCGACCAGCCCATGCAGCTGCGCTGCGAGCCTGGCGCCGTGCTGCAGGCGCAGGGCGAGGGCAATGGCCTGTTGATCGAGGCGTCCGATGTCACCGTCGAAGGCTGCACATTGCTTGATTGGGGCCGCGATCTCACCGCGATGAACGCCGCCATCTTCATCCAGCCAAAGGCGCAGCGCGTGGTGATCCGCGACAACCAGCTGCGTGGCCCCGGCTTCGGCATCTGGGTCGACGGCTCGAAAGACGTGAGCCTGATCGGCAACCAGATCGAAGGTGACACGAGCATTCGTTCCCAGGACCGCGGCAACGGCATTCACCTCTACGCCGTGAGTGGCGCGCGCATCATCGACAACCAGGTGCGTAACACCCGCGATGGCATCTACATCGACACTTCCAACGGCAATCACATCGAAGGCAACGTGCTGGAAGATCTGCGCTACGGCGTGCACTACATGTTCGCCAATGACAACAGCGTGATCGGCAACGTCACCCGTCGCACCCGTACCGGCTATGCGCTGATGCAGAGCCGCAAGCTGGAGGTCATCGGCAATCGCTCCGAGGGTGACGAGAACTACGGCATCCTGATGAACTACATCACCTATTCGACCATCCGTGACAACGTCGTCAGCGACGTGCGCAGCGGCTCGACCGGCGACAGCATGATCTCGGGCGCCGAGGGCAAGGCGCTGTTCATCTATAACTCCTTGTTCAACACCATTGCGGGCAACCGTTTCGAGAAAAGCGCGCTGGGCATCCACCTGACTGCGGGCTCGGAAGACAACCGCATCTCTGGCAACGCCTTCATCGACAACCAGCAGCAGGTCAAGTACGTGGCCACCCGCACCCAGGAATGGTCCATCGATGGCCGTGGCAACTACTGGAGCGACTACCTGGGCTGGGACCGCAACGATGATGGGCTGGGCGACGTCGCCTACGAACCCAACGACAACGTCGATCGTCTGTTGTGGCTTTACCCGCAGGTGCGGCTGTTGATGAACAGCCCGAGCATCGAGGTGCTGCGCTGGGTTCAGCGGGCCTTCCCGGTCATCAAGTCGCCCGGCGTGCAGGACAGCCATCCGTTGATGAAGCCGCCAACCGATCCATTGATGAGCAAAACGCAGGAGCCAACGCCATGAGCGCTGTAGAGATCCAGGGCGTGAACCAGCGTTACGGCAGCATGACCGTGCTGCATGATCTGAACCTGACCCTCGGCGAGGGCGAGGTGCTGGGCCTGTTCGGCCACAACGGTGCCGGCAAGACCACCAGCATGAAACTGATTCTCGGCCTGCTCACGCCCAGCGAAGGGCAGGTGCGTGTGCTCGGTCGGGCGCCGCATGATCCCGAAGTCCGCCGCCAGCTGGGTTACCTGCCCGAGAACGTGACCTTCTATCCGCAGCTCAGTGGCCGCGAGACGCTGCGGCACTTCGCTCGGCTAAAAGGCGCAGCAGTGAAGCAGGTGGACGAACTGCTGGAACAGGTCGGGCTGTCCCACGCTGCCGAGCGCCGGGTGAAGACCTATTCCAAGGGCATGCGCCAGCGCCTCGGCCTGGCTCAGGCGCTGCTTGGTGAGCCGCGTCTGCTATTGCTCGACGAACCCACGGTGGGGCTCGATCCCATCGCAACCGGCGATCTTTATGAGCTGATCGACCGGATGCGCCAACGCGGCACCAGCGTCATTCTCTGCTCGCACGTCTTGCCCGGCGTCGAAGCGCATATCAATCGGGCGGCGATTCTGGCCAAAGGTCAGCTACAGGCGGTCGGCAGCCTGGCGCAGCTGCGCGTCGAGGCGGGGCTGCCGGTGCGCATTCGCGCCAGTGGCATCGGCGACAGCGCCGGCTGGTTGCAGCGTTGGGGTGACGCGGGCCATAGCGCACGTTCGCTGGGTGAACACAGCGTCGAGGTGTCGGCCATCAATGGCCACAAACTGCCGCTGCTGCGCGAATTGCTGGGCGAGGGCGAGCCGGACGACATCGAAATCCATCAGCCATCGCTCGAAGACCTGTATCGCTACTACATGCAGCGCGCCGGCGACGTCCGCGCGGCGGAGGGCACGTTATGAACCAGATCTGGAACATCGCCCGCAAGGAATTCAGCGACGGTTTGCGTAACCGCTGGTTGCTTGCCATCAGCCTGCTATTCGCGGTGCTGGCGGTGGGCATCGCCTGGCTCGGCGCAGCGGCATCCGGACAACTGGGCTTTACCTCGATTCCGGCGACCATCGCCAGCCTGGCGAGTCTGGCGACCTTCCTGATGCCGCTGATCGCACTGCTGCTGGCCTACGACGCCATTGTCGGCGAGGACGAGGGCGGCACCCTGATGCTGCTGCTGACTTACCCGCTGGGACGCGGGCAGATCCTGCTGGGCAAGTTCGTCGGCCACGGATTGATCCTGGCGCTGGCGGTGTTGATCGGTTTCGGCTGCGCGATGCTGGCCATCGCCGTGCTGGTCGAAGACATCGAAATTGGTCTGCTGCTCTGGGCCTTTGGCCGCTTCATGATCTCTTCGACGTTGCTCGGTTGGGTGTTCCTCGCCCTGGCCTATGTGCTGAGCAGCAAGGTCAGCGAGAAATCCAGTGCGGCCGGCCTGGCGCTTGGCGTGTGGTTTCTCTTCGTACTGGTGTTCGACCTCGTCTTGCTGGCGCTGCTGGTGCTCAGTGAGGGCAGCTTCAGCCCCGAAGCGCTGCCGTGGCTGCTGCTGCTGAACCCGGCCGACATCTACCGTTTGATCAATCTGTCCGGCTTCGAGGGCGGCAATGCCATGGGCGTGCTGTCGCTGGGTAGCGAGCTGCCGATGCCAACCGCCGCGCTCTGGCTGTGCCTGTTGCTGTGGGTGGGTGTTTCACTGCTGCTGGCCTATGGCGTGTTCCGCCGTCGTCCCGCATGACCATGAGAAGGAAACTGTAACGATGAATGCGCTATACAGAGCGTCACGCGTCCTGATCACCGCTGCGATGGTGCTAGGCCTGGCCGGTTGTAACGAGGCCGAGCAGAGCGAGCAGCTGCTCGAGCCGGTGGCCTTTCACAGCAGCGATGAATGCCATGTCTGCGGCATGGTGATCAGCGATTTCCCAGGGCCCAAGGGGCAGGCGGTGGAAAAGGGCGGGGTACGTAAATTCTGTTCCACCGCGGAGATGCTCGGCTGGTGGCTGCAACCGGAAAACCGCATGCTCAACGCCAAGCTCTACGTGCACGACATGGGCCGCTCCACCTGGGAGCACCCAGATGACAAATTCCTGATCGATGCCACCAGCGCCTACTATGTCGCGGGTACGTCGCTCAAGGGTGCCATGGGCGTGGTGTTGGCAACCTTCGCCGACGAGTCTGCGGCCAAGGGACTGGCGGCCATGCATGGCGGCCGCGTGCTGCGATTCGAGGACATCGACCAGTCGGTGCTTCAGCAAACGTCCGGCATGTCACACGACATGCCCGGTCATCAACAAGCTCACGCCGGTCACTAGACCGCAACCTACCACTCGATGAGGTAACTGAAATGATGGGTATCAGCATCTGGCAACTTCTGATCGTTCTGCTGATCGTGGTCATGCTCTTCGGCACCAAGCGCCTACGCGGTCTGGGCACGGATCTCGGTGGCGCGATCAGCGGCTTTCGCAAATCCATGAGCGACGGCGAAAGCGCAGCTTCTACCGAAACGGTCAAGCACGAGCCGAAATAGCGAACCGCTTCCCTCGCGCCACTGCTGACGTAGGGTGGGCTTCAGCCCACCGGGGCGGTTGGTCGGTCGCAGAGGGCGAGACGGGGTGGAAGCATCTGGTGGGCTAAAGCCCACCCTACGGGTGCGTCCGGCTGGGCCATGGTGATGTACCGGCGGATGTAGGGTGGACGTCGTTTTTTACACCCGCTGTTCACGAAGCTGACTCAACATCGGTCCGCTTTTCGTAGGAGCGAGCTTGCTCGCGATCATGGTTCGGCGTCCGGGTGATGCCGGTTACCTGCGCGAGCCCGGGTCGCCAGCAAGCTGGCTCCTACTGAGCCGGTGCGTTCGACGCGCTGGGTCTGAGCTCGTAAAGACCTGCCGGCGGTCGCCGCCAGGCTCCCTCCAAAAAAAAGATGATTGCAATCAAGTCTGCCAAAGCCCCCAACCCTGTAAAAAGTAGGCCTGGCTCCGCGATTCCGGAGCGATCACTGTTCTGACCGGCAGGGCTTTGCCCCTCCAGGCAGATACGAGCAAGCTCAGGAGGCCTTTGTGCAAGTTATAGATCGGCGAAAAGCCTTGAGTATCCCGCCCGTGTGGCGGCTCGCCTTTCGCCCGTTTTTTCTCGCCGGCAGCCTCTTCGCGCTGCTCGCTATTCCCTTGTGGATCGCTGCGTGGACTGGCCTCTGGCCGGGCTTCCAGCCAACCGGTGGCTGGTTGTCCTGGCACCGCCACGAAATGCTGTTCGGCTTCGCCATGGCTATCGTTGCGGGCTTTCTGCTCACGGCGGGGCAGACCTGGACCGGTCAGCCTGGCGTATCGGGTAACAGGCTGATGGCGCTGGCCGTAGTCTGGCTGCTGGCGCGTCTCGTCTGGTTGTTCGGGCTGCCGTTGGCGCTGCTGATTCCGCTCGATCTGCTGTTCATGCTGGGTGTGACCGGGCTGATGGCGCGCATGCTCTGGGTGGCCAGGCAGAAGCGCAACTACCCGATCATCGCCGTGCTCGGCCTGATGACGGCCGCCGATGTGCTGGTGCTCTGTGGCATCGCGCTGGGCGATGACGGTTTGCAGCGCCAGGGTGTGCTCGCTGGGCTTTGGCTGGTGGCGGCGCTGATGGCCATCATCGGCGGACGCGTGATTCCTTTCTTCACCCAACGCGGCCTCGGTCACACCGAAGCGGTCAAGCCGTGGCTCTGGCTGGACGTGGCGTTGCTGGTGGGGACCGGTCTGATCGCTGCGCTATACGCCGCCGGCGTTGCCTTGCAACAGAACCTCGGGCTCGGCGTGCTGTTTCTCGCCATTGGCGCCGGGCACCTGCTGCGGCTGCTGCGCTGGTATGACAGCGGCATCTGGCGCGTGCCGCTGTTGTGGTCGTTGCACCTGGCCATGCTCTGGCTGGTGATCGCCGCAACCGGATTGGCGCTGTGGAATTTCGGTCTGCTGGACAGCTCCAGCTCGTCGCTGCATGCGCTGTCGGTCGGTTCCATGAGCGGCTTGATCCTGGCGATGATTGCTCGCGTCACGCTCGGGCATACCGGCCGGCCGTTACAGCTGCCGTCCGGCATCGTCAGCGCCTTCGTATTGTTCAACCTCGGTGCGGCCTCGCGGGTGTTTCTGGTGACCGAATGGCCACTGACTGGCCTGTGGCTTGCCGCGATCTGCTGGACCCTGGCGTTCGCCCTATATGCCTGGCGCTATGCACCGATGCTGGTCACCGCGCGGGTCGATGGCCACCCAGGCTAGACGCTGAACAAACCTCTTATCCCGCTACCCCCTAAAGAAATGCTGCCTGCCCATTCCGGGACGGGCAGCCTGCGGCCCGGCGATTGCCGGCATCGGAGATGATGATGAAAAATGAATTCAATGAACGCCTGGCCGTCGTCACCGGGGCCAGTTCGGGTATCGGGTTGGCGCTGTGCACCGCACTGCTGCAGCGCGGCGCGCGAGTATTGGCCATGTCGCGCAGCCTGGGCGGCTTGGCACAGCTGATGGAAACCTATGCTGAGCACCTGCACTGGGTCGAGGGCGACGTGACCTCGGCGGATGATCTACAGCTGCTGGCGCGTCGGGCTGCCGAGCTGGGTCCGGTGGACTATCTGGTGCCGAACGCGGGCATCGCCGAGTTGGGCGACAGCCTCGACGTGGCTTGCTTCGAGCGCCAGTGGGCGGTCAATGGAGCCGGCGCGCTGAACACCCTGGGCGCGTTGCGTGCCGAATTGGCCAAACCAGCATCGGTGGTGTTCGTCGGCACCTTCCTGACGCGCAGCACCTTCCCGGGGCTGGCGGCCTATATCGCTAGCAAAGCCGCGCTGGTCGCACATGCCCGCACCCTGGCGGTGGAGTTCGCTCCGCTGAACGTGCGCATCAATGTGGTTTCCCCAGGGCCGACGGCCACCGCGATCTGGGGCACGCTGGGGCTGCCCGATGAGCAACTCGAGCAGGTGGCCGAAGGCGTCACCCAGCGCCTGCTACCGGGGCATTTCCTCGAATCTGCTGCGGTGGCCAATGTCATTCTGTTCCAGCTCTCGCAGGGCGCGCGTGGCGTCTACGGCCAGGATTGGGTGGTCGACAACGGCTACACGCTTCACTGAACCCGGCGAGGCAGACGATGTTTTTCAGATGGCAACGAGCCGCCCGCGATCTGCAGCTGAAGCATGATCGGCTGCAGCAAACCTGCGCGGAGCAGGCCGCGCGTATTGCAGCGCTGGAGGCGCAGGCGGCCACTGTTAGCGCCGCCAGCGTCGATGGGCAACGCCAGCTGGACTATTACCGCGGCGTTGCCGGCAATCTGGTCCGCTTCAGCCATTCGGTGGAGCATCTGGGCGACTCGTTCGAATACCTCACTGGCCAGCTGAGCGAAAACCGCACACAGGCCGAGCAGGTTGCCGACGCCGCGCTGAGCAATCAGCAGCACTTCGGCGAGCTACAGAACAAGGCGGTCGAGATGGAGAACGGGCTCAACCAGGCTTCGCAGCAGGTCGACGCCCTTGCAGCCCATTCGCAACAGATCAACGGCATCGTCGATCTCATCAGCGGCATCGCCAGCCAGACAAACTTGCTCGCCCTCAATGCGGCCATCGAGGCGGCGCGGGCGGGTGACGCCGGTCGCGGCTTCGCTGTGGTTGCAGGGGAAATCCGCAGCCTGGCGGAAAAGACCGCATTGGCTACCGCTGATATCGTTCAAGAGATCACCCAGGTGCAGGCCGAGATCGCCAGCGTTCACGCTTATATTCAGGTGCAGGGCGACCTCGCGCAGGGGTTCAGCCGTACCACCGAACGGGCCGTGGCAGCCATGCAGCACCTGCATGGGTTGGCCGGCAACATGCGCCACGGCATCGAACGTTCCTCGTTCCGTGCGGGCATCGAGTTGGCCAACCTCGATGAGCTGTCGCTCAAGTTCGTCGTCTACAACCAGGTCCTCGGATCGGACAGCCAGCAGGCGCCGGTTTTGCCAAGCGAGCGTGAGTGTCGCTTCGGTCGCTGGTACTACGGGGAAACCAGTCGCGGCATGCACCGGCTGGAGCATTTTCGGCAGATCGAGCGTCCGCACACGGCTGTCCATCATCAGGGGCAGCAGGCTATCGAGGCGTTTCGTCGGCAGGCACTGGAAGACGCGCTCGGTCATATGAGCGAGATGGAAGAGGCCAATCTCGAGGTGATGCGCATCGTTGCGGCGCTGATTGGCGAGCAGGAGAAAGAGGCGCGGCCTGCTATCAGCCAAGCGTGTTAGCAGACTCGGTAAGCCATGTTTCCGTGTTTTAACTGACCGATCGCGTCAGGGCTTGCCTGTTGCTGCAGATGAGACAAGCCAGCTAGAAACGTTGATAGCAAAAATACTGCAGCAAAGAATCAATACTATTCATTAGCGTTGGGTCTGGCGCGCACCGACAATGTGCGCCCGATTCGTCCGTGCCCTTATTTGAGGCATCGAACCTCCTTGATCGACCGACACGGCCCGTTATGCAAGCGGTTGGGCGTAGCGGCGATCAACAGACTCAACGCAAGCAGGAACCATGCAGGAACGCCTTTTAGACTGGTGTCGATCATTTGCGCCCGTGCCTTTATCGGCGCGTCCCGCTGAATGGCTGCGTGCCGCAACGGGCATCGGCTTGGCGTTGTTGCTGGTCATCCCGTTCAGCGCCTGGGTGTTCGGAATCTCAGTCACCCTGCCGCTGGCTGCGCCGGCGGCTGCGTCCGCTGTGTTGCTGTTCGCGGCCTCGTCGAGCCCCTTCGCTCAGCCATGGTCGGTGATCGGCGGCAATCTGTTAGCCGCCGCCATCGGTATCGCGCTGGGTGCCAGCCCCTTGCCTGTGGCGATGGCGGCCGGCCTGGCTGGGGCGCTGGCGATCATCTGCCTGTTCAGTTTGCGCTGCCTGCATCCGCCGGGTGCGGCGCTGGCGCTGGTGGCGGTGGTCGGCAGTCCGGAGCTGCACGCATACGGGTTCCAGTTGCTCTTCCCGGTAGCGTTCAACTCGTTGCTGCTGGTGGTGGTGGCGCTGCTCTACAACAATCTCAGCGGACATGCCTACCCCAAGCCGCGGGCGCAGAAGGGGAACACTCATCACACCCATGACCCGTTGCCCAGCGAGCGTATGAGCTTCAGAGATGACGACGTGGAGCGGGCGCTGGCCGAGTTCGGTGAATATGTCGACGTCACCCGGGATGATCTGGCACAGCTGATCAAGCAGACCGAAAAGCATGCGTTGCGACGCAGCATGGGCGAGATAACCGCCGCCGACATCATGTCCCGCGATCTTTACTGGGGCACCCCGGACTGCTCCATTCAACGCGCCTGGCAGAGCCTGCGCGAGCACCGCTTGCATTCCTTGCCGGTGGTCAAAGGCGACAGTCGCGAGCTGCTCGGCATCGTCACGCTGGTCGACCTGCTCAAGCATCTGCGCTCGACGCCGGCGCGTCTGCGTTTCAGCCAATTGAAACGCGCAGGCGGCGCTCGGCTGCGCTCGATCATGAGTACGCCGGTGGTCACGGTTAACCCGGACACGCACATGGTCGATCTGGTGTTCCTGCTCTCCGATAAGGGCCTGCACTGCCTGCCGGTGGTGGACGCCGAGCAGCGCCTGATCGGCATGATCACCCAGACCGATCTGATCGCGGCGCTCTATCGGAACTGGTTGAAACACTTGCCCGACTGAAGCGCCCTTAGCCTCTCGGGATGACACCTGATTGGCAGAGGGCCATCGCGCCCTGCATCGCAGCCCGCGGGAGGCACTGCCGGAACCTGTGGCATAGTCGCAGTGCCTGAGTGCTATACCTCTTCCAAGCCGAGCCCATGCAAGACCCTTTCAACGACTGGCTGCGATCCTTCTTTCCGGTGCCATTGAGCGTGGGGCCGAAGGAATGGCTGCGCGCGGTGATTGGTGTGGGTCTGGTGGTGCTGCCAATGGTTTCCATCGGTCTTTGGCTGTTTGGCGGCCCGGTCACGCTGCATATCGTCGCGCCAGCCGGCGCTTCGGCGGTGATCCTCTTCAGTGCATCGTCGAGTCCCTTCGCCCAACCCTGGTCAGTGCTCGGTGGCAACCTCATTGCGGTGACCATTGGCGTCGCGCTGGGCGCCAGTGCCTTGCCCACGGTGGCAGCGGCGGTCCTGGCGGTATGCCTGGCCATTGCCTGTCTGTTCCTGCTGCGCTGCATGCATCCGCCAAGCTGTGCGCTGGCGATGGTCGCCGCCATCGGCGGGCCGGGGATCAGCGAGTTGGGTTATGGCCTGCTGATCCCGGTGGCCTTCAACTCGCTGCTGCTGATTGCCGCTGCGTTGGTCTACAACAACCTCACGCGCCATCCCTATCCCAAACCGCGCGCGGCCAGTGGCGCAGAGCAGACTGGCAGTGTCCCGCTGGGGGAGGAGCAGATGAGCTTCACCAGCGATGACGTGGACCGTGCACTGGAGGATTTCGGTGAGTACGTCGACGTCACCCGCGACGATTTAGTGGACTTGATCAAACGCACCGAGACTCATGCTATTCGCCGCAGCATGGGTACCGTCACCGCTGGCGACATCATGTGCCGCGAGTTGCACTGGGTCGACCCAGCGGCCCGGATGCGTCAGGCCTGGGATGTCGTGCGTCGGCACCGTCTGCATTCGCTGGCCGTGCTTGAACCGGGCAGCGGCAAGCTGGTGGGCATCCTCACCCTGACCGATCTGCTGCAGCACTTCGAGCCCAGCCCGTCACGGCTCAACCTGCGGCGGCTGACGTTCGGTCGTGAGGTGCGAGTGGAGGGGATCATGAGCGCGCCGGTGGTCTCGGTGCATGAAGACGCGCATCTGGCCGATCTGGTCCATTTGCTGGCCGACCGCCGCATGTCTTGCTTGCCCGTCGTCGACGCCGAGCAGCGCCTGGTCGGCATGATCACCCAGAGCGATCTGGTCGCCGGGCTTTACCAGAACTGGATGAAGCGGCTGAGCAGCTGAGGCGTCGTTGTCCTGGCGTTTTGTCTGGATTTGCCCGGCTAGATTTCATAGTTCCAGCGCGACCAGTCGTATTCCTCTTCGGCGGCTTCTCGCAGCAGCGCAACGGCACGCTGTAGCGCCGGCGACTCGGCGGCATGCGGGTACACCAGGTAGACCGGGTAGCTGAACTCGGGCGCCTGCTCGACCCGTTTGAGCACGCCTTCGTCAAGGTAGCGTTGGACCACGCGCGTGCGGAAGTAACCGCGACCGCCATGCTGCAGCAGATACTGCAGCGCCAGTGGGCCGAGGCTGAAGGAAAGCGCGGTGCGGATGTGCTCCGGCAGGGCACGGTCATGCTGACTACGAAACGCCGGGCCCCAGTCGACGTACAGATAAGGCTCGGGGATGTAGCTGTGAACCACCTGGATCAGCTTTTCCTCGAGCAATTGCTCGACCTGCAGCCCAGGCCAGTACTCGGGCTGATGCACCAGCGCCGCATCCAGTACGCCGAGGCCTAGCTGCTTCTGCAGCTCCTCGCCACTGGCCACCTCGTTACGAAAGGCATGGTCGGGCATCATCTGGCGCAGGCGCTGGACCCAGGCCAGCATCAATGGGTTGCACAGGCTGATTTCGGCGCCCAGCGACAGCAGCTTGTCATAGCCGCGCGGCAGGGGCAGCTCACGTCGGGCGGTTTCCCAGGTCTGCACTAGCTGGGTGGCATAGGTAACGAAACGCTCGCCGTCGCTGGTCAACCGCGCACCGGCGCGGTTGCGCACGAACAGCCGGCAGCCGAGCTGCGTTTCGAGGCTGCGAACCCGGGCAGTGACCGCGGTCTGGGTGATATGCAGCCGCTCGGCCGTGGCGATGAAGCTGCCGCTGCGGATGATCTCGAGAAAGGTGCGGGCGAGATCGATGTCCATGAAAGCGTGCTCATATCAAAGGGTTTGATATGAAAGCAGGTTGGAATGAAAGATAAAAGCCGAAAGGGGGGTTCCAGGCTGGACAGTTGGGGGTAATAGCACTCGAGGTTTGGGTCGGGCGGTGTTGCGCTTCAGCTGTCTTGCGCGCTTTTCTGCGCCTCTTGGTGGGCTGAAGCCCACCCTACTTGGTGGAGGTAATTGCGAGCTTTGTGGGTTGGGCGGCTTTGCGCTTCGGTCCTCCGGGGGCGTTTCCTGCTCCCTCATGGTGGGCTGAAGCCCACCCTACTTATTGGGCGGAAATCCGTGCAGGTTGACGCCGATCCTCCAGACGCTTTTATCGTCGTTTGCCTTTAGTGCGACGTGCCTTCGGCGTACTCGATTTTGTTGCCGACGTTGTACTTGCCGGACGGCTTGTTCATCGGAATGCGCTTGATCTCTTTCAATGTCTTGGCGTCATAGACGATCAGCGCGCCATCGGTGTCCCAGACGCTAAGCAGCGCGTAGCGACCGTCGTTGGTGAACTCGACATGTGCAGCATTCTTCCCAGGCATCGGCCTTAGCGTATGGGCGACCTCCAGGGTCTGCTTGTCGATCAAATGCACCGCATCGTTGTTGGGGCCGAAGAACACATCGGTCCAGGCATAGGGTGAGTTGAGGTGGCTGCGCATGAAGAACCCCGGCCCTTCGGTGGGGATTTCCTTGATCAGTTTCCAGCTCTGCAGATCGAGCACCGAAATCAGACCCTTGCTTACGTTGGGCGTGGCGAATACCCAGTTGCCGCCGCGTTTCCAGTAGATGCCCGAGCCCAGGTGCGGCATGCCCGGCAACGGAATGTCGGTGACCGCTTTGCCGGTATCGAGATCAATGACCTGCCCGCCGAGTGCCTTGCGCGAGGTGGCCAGCAGATAGCGGTAATCTGGTGTGAAGGAGAAGTCGTCAAGGAAGTCGGCAGCCTCGATGCGCCGTGGCTGGAAATCTGGCTTGCCGGCGTAGGAAATTTCCCAGGCTTCTTTCACGTCTTTCAGTGCCACTACGAAGCTGTCACGCGGCGGTGCGGTGTAAACAGCGCTGACCCGCGATTGGGTGCCGTCCGCGCCAAGGGTCGGGATGTGTTTGACCAGAGACAGATCGCGTGCATCCAGCAAGACCAGATTACCCGGCAGGTAGTTGCCCACCAGCACCCAGCGCCCGTCGTTGCTCACGGCCAGGTTGCGGGTATTCAGCCCGGCCCGTACCTCGGCGATCATGGTCAGGTTGTGCAAGTCGTAGACGCTGATCCAGCCGTCCCGCGAGGCGAAGTAGACGAAGCGGCCATCCGGCGAGAACTTCGGCCCGCCGTGCAGGGCAAAGTGTGACTGGAAGTTGGCCAGCTCCTCGAAGCGATCACCGTCCAGTACGCGCACGTGATGGTTGCCGGCCTCGACCACGACGAACAGGTTCAGCGGATCGGCGCTGTGCTGCGGTGTGCTCGGCAGCGTGTCGACGTCGGTGAGGATGCGATGGCTGGCGCGGATGTCGGCATCGCTCCAGGTCGGTGGTGTGGCGGCCGGTTGGTAGAGGTAGCTGACCAGCGCATCGATTTGCGCAGGGTTCAGGCGATCACCGAATGCGGCCATCTGGCTGGCCGGACGGCCGTTGTGAATCACCGCGCGCGCCTCATCTGGTTTGATTCGGCTGAGGCTCTCGGGTAGCAACGCGGGCCCGGCCCCGCCTAAACGATTGGCACCATGGCAGCTCTGGCAGTATTGCTCATAGAGCACGCCGGCCTGCTCCAGCGACACGGCCTCCGGGGCGGCCTGCACGGCCCCGCAGAGCATGAGCAGGGCGAAGGGGATCAGTCGCATAACGCCTCCAGAACTGCTTCCTGTGAACTGTGCTCGGCACATAGGCGCGCCGGAAACTCCAGTGATTGATTGGCGAACAGGCCGACCACTTGCCCTATCACGGTCAAGGTAGGGGGTTTCAGTTGTTGTGACTGCGCCATCGACGGCAGCTGTTTCAGTGTGCAGCGCACCACCCGCTGATCGGCGCGGGTACCGTTGCCGATCAACGCGGCGGGGGTGTCGACCGGCAGGCCGGCAGCAATCAGGTTGCGCGAGATCTCGCCAAGGCTGGCCAGGCCCATGTAGAACACCAGGGTCTGCTTGCCCTCGACCAGGCTACTCCAGGGCAGCTGTAGAGCGCCGTCTTCCTGCAGGTGACCGGTGATGAACTGGCAGGAATGGGCTAGGTCGCGGTGAGTCAGCGGAATCCCGGCATAGGCGCTGCAACCCGCTGCGGCGGTAATGCCTGGCACCACCTGACCGTTGATGCCACGGGCGAGCAGGTATTCGAGTTCTTCCGCGCCGCGGCCGAAGATAAAGGGGTCGCCGCCCTTGAGGCGCACCACGCGCAGGCTCTGCTGCGCCAGATCCACCAGCAGCTGATTGATCTGCGGCTGCGGCAGGCTGTGGTAGCCGCTGGTCTTGCCGACGTAGTGGCGTGCGCAGCGCTCAGGTATCAGCTTCATCAGATCGTCGCTGACAAGGCGGTCATAGACCACGGCATCTGCTTGCTGGAGCAGGCTCCAGGCACGCAGGGTAAGCAGGCCTGGGTCGCCGGGGCCGGCGCCGACGAGCGCGACTTCGCCCGGGGCCAGGGTCGCGCCAAGTGAAGCGGGGAGAGTGATTGGCTGATCCATGCGAACTCCTGAGAATCTCATCGGGCTGGCGGTATGTACGGGGCGGCCTTGGGGCCGCTCTTGGTCAAATGGCGATGCTGGGAATGCACTGCGGTTGTGGCAAACCGATCTCCTGGTCACTGAGGTAGCAGCCGGGGTCTTCGCCCCAGAGATTGCCTTCAGCCCAGGCGCGGGTGCGTGTGTTGCCATTGCAGATCGACAACCAGCGGCACTCGGCGCAGCGTCCGGTCACGGCCCGGGGGTGCTGGCGCAGCTCGGTGAGCAGCGGCTCGGGATTGTCCATCCAGAGTTCACGGAACGACTGTCGCCGCACATTGCCGACGGTGTGCTGCCACCAGTAGGTATCCGGGTGCACATCGCCGATGTTGTCGATATTGGCGATGCCGCCACCCGACGCATTGCCGCCCCAGGCGCGCAACATCTGCTCCAGACGATCGCGGTGCTGTGGCAGATGGGTTTCCACCCACTGCAGCAGCAGGATGGCGTCGGCATCGTTGTTGCCACTGACGAAATCGGTTTCGCGGCCGTTCTGCACGTCGTCCCAGGCCTGCTCGAACAGCTGGTACATGGCGTCGCGGGTCATCTGGTGATGGGCGTCGGCCTTGCGGCTGCGCTTGCCACGGCCGCTGTAGTTGAGGTGTGAGAGGTAGAACTTCTGCATGTCATGCTCGCGCATCAGCGCCAGTAGAGCAGGCAGCTGCGGGTAGTTGTTCTGGGTCAGGGTGGTGCGCAGGCCGACACGAATGCCATGTTGGCGGCACAGGTCGATGGCGTGCATCGAGGCGGCGAAGCTGCCCTTGAGCTGGCGCCAGTCGTCATGGACCGCTTCCAGCCCGTCGATGCTGATGCCGACGTAGTCGTACTTGGCGGCAGCGATCTGATCGATATTGCGCTCATCGATCAGCGTGCCGTTGGTGGACAGGGCAACGAAGAAGCCTTTCTCGCGGGCGTATTCGGACAACTCGAAAATGTCGTCGCGCAGCAGCGGTTCGCCGCCGGAGAGAATCAGCACGCGTACGCCCGCTTCGTGCAGGTCATCGATGACCTTGCACGCTTCGGCGGTATCCAGCTCATCGCGAAACACGCTGTCCGCCGACGTCGCGTAGCAATGCTTGCAGGTCAGGTTGCAGCGCCGCAGCAGATTCCAGATCACCACGGGCGGCCGGCTTGCACCGGGGCTGCGTGCGCCCAGTACCGGCATGGCAGGCCGGGCGAGGGCACGCAGGTAATGGCTGATTCTCAACATGAGCGTTTCTCCTGCCGCATCACGCTTGGTTGCGCGGTTCGATAGATGCAGCATCCCCGAGCGACACTCGCCAATCCTTGACTGGAAACAATAAAAGCCATGGTCCCGGCAGGGGCATGCACCGCGTGTTCGACAGCGAGCTGGTTCTGGCTTTCGTCACAAAGCAAACGTCTGCTCTTAAACCGCGGTAGACGCCAAAAAGTCGTCGCTAGGAACCGCAATGATGCGTAGATGAGCATTACCGATGCTGTTGTGAGTCCGGGCATTTCGTAGGGTGGGCTTCAGCCCACCAGCAAGCACAAGGTGACGGTGGGCTGAAGCGGAACGCCGCCCGGCCCAGCCTACAGGGGCATGCGCGTCGGCCCTAGCGACGACTGCTCACACGCAGCCCAGTCTTTTTCAGGATGCGACTGCTGACCCACATATCGTTGCGCTTTACCTCGTCAACAAGCTTGGTTTGGAAGTGGATTATCAATTGAGACCGGGCACAGAAGGCTGGAACGGCATGATCGTGGCAGCTCTGATGGCGCTGCGGCGCGGGCATTTCGTAGGGTGGGCTTCAGCCCACCAGCAAGCACAAGGTGACGGTGGGCTGAAGCCCACCCTACAGGGGCATGCGCATCGGCCCTAGCGACGACTGCTCACCCGCAGCCCGGTCTTTTTCAGGATGCGACTGCTGACCAGCATTTCCTCGGCCCGGCAGGCGCTGCCGAGCAGCTGCCGAATCTCGGCACGGTAGGCCTCGATTTCCTCGGCGCTGCGGCCATGGACCATGGCGAACAGGTTGTAGTGCCAGCCCGGCTGACGCGGGCGCCGGTAGCAATGGCTGACGAAGGCCTGCGAACCGATCAACGGACCGAGACGGGCGATCTCTGCGTCGTCCACGTCCCAGACGGTCATGCCGTTGTGTCGATAACCCAGGCGGTAATGGTTGGGCACGGCGGCGATGCGGCGGATGGCGCCCTCTGTCTGCAGCCGTTGCAGCAGTTCGAGGGTGACCTCGATGCTGGTTCCCAGCCGTTCAGCCAGCCAGGCCCAGGGATCATCCACCAGTGGCAGGCCCGCTTCGGTGAGTTCGACCAGGCGTTTCGCCAGTTCCATCGATTCGGGTGCGTCTGACGGGTCAGACCGGGAAGTGCAGGCCGACATGGTAGGTCTCCTCCTTGGGCAGGTTGAGCACCGGTAGGCCCGTCTCGGCTTCGATGCGGGCGATCGTCTGGGCGATGCCTTTGGGTGTCGCGCAGCCGAGCACAAACCACATGTTCCAGGCGTGTTCGCGGCGGTAGTTGTGGGCCACCTCGGGCATGGCCGCGAGTTGCTCGGCGACACGGTCGAAGCGCGCTTCGGGTACCGACAGTGCGGCAAGGGTAAAGGCGCCGCCGAGGCGTTCGATGTCGAACATGGGGCCGAAGCGGGTCAGGGTGCCATCGTCGAGCAGCGCCTGAACGCGTTCGCGCAGCTGCGCGGCGTCGGCATCCAGTTCCTCGGCCAACGCTTGCCAGGGATGGCGGACCAGCGGCACGCCGAGTTGCAGGCGATTGATCAGGCGCCGGTCGAGGTCATCCATGGGCGGCCACCTGGCTCGCGGGCGGTGCATAACGCCCGCCGCACTGCTTGAACGCGCGGGTGCTGAACAGCAGTTGGTGCGGAACGTCGCGCAGCCCGTTCTCGGCGAGCATCTGTTCGATCAGTCGGCAGACCTGTTCGCGCTCACGGCCGTGCACCATGCAGAACAGGTTGTACGGCCAGTCGGGTAAGCGCCTCGGCCGTTGGTAGCAGAGGTTCACACCCGCCGCTTGGCCGAGTTTGCGGCCGACCTCGTCGACGCACTCATCCGGAATATCCATCACCAGCATGGCATTGGCGCGAAAGCCCAGCGCACGATGTTTGATGACCAACCCCATGCGCCGAAACAAGCCGCTATCACTCCAGCGCCGGACCTGTTCCAGCACCGCCTCTTCGCTGGCACCCACGCGCTCGGCCAGCACCTGATAAGGACGTGCGGCCAGTGGCAGGCCGGCTTCGAGCAGGCGCCGCAGCTGCAATGCCTGGAGGTCGTTCAGGAGTAATGTCATGGCGCGTCTCCGATGGGGAAGCCGAGGTCGATGCGGTAGGCCGCCTGCATTGGCAGGTCCAGCGGGACCAGGCCGGTCTCGGCTTCGATCTGTAGCAACAGCGCATCGATGCGGGCGCGGTCCGGGCCGGTGAGCACGAACCAGAGGTTGTAACGATGCTCGCGCAGGTAGTTGTGGTTGACCTCAGGGTAACGGTTGATCTGTTCGGCGACCTGTTCCAGCTGCGCTTCGGGTACGGCGAGGGCGACCAGGGTGCTGGCGCCAGCGCGGCTGTGTTCGAACACCGGGCCGATGCGCGACAGGCCACCGCTGCTTTCCAGCTGTTCGAGGCAGGCCAGTACCTCGTCTTCGCTACACTCGAGCGCATCGGCCATGGCGCGATAGGGTTCGGCGCACAGCGGCATGCCGTGTTGAAAGCGGTCGATCAGGCGGCGGCTGAGAGGGTCGATTTGCATGTCACAACCCCGTTTCGTGAGCGCGGCTGCTGAAGAAAATGCCGCTCGGGCTGTCGGCGGGCAGGCGCTTGAGGAGCTTCAGCGTGTAGGGGTCCCAGACCTGCACCTCGTTGCCGTCACGTACCGACAGCCAGAGCTGGTCGCCACGGGCGGTGAATTCCATGTGCAGCACAGCCGGTCCGGGTTCCAGCTGAGCGATGATCTCGTGGGTTTCGCTGTCGATCACCTGCACCTTGCCGTTGTCCGGGTGGGCGAAGTTGACCCAGATCTGACGGGCGTCCGGGCGCGCCATGACGAACACGGGTTGGCCGGCGACATCGATGGCGTCGGTCTGCTTCCAGCTCTGTGAGTCCATCACCAGCACCTGGTGATGACCGATGGCCGGAACGAAGGTCTGGTTGCCGGCGACCGTCCAGCCCTCGAGGTGCGGCATCTTGTAGACCGGCAGCGCTGCCTCGCCACGGCCGTAGCCGTCGATGATCCGCTCGACACCGCGGGCGGTGTGCCAGAGGTCGATCTTGGCCATGCCGTCCTCGCCGAACAGGCCGGCGATGTAGTAACGACCGTCCGGGGTCAGCAGGGCGTCGTAGGGTTGCTTACCGACGTTCTCGAATCGGGTGATTTGCGGAGTGTTGCCCTGGCTGAAGTCCAGCAGCCAGGTTTCATGGGTGTCGAACAGGCTGTAGATGAAGCGCCGCCCGGGCGCGTCGATGACGCCAACCACGCGTGAGTTGCGGCTGCCGTCGGCCAGCGGCGTGGCGGGGATGTCGGCCACCAGCTCCAACGTGTCGGCATCGAAGACCTTGACGCCGCCGGGCTCGTAGTTGCCGACGGCGATCAGCTTGCCGTCCTGGCTGATGGCGCCGCCGATGCTGTTGCCGCCTTGAATGATGCGCTTGTCGATGCGCTGGCGCAGCAGGTCGACCTTGGTCAGGCCGCCGTCACGACCGAACACATAGGCGAAGCGCTCGTCGCGGGAAAACACTACCGAGGCGTGGGACAGGTCACCCAGCCCCTCGATACGGGCCAGGCGCGTCTGACCACTGGTTTCGACGATTTGCAGGCTACCGCTGGCGCGCTCCACCACCACACCCAGATCGCCGGTGCCGCGGAGCGGTTGCTCGGCGCAGGCACCGAGCAACAGGCTGGCAATGGCGAGCAGCAAAGACGGACGGATCATGGCGTTGGGTATCCTTCGAGGAGTAAATCGACCAGCCAGGCGATGTCCTGCTCATTGAGCAGCGCGTTCCAGCCGGGCATGGCGGTGCCGGGCCGACCGTGGGTCACGGTGGCGATCAGGCTTTCACGGGGTTTGCCGGCGATGGCGTCGAGGGTCAGTGCGGGACCGAGGCCGCCGGTCATGCGCAGACCGTGGCAGGAGCCGCAGTCCTGCACCAGCAGGTGTTCGAGCTGTGCCTGGCGGGCGGCGGTAGGCGTATCGGCCAGGGCATTGGAAAAGGGAAGAAGGGACACCAGGCTGAGCCCCAAACCGAATACTGCGTGTCGGGACTGAAACATGATGTCCTCCTTGGCTGTTACTTGAGGCTCAGAACCCACTCGGCGAGGGTTTTGGCTTCTTCTTCGGTGACTGGGTTTGGCGGCATCGGGATTGGACCCCAGTTACCCTGGGTGCCGTTTTTGATGCGCCCGGCGAGCAGATCGGCAGCGCCTTCCTGGCCGGCGTACTTGGCGGCGACTTCCTTCAGGGCTGGGCCGACCATCTTGGCGTCCATGCTGTGGCAGGCCGCGCAGGGCTTGCTCTTGAACAGCGCTTCACCGTCCTGAGCCACGGCAGGCTGCAGGACCATCGCGCCGCCGAGGGCGAGCAGTGGGATGAGAACTTTTTTCATCAGTTACTTCCTCAAGGCTAGGGGGGGATCTTGGCGTCCCCCCCGGTTTTACTCAGTACACGTCGTGCTGAGTGTTATGGACGTTAAATTTACCGGTTGGGGTAATCAACCTTTTGTCCTTGATCACCTTTTTCAGCTTTAACGTCTTGTCATCGACCACGACGATTGCCGATTGCTCGTCCTGGCCACTCCAGACGGAGAACCAGACCTCGTCGCCCGCTTCGTTGTACTCCGGTTGCACGACGCGTTTGGCACCGTCTGTCACTCCGGCCCATTCGGCGATTGGCAACACGGTAAAGCCTGCGCCCAGATCGTCGATGTTAAACACCGCTGCCGATTGGCTGATCTTGGCGTCCGGGTTGAAGGTGGTGTCCAGATAGATGTGGTTGGACTTCGGATGGGTCTTGATGAACAGCGAGCCGCCACCCTGTCCCTTGAGCGTTTCGACCACTTTCCAGGCATGGTCTGGGTGCTTGTCCGGATCGGTGCCGATCAGGGAGATGGTTTCATCGCCCAGGTGGCTGGTCGCCCAGACCGGACCGAACTTTGGATGCACGAAGTTGGCGCCGCGACCCGGATGCGGGATTTTGCCCACATCGACCAACGCAGCCATCTTGCGCTCTTTCGAGTCGATCACTGCAACCTTGTTCGAATTGTTCGCCGCCGTCATGAAGTAGCGATGGCTGACGTCCCAGCCGCCGTCATGCAGGAACGGCGCGGTGCCGATCATGGTGGTGGTCAGGTTGTCGATGTCCTCGTAGTTGACCAGCAGCACCTTGCCGGTTTCCTTGACGTTGACGATGAACTCCGGATGTTCGTGGGAGGCGATGATCGCCGCCACGCGTGGCTCCGGATGGTATTCCTGAGTGCCCACGGTCATGCCCCGAGTCGAGACGATCTGCAGCGGCTCCAGGGTTTCGCCATCCATGATGGTGTATTGCGGCGGCCAGTAGTCGCCGGCGATCACGTACTTGTCTTCGTAGCCCTTGAACTTGGAGGTTTCGACCGAGCGAGCCTCGATGCCGACCTTGATCTCGGCGACCTTCAGCGGCTCTTTGGCCCAGAGGTCGATCATGTCGATCTTAGCGTCGCGACCGATCACCAACAGATAACGGCCGGAGGCGGACATGCGTGAGATGTGCACCGCGTAGCCGGTGTCGATGGTCTTGATGATTTCTTTGCTCTTGCCATCAATCAGCGCGATCTTGCCGTCGTCACGCAGGGTGACGGAGAACAGGTTGGGCAGATCCAGCTTGTTCATTTGCTTCTTTGGTCGGTCTTCCGGTTTGACCAGCACCTTCCAGGAATTCTTCATCTCGGCCATCCCCCACTCGGGCGGGGTTGGTGGGGTGTGCTGAATGTACTTGGCCATCAGCGTGATTTCGTCTTTGCTCAGCGCGTTGGAGGTGCCCCAGTTGGGCATGCCGGCGGGCGAGCCGTAAGTGATCAGCGCCTCGAGATAGGCCTGTCCGCGTTCCTGGGTAATGTCCGGCGTCAGTGCCTTGCCGGTTGCACCCTTGCGCAGCACACCGTGGCAGCCGGCGCAGCGCTGGAAATAGATCTCTTTGGCCTGCTCGAATTCGGCGGCGTTCAGGTCAGGTGCACCGGGCGAATGGACCACCTGGGCGCTGGCCGGATCGATAGCGGAGGCTTGGCCCTTGTAGGCGGCATCGGCGTTTTCTGGATTCATCGCGGCCTGGGCAACTGCCAGTCCGAGCATTGAAAAGCCGGCGATGAAGCCCGCCAGTATGGGTTTGCTCATAGTGATCTCCTCTGACCGCTTCGTGCGGTTCCTGCTAGTGACGGCGATGTGGCAGTTCCCGGGTCTTGCTGTATGCGCTTGCATCCTATGGCCGGCTCTGTGCGAAAGCGCTTGATGCCAATCAAGAGTCGATCCGGGATACGCCAGGCGTGACGTCGTGTCGCGGGGACGGATAAATCAGGCGGGAAAAGGGAAGAAGCGCACGTCAAAAGCCGATGGTTACGCACGCGCATTGGCTCATTTCGAGTCGGGCTTGACCGTAATCAAGCTTCGCCGGCGGACGGCTTGAGGGGCGGCGGGGTGACGATTAGCGTGGTGCTAGTCAAATCCAACCGCTGCAGTGAGGTATTGCCAATGAACGCGCCCGAGAACCTTGTCGGCATGAGCGGTGCTCCGTTCTACCAGTCGCTGGGCAACGAAGAGGTGCTCTTCGAGCAGGCCTGGAAGCATGGCATGCCGGTGCTGATCAAGGGCCCAACCGGCTGCGGCAAGACCCGCTTCGTGCAGCACATGGCGCACCGGCTGAACCTGCCGCTGTATACCGTGGCCTGCCATGACGATCTCTCCGCCGCCGATCTGGTTGGCCGTCATCTGATCGGTGCCCAGGGCACCTGGTGGCAAGACGGCCCGCTGACCCGCGCCGTGCGCGAAGGTGGTATCTGCTACCTGGACGAGGTGGTCGAAGCCCGGCAGGACACCGCCGTGGTGCTGCATCCGCTGGCGGACGATCGGCGCGAGCTGTTCATCGAGCGCACTGGCGAAGCCTTGAAAGCACCACCGGGCTTCATGCTGGTGGTGAGCTACAACCCGGGTTACCAGAACCTGCTCAAGGGTATGAAGCCGAGCACCCGGCAGCGTTTCGTCGCCATGCGTTTCGACTATCCGCCAGCGGCCGATGAGCAGCGCATCGTCGCCAACGAGGCACAGGTGGATGCCGAACTGGCGGCGCAGGTCGTCAAGCTCGGGCAGGCCCTGCGCCGGCTCGAACAGCACGATCTCGAAGAAGTCGCCTCGACCCGCCTGCTGATTTTCACCGCGCGGATGATCCGCTCCGGCATGAGCCCGCGCGAGGCCTGCATGGCTTGCCTGGCCGAGCCGCTGTCGGACGATCCGCAAACCGTCGCGGCGCTGATGGATGTGGTCGATGTCCATTTCGGTTGACCGCACCAGCCTCTCCCGGCGCCTGCCGGGCGATCTGGCGATGTGGTTCTTTATCCTCGCCGAGTTGACCGTCTTCGCCATCCTGATTCTGGCCTTCGCCGTGACCCAGGTGCTTAACCCAGAGCTGTTCAGCCAGAGCCGCGCAGCGCTGGACAGCTCCATGGGGCTCGCACTGACCCTCAGCCTGCTGACGTCCGGCCTGTTCGCGGCGCTGGCCGTGGAGCAGGTGCGCGCAGCACGGCCTGGGCGGGGGGCGCTACTGCTGGTCGCTGCGTTGGCGACCTCCTGCGTTTACGTCGTGCTCAAGCTCAACGAGTACGGTCATCTGTCATCGATGGGGCTGGGGCTCGAGCACAACACCTTCTTCACCCTGTACTGGATTCTTACCGGCTTTCACTTTCTCCATGTGCTGCTGGGGATGGTGATCCTCGGCTGGATGGCCATGCGTTGCCAGCGCGGCCTTTATACGGCGGCGGACTGCGCGGGTCTGGAATCCGGGGTGCTCTATTGGCACATGGTCGATATGGTCTGGGTGCTGCTGTTCCCGCTGGTCTACGTCATCAACTGAGGAGACCGTGATGTCCGCTTCAAAGGTGCTGATCGGGTGTTGGCTGGCGCTGGCCGTCTTGTCTACAGCCACCGTACTGCTCGGCAACGCCGGCTCGACGCTACTGCTTGCCGGCGCCGTGCTGGCCGTCGCGCTGATCAAGGCCTGGGTGATCACCGAAGGCTTCATGGAGCTGCGCCATGCGCCGGTCATGTGGCGCCTGCTGTTGTTCGGCTGGCCCCTGGCGATGGCGTGCGGGATTCTGTTCGCAATGATGGTGTAGGTGACGAACTGCGATCGCCAGCAAGCGGGCTTCGCGGACAAGGCTAGGCGCCCCCGACCACGCCCAAGGGTTGCGTGGTGGGGATTCTGTTTGTGTTGATGGAGTAGCTAGCGTGCCCGGATCGCCAGCAAGCTGGCTCCTACACCGGACAGCCGTGCGCCGACAATTTGTAGCCAGGCTGGCGGGCTTTGCTTACGCGCAGTTGCGGCTGACCCCGTGGACGAGCCTTCCGCGGCCTTGCTCCGTTCTTCGTAGGAGCCAGCTTGCTGGCGAACGCTTTGTATTTCGGGGTCGCAACCGACCCACGTGCGCGCGTCGATGGGCGCTTCCTGGTGCCCTGCGTCCATAGAGCCGTAGGGTGGGCTTCAGCCCACCGCTTGCTCATGAAGCCCACCCTGTACGGCTTTGTCGCGTCGCTTGCGTCTGCAAAGCCGGCTCTCGCATGGGTAGGGAAAGACCCAGTACCGTGTTCAGGTTTTTCTTGATTGCTATCAAGCAGGTTTCGATAGCTCCCTTCTTAAACTGGCCACGCCAACATGAGGAGGCGACCATGTCCGAGACCTTTACCAAGGGAATGGCCAGAAACATCTACTTCGGGGGAAGCGTGTTCTTCTTCCTGGTATTTCTGGGCCTGACCTATCACACAGAGCAGACCTTTCCAGAGCGATCCAATGAGTCGGAACTGACCGAAGCAGTGGTGCGAGGCAAAGCGGTCTGGGAAAACAACAACTGCATCGGCTGCCACAGCCTGCTTGGTGAAGGTGCCTACTTTGCGCCGGAACTGGGCAACGTCTTCGTTCGACGCGGTGAGGATGCGGCCTTCAAGCCCTTCCTGCAGGCCTGGATGAAGGCTCAGCCGCTGGGCGTACCCGGACGCAGATCGATGCCTCAGTTCAACCTGAGCGAGCAGGAAGTCGACGATATGGCCGAATTCCTCAAGTGGACATCGAAGATCGATACCAATAACTGGCCGCCAAACAAGGAGGGCTGAGAGATGAGCGTTATGAATCCGCATCTCAAGTTCCAATCGCAGGCCGTCGCTAAACCCTACTTCGTATTTGCGCTGATGCTCTTCGTCGGGCAGATCCTGTTCGGCCTGATCATGGGCCTGCAGTACGTCGTCGGTGACTTCCTGTTTCCACTGCTGCCCTTCAACGTGGCACGCATGGTTCACACCAACCTGCTCATCGTCTGGCTGTTGTTCGGCTTCATGGGCGCGGCCTACTACCTCATCCCTGAGGAAGCGGACCGTGAACTGCACAGCCCGAAACTGGCGATCATCCTGTTCTGGGTGTTCGCAGCAGCCGGCGTGCTGACCATTCTCGGTTACCTGTTCGTGCCCTACGCCGGTCTTGCCGAGCTGACGCACAACGAACTGCTGCCGACCATGGGCCGGGAGTTCCTCGAGCAACCGACGATCACCAAGATCGGTATTGTCGTGGTCGCTCTGGGCTTCCTTTACAACGTCGGGATGACCCTGCTCAAGGGCCGCAAGACCGCCATCAGCATGGTCATGATGACCGGCCTGATCGGGCTTGCAGTGTTCTTCCTGTTCTCCTTCTACAACCCGGAAAACCTGGCGCGCGACAAGTACTACTGGTGGTTCGTGGTGCACCTGTGGGTTGAAGGCGTGTGGGAACTGATCATGGGTTCGATGCTGGCCTTCGTCCTGATCAAGATCACCGGTGTCGACCGTGAAGTGATCGAGAAGTGGCTCTACGTGATCATCGCCATGGCGCTGATCACCGGCATCATCGGTACCGGTCACCACTTCTTCTGGATTGGTGCACCTGAGGTCTGGTTGTGGCTGGGTTCGATCTTCTCTGCCCTGGAACCGCTGCCGTTCTTCGCCATGGTGCTGTTCTCGCTGAACATGGTGAACCGTCGTCGCCGTCAGCACCCGAACAAGGCCGCATCGCTCTGGGCCATCGGCACTACCGTGACTGCGTTCCTGGGTGCTGGCGTGTGGGGCTTCCTGCATACCCTGGCTCCGGTGAACTACTACACCCACGGTTCGCAGTTGACTGCAGCGCATGGCCACCTGGCGTTCTACGGTGCCTACGCCATGATCGTGATGACCATGATCAGCTACGCCATGCCGCGTCTGCGTGGCCTGGGTGAGGCGCCGGATGCACGGGCTCAGCGCATCGAGATCTGGGGCTTCTGGTTGATGACGCTGTCGATGGTCGCGATCACCCTGTTCCTCACCGCCGCTGGCGTGGTGCAGGTCTGGTTGCAGCGGATTCCGGCTGACGGGGCAGCGATGTCCTTCATGAATACCGCTGACCAACTGGCTGTGTTCTTCTGGTTGCGGCTGGGCGCTGGGGTGTTCTTCCTCATCGGGCTGGTGCTCTACCTCTGCAGCTTCAGGCAGCGTGGGCGAGTAACCGCGGATGTACCTGCGGCCGTCGTTGCGGCCTGAGGCAAGACACCGATGTAATCGACGGCCCGGCTGACCCAGCGGGCCGTTGTTGTTTTCAAACCGCGCTAAGGATCAATCGCCATGGCCTTTACCATCGAAGTTGAAGAGTGGGTCGGCAGTGTCTGGCACCGCTTCATCACCCGCCGCGCCAGCCCGGACTTCCCCGACGCCAACGTCTCGCTGGAAAGCATGCAGCGCAGCCTGTCGGTGCTGTTTCGTGCCATGGGCGGTGCCAGTGGTATCGGTGTCGAGGCGGCCAACGCGCGCGATCTGATGTTGCGCCGCAACCTGCTGCAACAAGTCGCTGGCACCTGCAAGCAATTGCCGGTGGCCTGGTGCGATGCGAACAACCTGCGCCTGCCGCAGAATCTCGCGGTATACCCCGAAGTTTCACTCAATCAGGATTTGTATCGCTGGCTGGCGCTGCTCGCGGCGCAGGCGGGCGAGATGCGTCACTGGGCGCGTGACAACCAGCGCTGGACTCAAGCCATCCTCGAGCGTTTCCCGGCGATGCAGCCACGCTACGAGCGGCTCGTCGAAGCGCATCTGCAGCTCCGGCCAGATCCGGACACGCTGCCCCGCGCCGAGGGTGCGCTGGAGCGCGCCATCTGCCAGGCCCTACGTGAGCCGGGCAGTGTTCAGCAATTCCCGCGCAGCGAAGTGGCCCCCTGGCCGCTGCCCATGTGGTTGTACCCCGCGGAAAATCTCGGCGTGCCGCAGGCCACCGAGCTCGCCGAAGAAGATCAGGAAAACAACCTGCAGGCGCCGCCGACCGAGCAGAAGGGCATGCGCAAGCGTGCCAAGCGTGTCGAGGACAGCACCAGCAAGGGCGGCCTGATGCTGTTCCGCCTGGAAAATCTGTTCAGCTGGTCCGAGCATGTCGAGCTGGATCGCCAGGGCGATGACAGCGAAAACGAAGACGCCTCGCGTGTTGCAGAAGACCTCGATGAAATCGCCATGTCGCGTCAGCGGATGCGCAAGGGCGGCGGCCTCAAGCTGCACCTGGACCTGCCGCCTGCGGACGTGGATGACATTCCGCTGGGCGAAGGCATCAAGCTACCGGAATGGGACTATCGCAAGCAGCGCATGCAGGCCGATTTCGTCAGCCTGCAGATGATGTTGCCCCGGGGCTCCGAACCCATGGGGCTGCCGCTGCGACTGAGCCCGCTGGCGCGCAAGCTGCGTCGGCAGTTCGAACACCTGCGTAATGATCGCCAATGGCTGCGCGGGCAGCCGCAGGGCTCCGAGCTAGACATGCAGGCCTGGCTCGATTTTCACGTCGAGCGCCAGCACGGCCAGTGCGCCGAGCGCGGGCTGTTCATGGAGCAGCGACAGAATCGCCGCGACCTGGCGTGCCTGCTGCTGGCCGACCTGTCCATGTCCACCGACGCGCACCTGGACGACGAGCACAAGGTGATCGACGTGATCACCGACAGCCTGCTGCTGTTCGGCGAAGCCCTGTCGGCGGTAGGCGACGATTTCGCGCTGTATGGCTTTTCCTCGCTGCGTCGCCAGCAGGTTCGCATGCAGGAGCTCAAGAGCTTCAAACAGCGCTATGGCGACGACACCCGTGGTCGGATCCAGGCGCTGAAGCCGGGCTACTACACACGTATGGGCGCGGCCATTCGCCAGGCGACCGAACTGCTGGGCAAGTGCAAGCAGCGACGCAAACTGTTGCTGCTGGTCACCGACGGCAAGCCCAATGACCTGGATCTCTACGAAGGCCGTTATGGCGTCGAAGACACCCGCCAGGCAGTCATGGAAGCACGGCGTCAGGGGTTGTTGCCGTTCTGCATCACCATCGACCAGGAGGCGGGCGATTACCTGCCCTACATGTTCGGTGCCAACGGCTTCACCTTGATCAAGGAGCCACAACAACTCCCGTTCCGCCTGCCACAGTTGTACAAGCAGCTGACCCAGCCGTAGGGTGGATGTCGCTTTTTACATCCGCCGTTACCCGGTTCGGTGGACCGCCACCCCGTGGATCGGTGAAGCGTGATCCACCCTACGAACCGCCAGGGCAGATTGCGTGGCAACGGTAGTGTGGGACGGGCTGCGTTCCGTTTCAGCCCACCAGCCTTTTCGCCGCTTGATGCCTCGCCATTCACCTGCGGAAATGGCCCGTTCATGCCGCGACATTGACGCAGTGTTCCGAGGCTATGTTTTTTAGCGCAGTTGCTTCGCTTGATTCTGGCGTATTCATCGGTGGGCTGAAGCCCACCCTACGGTCTTCATGGCGCGCCGTATTCAGGCTTGCCAGTTTGGGAAGGACGTTGCTTTGATGGACGGAAGCCCACTCTGCCAGATGGCCCAGCAATGCGGTCGGAGCACACCGGCGGTTTTGTAGGGTGGGCTTCAGCCCACCAAGGCATCTATCGAGAGGCTGTTGCCCGCCAAGCTTGATGTCGCTATCCATTCTCCCGAAGTTGCCTCAGGGCGAGGGTGATTCGTAGGGCAGATGTCGCTTTTCACATCCACCACCATACCGCTCAGTGGATCGCCACCCGGTGGATCGTCACCCGATGGATCGGGCAAGCATGATCCGCACTACGAACCGTCTAGAACAGGTTGCGCGGCAGCCAGACGATCATCACTGCGCAGAAGATGGCAAGGCCGATGCAAAACCAGAAAAATCTGCTTTGCCGTCGTTCCCCGGCGGTATCAGCCAGGGCGGGGAGGGGCATGCCGCAGTTGCTGCACTCGGCTTCCTGCGGCGGGTTGGGTTGCTGGCAGTACAGGCATCTGGGCATGGCCGCGTCCTCTCTAGGTCAGTTCCAGATTGCCACGTCCAGCCTCTGTTTGAGATTGACCAATATCAACCCGTTGCAAGAGCTAGCTTGTCGCTGCCGCACGGTTCGCTGCGAGGGGCTGTAAGGATTGTTGATCCGCTTGCCCGTCACTCGAAGGATTCGAGGCGTTGGCGATCGAGAATGGTGATTTGCCGACCTTCCTGAGTGATGATTTGCTCGTCGATCAAGCGCCTGATGATCCGTGAAAACGTCTCCGGCTGGATCGACAGGTGGCCCGCAATGAGCTGCTTGGCCATCGGCAGCTCGAAGCTGTTGCCTTCATCCTTCAGACGCGCCAGCTGCGTCATCAAATAGCGCACCACGCGGTGAGTGGCGTTCTTCAACGAGAGGGTCTCGATTTCATTGATGCGTTGGTGCAAGCGCACGCTCAGTTTGCCGAGCAGGGCAAAGGAGAGCTTCTGGTTAGCTTCCAGCAGACGCATATATGCCGTGTTGGAGAAGCGGTAGACCTGCGTCGGGCACACGGCCTGGGCCGAGGCGACGTAGTTGGGCGTGTCCATCAGCATCATCGCTTCGGCAAAGGTCTGGCGATTGCCGATCACCTCGAAGACTTTTTCCTGCCCGTCCGGGGTCAGGCGGTAGATCTTTACTGCGCCAGAAATCACGAAATAGAACGAGTGTGCCGGTTCGCCCTGGTGAAAGAGGTTGTCGCCTTTGTCCAGGTTGAGCAGCTGGCTTGCGCTCATCAGCTCGTCCATCTGCTCGTCATTGAGCGGTTCGAACAGGTGGTGGCTGCGAAGAATCTGGTTATGTACGCGATGAAGCACCATGCAAGGCATCCTTATTTCTAATAATTAGCCGTCCGCAATCAAGGTTGACGGAGCGGAACGATAGCTGCGCTCAAACTGGCTGACCAAAGCAGGGGCAGAGCGCAATGAAGAGTCGTTACAAAGCCTAGCCCAGATGCCATGGCACAAGTATTGATGCAGGCCGGATTAGCACGAGGGCTGAGACAGGATCCTCTTGCGTATCTGGTTTCACTGACCCGATATGACGGTTTCGTTCCAGTGCGGCGGGGCGAACAGGCTTGGATAGCGCTCAAGCGCGACGTGGATCCGTTGGACGCCGTCGGCTCGCTCGGCGGGCACGGCCAGTGCCTTGGCACCGCCGAGCAGGTCGGCGAGTAACCCGTGCAACGCCGCGTCGGCCTGTGCAGACAATTCGCAATTGGCGATCAGGTAGGAAACGCTGTCCTCGACCTCCTTCTGCAATGCCAAGGCCTGGCGCTCGCTGATCGGTTGCGCCGGATCGTCTGGCAGCGCGGCCTCGGCGGCTTGGCGGAGGCGCGTCATGCCTTCACGCAGGGCGGCATCGGTTGCCCACTGCTGCTCGCCGCCAGCGGGTGACGCAGCGTGCGCGCCGTGCCCGTCGTGAGTAACCGTTGCTTGCGCGGTATCGACCACCACGTCGAGTGCCACGCCACTGGCCAGTGCCAGCATCGACGCCATTGCAAGGCCCCACGCCAAGGGTTGGATGACTGCTTTCATATGCACCTCCGGTACTGCTGGGGCGGGCCGTCTGGCCCGTAGCGTTGTTGTCGCCTCAGTGCGCAGACGCCTGGGCGAACAGGACGTTGTTCTCCAGATGAATGTGCTGCATCAGGTCGCTGCGCAGCTCTTCGAGCCCGCGATACAGCGCGCGCCAGGTATTGCAGGCGTTTGCCGGTGGGGTGATGTCATCGGTGAGTTCGGCCAGGCGCTGAAGGGCGGCGCCGTGCTGGTCATGCTCGTAGCGCATCACTGCGATCGGGCCTTGGGTCTGCGGCAATTGCATGTCGCGGCGCAGCATCGGAAAGAGGATCTGCTCCTCCTTGAGCATGTGGCTTTCCAGTTCCTGCTGCATGCACCACAGATGTTCGGCGAGCCCGGTCGGGCAGTCCGCCTTGTTGCCATGCACCTGCTCGACACGGGTGGCCAAGCGGATCAGTTCTGGGAACTGCTCACGATGACGTTCGTGAAAGCGTTCGAGCAGGTAGTCGATCAGCGATCCGGCCGGCACATTGCGCCAGTCAGGCTCAGTCGTGGACTCGCTTCCCAATGCCGCCAACTCGTCCGCGATCACCTGAGCGTCAAGGTTGCGCTGCAGGGCAGCGTCGCGCAGCGGGGTGTCGCCACCGCAACAGAAGTCCAGCTTGTAATGGCGAAACACGCGGGTGGCGCCAGGGATCAGGCAGGCCAGGCTGCCCAGGGTTTGCTCGGTAAGCGCAGTCGTCATGGTGGCGTTTCCAAGGGTGGAAGTACTCAGAACAACGCAAGCGCTATGCCATCATCAAGTTATTGATTTATAAGATATAAATATTAATGGTGGTGAAATGTACCTGGGCGGTATAGGGTTTAAAAAACCATAGGGGTAGTAATCACCATGATGGAAGAAGCACTGCTGGCTGACCTTGTCACCGAACTGCCCAATGCGGTTCGCCTGCAACGCTTGGTGCACACGCTGCATCAGCGGTTTCGCTGTGGTGCGGTGGTGCTGCTACGTCTCGACGAGGACACCCTGCGCCCGCTGGCTGCGGTGGGGCTGGTGCAGGAGGCCCTTGGGCGGCGCTTCGTGGTGGCTCAGCATCCGCGGCTGGCCGCCATCCTCTCGCAGCGTGAACCCACCTGGTTCGAGCCCGACAGCCGTTTGTCAGACCCGTACGACGGGCTGCTCGATGCGCATGTGGGCGAGCCTCTGCCGGTGCACGATTGCATGGGCGTGAGCCTGTTCGTGGAGGGCAAGCTGTGGGGCGCGCTGACCCTCGATGCGCTGCATGCCGGCACCTTCGATGACGAGGCGCGGCGTGATCTGCAGCGTTATACGCTGGTGATCGAGGCAGCCATCCGCATCACCCGGTTGGAACACGAAAATCGCGGCCTGCGGCTGGCGCGTAGCGACGTGCTGGAAACCACCCCGGTGCCGGGCGACGGCGAAATTCTTGGGCAAAGCGTTGTGATCCGCGAGCTGTTGCGTGAGCTGGAAGTGGTTGCCGACTCGGAACTGCCAGTGCTGCTGCTGGGCGAAACCGGCGTGGGCAAGGAGCTGTTCGCGCGCTGGCTGCATCGACATTCGCGGCGCCGCAACAAGCCGCTGGTGCTGGTCAATTGCGCCGCGTTGCCCGAATCGCTGGCCGAGAGCGAGCTGTTCGGGCACGTCAAGGGTGCGTTTTCGGGCGCTACCACGGACCGTCCCGGACGTTTCGATGCTGCCAACGGCGGCACGCTGCTATTGGACGAGGTGGGCGAGCTGCCGCTGGTGGTGCAGGCCAAGCTGCTGCGCACTTTGCAGAACGGGGAGATCCAGCGCCTCGGGGCCGACAAGCCGCGTCAGGTGGACGTACGCATCATCGCGGCGACCAACCGCAACCTGCGCGAAAGCGTACGAGATGGACATTTCCGCGCGGATCTCTATCACCGACTTTCGGTTTATCCGGCGCCGATCCCGCCTTTACGCGAGCGTGGCAACGATGTCCTGATTCTGGCCGGCTACTTTCTCGAGCTGAACCGCGCCCGGCTGGGCTTGCGCAGCATGCGGCTGTCGCCGGCCGCCGAGCGGGCATTGCTCGGCTACGCCTGGCCGGGCAACGTCCGCGAGCTTGAGCATGTGATCAGCCGAGCGGCGCTGCGGTTGCTCAGCCGTGGCGCCTCGCGCAGCGAAATCCTCACGCTCGAGCCGGAGCTGCTGGATCTGGACAGCGAACACGTCGGCGCCTTCGCTCCGGCTGCTGAGGTCGAACCCCTGGCGACGGAGGCTGAGATCGTCTCGTTGCGCGAAACCGTCGATGGCGCCCAGCGCCAGGCAATCATCCGGGCGCTGGAGGCCTGCGGTGAAAACTGGGCGCAGGCGGCGCGGTTACTGGATGTCGACTCGAGCAACCTGCACAAGCTGGCGCGGCGTTTGAAACTGAAATGAGCGCTCGTTGGGACGGGATACAGCTGGGTCCTGTTCCGCCAGTCGGCGTGAGTCGTCTTTGTCGGGCGGCGGTCTAAGCTTTCATCATCACGACGAGGAGATTTCCATGGCTTTGGACCATGACCAGTTCAACCAGCTGCTGAGCGAGGCTCAGGCGCACGCCGACCGAGCAGCCAGCGAGAACAATCCGCAGCATTATCAGCAGGCGTTCGAGTCGAGCCTCAAGGCGATGCGTCTGCTCGCCGAGGAGTCCGGAAACTGGCGGGACGCCGTTGTTCGCGCGACTGAGGAATATCAGGGCGACGAAGGGATATAACGCAGCTTCCGATCGGACGGTCATCGCAATGATTGCGGCGTCCTGATTGCCAGGCCAGCGCCCTTTAGGAGCGAGCTTGCTCGCGAGCCTGGGCTCCGAAGGGCCCAGCTTGGTCTTGCTTCTGCGGCTGGTTTTGTTCTCTTGGCTTCGTTGCCTGCCAGCTTCGTCCCCTTGACGCTTATCAATGCCTCTCGTCGGAGGCCTACCTAGACTGCCGACTTTCCGTCCGGCCCGGACGGGCACCGTTGCCGTTGGCAGGGTGCGCATGATTCCGCATGTCTAGGAGTTGCCATGCACTTGGTCTGTCCAGCAGGTAGCCTGCCCGCGCTCAAGGCTGCCGTTCAGCAGGGTGCCGACGCCATCTACGTCGGTTTTCGTGACGACACCAATGCCCGCCATTTCGCTGGCCTCAACATGGATGCGAAGCAGCTCGACAAGGGGCTGCAGCTGATCCGCGAGAAGCGCCGCCAGCTCTACATTGCCGTCAATACATATGCCCAGCCACAAGGCTGGTCCCGTTGGCAGCGAGCGGTGGACCAGGCCGCTGACCTGGGCGTGGACGCACTGATCGCCGCCGATCCGGGCGTGCTCGGCTATGCCGCCAAACGCCACCCGCAGCTCAACCTGCATCTGTCGGTGCAGGGCTCGGCGACCAATGCCGCCGCGCTGGATTTCTATCAGCAACGCTACAACATCAAGCGCGCAGTGCTGCCGCGGGTGCTGTCGCTCAAGCAGGTCAAGCAGGTCGCCGCCAGCAGTCCGGTGCCGATCGAAGTGTTTGCTTTCGGCAGCCTATGCATCATGGCAGAGGGGCGTTGCCACCTGTCTTCCTATCTCACCGGCGAATCACCGAATCTGTGCGGCGTCTGCTCGCCAGCCAAGGCGGTGCGCTGGAGCGAGGAGCCGGAAGGGCTGACCTCGCGGCTGAATAATGTGCTCATCGACCGTTACGCCGAAGGCGAGTCAGCCGGCTATCCGACGCTGTGCAAGGGCCGCTTCATGGTCAATGGCGAGCGCTTCCACGCACTGGAAGAGCCCACCAGCCTGAATACTCTGGACCTGATTCCTGAGCTGGCGAACATCGGTGTCACGGCAATGAAGATCGAGGGGCGGCAGCGCAGTCCCGCTTATGTCGAGCAGGTCACCCGCGTCTGGCGCTCGGCGCTGGACGCCTATCTGCAGGCGCCGCAGCGTTATGCCGTGCAGCCAGGCTGGCGCGCAGTGCTCGATGGCTTGTCGGAGGGCTCGCAAACGACCCTTGGCGCTTATCACCGGGCGTGGCAGTGAATCTCTTCAGCAAGGAGCAGTTATGAAACTCAGCCTAGGCCCCGTGCTGTTCTATTGGGATCGCCAGCAGACGCTGGACTTCTACGCCGACATGGCAGACATGCCGCTCGATGTGATTTATCTCGGTGAAACCGTCTGCTCCAAGCGCCGCGACATGGGGCTGGATGACTGGATTGGTTTGGCGCGTGAGCTGAAACAGCAATCAGCGGCGCAGTTGGTGCTGTCCGGTCTTGCGCTGGTCGAGGCGGCTTCGGAGCTGTCCAGCCTGCGTCGGCTCTGTGAGAACGGCGAGCTGATGGTCGAGGCCAACGACATGGGTGCGGTGCAGTACCTGTCCGAGAAGGGCGTGCCTTTCGTGGGCGGGCCGGCGCTCAACCTCTACAACGGCCATGCACTGGCCGAGCTGGTCAGCAGCGGCATGCAGCGCTGGGTGCCGCCCGTGGAGATTTCCGGGGCGATGATCCGCGACGCGCGTGCGCAGCTGTCTCAGCTTGGTGTCGCCGTGCCGGAAATCGAGATCTTCGCCTACGGCCACCTTCCGCTGGCGTACTCGGCGCGTTGTTTCACCGCCCGCGCGGAAAATCGGCCGAAGGACGATTGCCAGTTCTGCTGTCAGAACTACCCAGAAGGCATCCCGCTGTTGAGCCAGGAAGGCGAGGCGCTGTTCACCATCAATGGCATCCAGACCCTGTCGGCCTCGGTCAGCAATCTGTTGGCGGACTATCCGGCGCTGGTCGAGAGCGGTGCCGAGCTGCTGCGGCTGAGCCCGCGCGCATCGGGCATGACCGAGGTCGTTCAGGCATTTGATGCGGTGCGCAAAGGTAGCCTGCCACCGCTCGCCGTTGACGGCTGCAACGGTTACTGGCATGGCCAGCCTGGCATGCTGCGCGCCGAGGAGGCCGGACTATGCTGAGCCCTCGTGCACATTTATTGAAACTCGGCGAGCACCTATTGCCGCTGGCCGCGCGAACCCCATTCGCGCTGCAACGTATCGCCTTGGAGCGCAGCCTGAATCAGCTCTTCGCTGAGCCATTGGCTGAGGATGCCTTCGAGGCCTTGGAAGGCCACTGGATGCGCCTGGAAGTCGTCGACCTCAAGCTGGCCTGGTGCCTGAGTTGCGACCGGCAGAAGTTGCGCATCGCCGAGCAGGCGCCGGTCCAGGTGACCATCCGTGGCAACTGGCGTGAGTTCCTGTTGCTCGCCAGTCGTCAGGAAGACCCGGATACGCTGTTCTTTCGTCGCCGGTTGGTGATCGAAGGCGACACCGAACTCGGCCTGGCAATCAAGAACCTGATCGACAGCCTGGACCCGGACCTGTTGCCGCCGTGGCTGTGGAAAGTGCTGCAAGGCGCGGGCGAGGAAGTGGCGCAGGCCGGCCGTGCGCAGCCGGTAAGCGCCTGATCTGACACTTACCCGCTGCGCCGGTAGCACGCAATCTGTGGCGTCTTTGCTGGGCGTTACACCGAGTGCAGCCGGTGCCGCGGTTTCATCCGGTCGCTGGCAATGATGTTGCGCATGTCCTCGAACAGCGCATCGGCTTCGGCTTCGGAGCAATCTTCACGGTAGCGCTTGCGCAGTCCGTAACTGCTGAGGGTGATATGGACGTTCGCGACTACGCCGTGCTGCGCGAGGCAGGCGCGTGCGCAATGCAGCGGGCAGCCGTCGATAGCCAGGATCGCTCGGCCAGAGTTGGCCTTATTGACCAGCGAGCTGACCCGGCCGCCGACACCGGCAATGCAGGACATTTCGGCCAGACCGGCACGATCCAGGCGCACCGCAAGGGTATTGGCCAGTTGCGCCACGTTGGAGCAACCCGAGCAGGCATAGACGAGGGGCAGGCGGGGTGCGGACATGCGGTTCTCCCGATTCGAAAGGGCCAGCGAAAGTATCCGGGCCAATGCAGCGGTGGCCCATGACGATCGTCAAGAAGCTGGGGCAATCCGTCGCAGTTCAGTCCTGATAAGCGGCCAGGCCCCGGCTGTCGAGTATCTCGATGCGCCGGCGCTGCACGCTGATCATTCCCGACTCGATCAGCCGGTGCAGGATGCGCGAAAAGGTTTCTGGCTGAATGCCCAGCTTGGAGGCGATCAGACGCTTGGGCACATCGAGGGTGACCACGCCGCTGTCGTCCTCTTGCGACTGATAGAGAAAGCGCACCACGCGATGACTGGCGTTGGCCAGCGTCAGGGTGTCGATTTCGTTCAGACGCTGATGCAGCCGAATGCTCAGGGTGCCGAGTATGTCCAGGCAGATGCTCGGGTGTTGCTCGAGCATGCGTCGGTAGTGCGGGCCGTTGAGGCTGGCGAGGAGGCTGGCCTTAAGTGCCGTGGCACTGACCGGATAGTTCGGCGCGCCAGTGAACAGCAAGGCTTCGGCAAATGACTCGCCAGCGCGGATGACCTCGACCAGTTTTTCTTGGCCGTCGCAGACTACGCGGTGCAGTTTCACCTGACCGCTGAACAGAAAATAGAACCGCTCCGCCTTGTCGCCCTGATGAAACAGCGAGGCACCGGCGGGCAGCCGCTTGAGGTTGGCCGAGGCGCACACTTCCTGTAGCGCGGCTTCTGGCAATCGGCTGAACAGGTGGTGTCGGCGGAGGTCCGCAACGAGGGATGTTTCGGTCAGCATGGTTCCTCCACCGGCACCTGTCCGGGATTGTTCGACGTTGCATCCTAGGAGCACGCATCGCCCACCTTCCTTGATCGCAGACAAGATCGTCGGCCGCGGTTGCCTCAGAGCCATTATAAAAATACGGCCAAGGTGAATTGACGATGGTCAATTCGCTTGCGGACGTAATTGCCTACATTTCACATCATCTAGTGTTTAAAGAAGTTTTTGTAACTACATATGGTGATGGAGGCATGATGCTGGGGCTTGAAGAAGTGAATCGACCGGTCTCGCTGCGCAAGCGGGATGGGAGGCTGGTCGCGTTCGTACTGGACAAGATCGGCGCGGCAATCGAGGCCGCGGGCCTGGCCACCGGTGAGTTCGAACAAGCCACTGCCCAGGCGCTGGCTGCTCAGGTCCTGGTACGCCTGCCGCAGCGGGTGGTGGAGGTCGAGCAGGCTCAGGATGCGGTCGAGCGCGTATTGATGGAGGCGGGTTACTACGACACGGCGCGCGCCTACATCGTCTACCGCGAGCGACATGGTCGGCTGCGGCGTGATCGCAAGTCACTGGTCGATGTCGCCTCATCGATGAACGAATACCTTTCGCGCGAAGACTGGCGGGTACGCGCCAATGCCAACCAGGGCTATTCGCTGGGCGGGCTGATTCTCAACGTGTCGGGCAAGGTCACTGCGAATTATTGGCTAGACGAGGTCTACAGCCCGGAAATCGGCATCGCCCATCGCGAGGGCGATCTGCACATCCACGACCTGGACATGCTCGCCGGCTATTGCGCGGGCTGGTCGCTGCGCACCTTGCTCAACGAAGGCTTCAACGGCATACCCGGACGCGTTGAGGCGGGACCGCCGAAGCACCTGTCCAGCGCGCTGGGGCAGATGGTCAACTTCCTCGGCACCCTGCAGAACGAGTGGGCGGGTGCCCAGGCGTTCAGCAGCTTCGATACCTATCTCGCGCCCTTCGTGCGCAAGGACGGCCTGGGATTCGCCGAAATCCGTCAGGCCATCCAAGAGTTCATCTACAACCTCAATGTGCCGTCGCGCTGGGGCACGCAGACTCCCTTTACCAACCTGACGTTCGACTGGGTCTGCCCCGAAGACCTGCGTGAGCAGATTCCCTACATCGGTGGTGAGGAGATGCCTTTCGCCTACGGTGAGCTACAGGCCGAGATGGAGTTGATCAACCGCGCCTATATCGAGGTCATGCAGGCGGGTGACGGGCTGGGCCGGGTATTCACCTTTCCGATCCCCACCTACAACATTACCCACGATTTCCCCTGGGACAGCGAAAACGCCGACCGCCTCTTCGAGATGACCGCGCGTTACGGCCTGCCGTACTTCCAGAACTTCCTCAATTCGGATATGCAGCCCAATCAGGTGCGTTCGATGTGCTGCCGCTTGCAGCTGGACGTGCGCGAATTGCTCAAGCGCGGGGGTGGGTTGTTTGGTTCGGCCGAGCAGACCGGCTCGCTCGGCGTGGTGACGGTCAACTGCGCACGCCTGGGTTATCTGCATTCCGGCGACTGGCCCGGGCTGATCGAGCATCTCGATGCGCTGCTTGAACTGGCCATGCAGAGCCTGGAGGTCAAGCGCAAGGTGATCCAGCACCACATGGATGCCGGGCTCTATCCTTACACCAAGCGTTACCTGGGCACGCTGCGCAATCACTTCTCCACCATTGGCGTGAACGGGCTGCACGAGATGGTGCGCAACTACACCGAGGATACCGAGGGCTTGCACACCGAAGCCGGCCGGCGTCTGGCCGTCGACCTGCTCGACCATGTTCGAGCCGTGCTGGTGCGCTTTCAGGAAGAAACCGGCCACCTTTACAACCTCGAAGCGACGCCCGCCGAAGGCACCACTTACCGATTCGCCAAGGAAGACCGCAAGCGCTTTCCGGAAATTCTACAAGCGGGCTCTGCCGAGGCGCCGTACTACACCAACTCTTCGCAGCTTCCGGTGGGCTTCACCGACGACCCGTTCGAAGCCCTGATGCTGCAGGACGAGCTGCAGACCAAATACACCGGCGGCACCGTATTGCACCTGTACATGGCCGAGCAGATCTCCTCGACACAGGCCTGCAAGAATCTGGTGCGCACCGCGCTGGGACGCTTCCGCCTGCCTTACCTGACCATCACCCCAACGTTCTCGATCTGCCCGGTTCATGGCTACCTGAGCGGTGAACACGAGTTCTGCCCCAAGTGCGACGAGGTGCTGGTCGCCAAGCAGCAAAGCTGCTGCGCCTGATCTGGTTCCGTAGGAGCCAGCTTGCTGGCGATCATCTATCAGCGCGCCAACTGGCGCATCGGTCTAAAACCCAACCCTGAAGGAGCGACACATGACCCAAACCACTCAACTCCCCGAAGCCCAACGTCAGCGCTGCGAAGTCTGGACCCGCGTGATGGGCTATCACCGTCCGGTCGCGGCGTTCAACCCAGGCAAACAATCCGAGCACCGTGAACGCACCCATTTCACCGAGCAGGCCGCCGGTTTGGCGCGTTAGTCATGGGCGCCGCGCTACGGGTCGGGGGCATGGTGCCCCTGACCACCCTCGACTTTCCCGATCATCTGGCCTGCGTTCTGTTCTGCCAGGGCTGTGGCTGGCGTTGCCGCTATTGTCACAACCCTGAGCTGATCCCGACCTGTGGCGCCGAGGAGCGCAGCTGGGCGGAGATTCTCGGCTTTCTCGATCAGCGGATTGGTCTGCTCGAGGCGGTGGTGTTCAGCGGCGGCGAGCCGACCCTGCAACTGGCGCTGCCGGATGCCATTGCGCAGGTGCGCGCGAAGGGCTTCAAGATCGGCCTGCACAGCGCCGGTATCAAGCCGAAACTGTTCCGCCAGGTGCTGCCGCTGGTGGACTGGGTGGGGTTCGACGTCAAGGCGTTGCCGGAGCACGGTCGACTGATCACGGGGGTCGAGGGGAGCGGCGAAGCCAACTGGAAAAGCCTCGAGGCGCTGCTGGAGAGCGGCGTCGCGCACGAATGCCGAACCACGGTCCATTGGCAGCTGTTCGACGCCGAACGTCTGTGGGAGATGGCGCAGCGATTGCGCAAACTCGGTGTCGAGCGCTTCGCCGTGCAATGCGTGCGCACGGCGAAAATGCTCGACGACGGCCTCGCCGATAGCCGTGCACCCTACGATCAGCAAAAGCTCTGGGACCGGATGGGGAGGCTGTTTCCGTCGTTCATACTGCGAGGGTAAGGGGAGAAGGCCGTCGATGCGGCGTGCGGTGGGCTAAAGCCCACCCTACGGGCGGTACATAGCGGTAGGGTGGGCTTCAGCCCACCGTCTGCGTAAACGATCCACGGCCTCTTGGCGCCGTGAGGGCCGATAACCTTCAGCCTTCACGCCTATCGCTCTGGCTGGAGCCGGCGTCGGTATCCAGCGGCCAGACGATGCTGCCCCGAGCGGCTGTTCCGCGCGGTTATCCGAGATCCCGGCGCATGCCAATGTGCGGAATCCCATCCTCGAGATAGACCTCGCCCACCGGCTTGAAGCCGTAGCGCCCGTAATAGCCTTGCAGGTGGGCCTGTGCTGACAAGTAGAACGGCCGCCCCGGCCACTTTTCCCCGGCATGGTCGAGTGCCTGCACCATCAATTTATGTCCAATGCCCTGGCCGCGAGCCGAAGGTGCAGTAACGACGCGGCCGATCACCACGTTGCCGTCCTGCTGAACGGGGTCGAGCAGGCGCAGGTAGGCGACCAATTGCTGCTCTTGCCAGGCCATCAGGTGGCAGGTATCGCCCAGCAGGTCCTTGCCGTCCACATCCAGGTACACGCATTGTTGCTCGACCACGAAGACCTCAGCGCGCAGGCGCAGAATCGCGTAGAGCTGCTGCGCGCTGAGTTCGGTGTGGTGTTTGCAGATCCAGTTGATAGACATAACGCCGACTCGCTGAGAAAAACCTGCAGCGAATACTAAAGGTATTGCGCGCCCAAACGCTGTCGATGATCCCTCTTCGGGGCAGTCGGCGCCCTCCGACTATTTCGGTGCTGGCGCGTGCTCGCGAAGCGCGAGATCAGAGTCAGCCTTGCCCCTGTAGCGACACCCGTCAACCTGTGCGCTGGTCCATCGACGTGGCGGTGGGCTGAAGCCCACCCTACGGTTGAATACCTAACAGTAGAGTGGGCGGACGAGGTTCCGCCGCAGCCTATCCACCGGCACGAGTGATTCAACTAGGCAGGGTGGGCTTCAGCCCGCCGTTCTGACTGTACGAATCAGCTCCAACCCCAGAATTGCAGATACCAGCCGTAACCAACCACCGCGATCGCCAGCCCCACGCAACCGAATGCCGCCATCCGACGCAACCCATTGGCGCCGTGGCGGCTGATCACGCGCCAGGCCAGGTAGAGACTCCAGCCGACGGCACCAACCAGCAGCAGCGCGCGGGTCGGCTGCGCCCAGGCAAGGATGAAACCCTCGTAGCGCAGCAGCTTGATGGTGGTGGCTGAAAGACCGAGAAAAAGTCCGGCGCCGCCCAGCGGCGTCAGTGTCAGCGCCAGGTGATGAAACACGTTGTCGCCGCGGTTCATCAGCCTCACCGCACCTTGCAACAGCAGCCACAGCGCACCACCGATCAGCAGTGAGCTAGCACCGATGTAGGTGAGAATCGCCGCACCGTCGAGCCAGGTGAACGCATCGTTGTTCTGCGGATAATGCGTCAGCAGCCACCAGGGCGCGTTGGCCTCCAGCGGCCAAAAGATGTCGCGATCGACCAGCCACTCGGCTGCGGTCTGCTTGAGGGTGATGAACCAGGGGCTGACCGTCCACTGAAAGGCGCCCATGGCCAGCCCGATCATGCCAAACAGCAGCAGCGTGCTGTCCCAATGACCTTGTTGCGGCTGGTTGCCGACAATGAGGATTTCCTGATTCGGCGAGCGGGCGGCGAGGGCGACAGCGCCGCGCTGGCCGCTGCAGCGACCACAGGCGTGGCATTCGCTGTTGCCTTGCATGCGGCGGATGTCGATCAGCGGGGCGCAGTTGGGCGTGGCGAGCTTCGGTCCCTGGTTGGCCTTCCACAGCTCCTCGTCGACTTTGTAGTGCATCGGCGCCAGCCGGGCGAGCAGGCCGAACACGCCGCTCACCGGGCACAGGTGCCGGCACCAGACGCGCTTACCACGGCCATAGAGGAAGCCAACGATCATCGCGGCCACCGTCGAGCCGCCAAGGATCAGCGCGGCGGCGCGACCATAGTCATAAACACTGATCAGCTGGCCATAGACGGTGGTCAGCACGAACGCGATGGTCGGCCAGCCGCTCCAGCGAATCCACTGCGGGGTGCGCTTGTTCAGCCCGCGCCAGCTGATCCATTCGCTGAGCGAGCCTTCCGGGCAGAGCACACCGCACCAGAGCCGGCCGAACAGCACCATTGACAGCAGCACGAACGGCCACCACAGCCCCCAGAACAGGAACTGGGCGAACGCCGTGATGTTGTCCAGCATCCGCGCTTCGGACGGCGGCAGCGAAAGCACCGCTGGAACCAGCAGCAGGACCAGATAGAAGCCAACCACCAGCCATTGGATCAGGCGGATGGTGTTGGCGTGCTGGCGTAGCAGGTCGCCGATGCGCGCCAGCCAGGGGGCGTTGGTGATCATGCCGTGCGAGCCTCCAGACGAGCCTCCGGCTTCGGTCGCAGCCAGGCCCAGACGGCTAGCCAGTACAGCGCCATCACCATTACCGCGGCCAGCGAAGGCATGGCGCGGTAACCGGTCAGCCCCGCAAGGGTGCTGCCCAGGGTGCCGCCGTCATCGAGCAGGGCCGAGGTGTCCCAGACCGGGTCACCGAAAACGGTGTAAAGCACTTCAGGCACGTCCATGCCCATCAGCTGGCCGCTGAAGCGGTCGAGGCCAGCCATCAGCAGCGCCGCGCCGAGCAACAGCAACAGTGCCTCGCTGACTCTGAAGAAACGCTTCCAGGAGAACAGCCGGCTGCCAGCCTGCAATGCCGCGTAGCTCAGCAGCGCGAGCGCAAAGCCAAGCACACCGCCGATGACGAAACCGGTCAGGTCCGAACCGTCCTGCTGATGGCCGATGCCATACAGGAACACCACCGTTTCGCTGCCCTCACGCGCCACAGCGAGCATCGCCAGTACCAGCAAGCCAATGCCGCTGCCCTGGCTGAGGTGCGCGGCGGCGCTGTCGACCAGATTACGTTTGAGATCGCGTCCATGGTGGTGCATCCAGCCGACCATCTGCAGGATCAACAGCGCGGCAGCCAGCAGCATGGCGCACTGGAACCACTCGCCGGCGGGACCGGCCAGCCAGTCGCCGGCGCTGAGAATGCCCCAGCCCAGCAACGAAGCCAAACCGAGGCCGGCAACCACGCCGCCCCAGAGCATGCGCAGCGCATGACGGTTGCCTGGCTGCTGGCTCAACCAGGCGTGCAGAATGCCGATGACCAGCAACGCTTCGACGCTTTCACGCCAGACGATGAACATTGATTGGCCCATATCGCTTCTCCTGTGAAGAGACTACTTGGCGATGATTTCGCCTTCCGGGAGGTCCATGTGGAACTCATCGAAGAAGGGGTAGCGGCCGGGTTTGAGCGGATGAATCACGACGAACGAGGTGACACCGGGTGAGAGCACCTTTTCCACCCGCAGGGGTGTGCTCTCGAATTCAGTCGGCCCCTTGCCGGCATTGATCACGACGATCTTGAAGCGCTGGCGAGCCGGCACTTCGATGGTTGCCGGCTCGAAATGGCCGTCGCGGATGGTCAGCTCATAGGTCGGCAGACCGGCCTGGGCGCCGCCGGCAAAGCCGGCCGCGAGCAGGGCGAGGGCTGGAAGCAGGATGCGTTGCATGCTGACCTCCGGCTCAGTAGCCGCCTTTCTTGCCGATGCCGGCGTAGGTGAACTCGTAGTTCAGCGTGCACTGTTCGAACCAGGGCGCGACGCCGGTTTCCTTGTCAACGTGACGGCCAAACATCGCGTGCTTGCCGTCTGGCGGCGAGACGGTGAAGGTCAGCTGATACTTGCCCGGGCCCATCAGTTTGACGTTATCGCCATAGTGCGGGCCGTCGTTGGCCACCATCGGGTGAAAGTCGCCTTCGATTTTTTCGTCCGAGCCTTTCTTGCTCAGCGAGTAACGAATGTTCAGGTAGGAAACGAAGCTGCCTTCCTGCCAACCGTTACGGTTGCCTTCGGTGGCGGCGATGTCGGCTTCCAGATGAACGTCAGATTTGGCGGCGTCGAGCATCATGCCGGCAGGCTCCATTTCGACCGGCTGCAAGTAAACGGCACCAACCTCCATACCGCCGCATTGTTGCGGTTCACCGATGGGGTATTCCTTGGCTTGGGCGAGGGGCGTGAGCAGCAGCGACGCGATGGCGAGGGTAGCGGGAATGCGCATGAAGCCTCCGAAGAGATGGGATGGTTGACGCAGAAAGGTTCGCACCTGTGATGCTTAACGATAATGATTCGCGTCAATTTTGAATGAAATACTTTGTAACGTATACCCTGCATCGTCCGTGACGCTGCGTTTGATAACGCGGCAGGCAGCGTCTTGAGGGGCTTTGGAGTCCTTGCTGCGTTGAGTTGTCACACCCTGATCGCGTGTTGTGGCAAAGCCGTTCTCATCGCTGCGGCTATGGCCAGTCGTTGGGTCGAGAGAACGATTAAATGCTGCGAGGTGGATCGATAGGGGCCTACCATATGCACTTTCGGAGTCGGGGAATTTCATGACTCAAGCTGTACTGGATGCCAGGACCGCCCGCGTACTGCCCTGGCTGGTCGCCATCGCGTTCTTCATGCAAACCCTTGATGGCACCATCCTCAACACCGCCTTGCCGGCCATGGCACGCGATCTTGCCGAAGACCCACTGCGCATGCAGGGAGTGGTCATCGCCTACATGCTCACCGTGGCGTTGTTGATTCCGGCCTCGGGCTGGGTAGCGGATCGCTTTGGTACCCGGCGGATCTTCTTTTCCGCCATCGTGCTGTTCACGCTCGGTTCACTGTTGTGCGCGATGAGCACCAGCTTCAATCAATTGGTGATGTCGCGTGTGGTGCAGGCGGTAGGGGGCTCGCTGATGCTGCCGGTGGGGCGTCTGGTGATATTGCGGGCCTACCCGCGCAGCGAATTCGTCCGCGTGATGACGTTCATCGCTCTGCCCGGCATGGTCGGACCATTGATTGGCCCGACGCTGGGTGGCTGGTTGGTCCAATACGCATCCTGGCACTGGATTTTTTTGATCAATCTGCCGGTGGGATTGATTGGCTGCATCGCTGCCTTTCGTTTCATGCCCGATCTGAAGAGCGCTGAGCGAATGCGCTTCGATACCTTCGGCTTCGTGCTATTTGGCAGCGCCATGGTGCTGATCACCATTGCCCTTGAAGGCCTCGGCGAAATGCAGATGCCCCATGCTCGGGTGCTACTGCTGGTGGTCATTGGCAGTGCCTGCCTGGCGGGCTACTGGCTGCGGGCGGGGCACATCGACAAACCGCTGTTCAGCCCGTCTCTGTTTCATGCCCGCAGCTTTGCCGTTGGCATTTTCGGCAATCTGTTTGCGCGCCTGGGCAGCGGGGCGTTGCCGTTTCTGCTGCCATTGCTGCTGCAGGTCGCGTTGGGCTATTCCCCGGCGCAAGCGGGCATGACCATGATTCCATTGGCGCTCGGCGCGATGTTCATCAAGCCATTGGCCAAGCCACTGATTGACCGCCTCGGCTACCGGCGCATTCTGATCGGCAACACCCTGCTGCTCGGCAGCCTGATCGCCAGTTTGGCGACCATCGACGGGCAGACTCCGACGGTACTGCTGCTCGTGCACCTGAGCCTGATCGGCATGGTTAACTCGATGCAATTCACCGCGATGAATACCGTCACGCTGGTAGGGCTCAGCAACCAGAACGCCAGCAGCGGCAACAGCCTGCTATCGGTCGTGGTGCAACTGTCGATGAGTCTGGGCGTGGCTTCGGCCGGCGCCTTGCTGGGCGGCTTCACTGTGCCAGGTGCGGATGGCGCGGCCGTACTGGACGCGTTTCACCTGACCTTCCTGTGCATCGGGGCAATGTCGATGCTGGCAGCGTCATTGTTCTTTCAGCTGGACAGCAAGCAGGCCATGTCCGCTGGGCATATTGACGCTGACTGATCGAGTTGGGATCAGCCGATACACAGCTCGGCTTCTTCCTCGTCCTCGGGGATCTCATCCGTGACAATCACCCGCGCATGCTGGGCATTGTCCTCCTCCAGACGGAGGCCGAAATACCGAGTGTCATACGCATCCCAGAACGCCTCGACCTGCTCCATCGTGGCGGCCTCGAGGAGTACCTCCAGGCTGTGCTCCAGGACAATGGTGTAGAGTTTTTCGGAAGACATGATTAGCAGGCTCGTGCTCAATTCAGGAGATGGCTGCTCCTCTGCAGCCGTGATGTCATTCTGACAGCTGACGAGCATTTGGTAGCTTCCGCTCATCGCCTGAAAAGAGATTCCCGCTGAACGGTTAGCCGCAATGTTGGTCAGTGCGAGCCGGGCTGGCGTCAGCTATCCCTCTCGCCGATCTCTCTCATCAATCCTGCCCCGTCGTGTCGCTATTTGCGACATGTCTGGCCGCTTGTAGGTCGCTGTTGGATAGCTTCGCTCAAGCGCTTCTGGCGCATAGCGCTGTGCTTCAAGCCACGTTATGGATCCATCACTACCTCCAAGCGTTCCTCCAGAACCCGCTGCCTTTGTTTACCTGTACGGGTAAACAATATCGACCTGTCGTGTATAGCGACATAATGTCTGCGCTTGCCGGATGTGCCGGTCTCGACAGAAAAGGACTTGGTTATGGGAGCAATGGGAACGTTCTGGTTGGTGACGGGAGGCTCGCTCTGTGCGGCTCTGGTGCTGGTCATCATTTCGTGGCTGCAGTGGCTGCAGCTCAGGCAACACAGGGTGGAACTCGCCGTGCTGCGCGAGTTGCTACAGGGGCTCGGCGGGATCATTCAGCGGCTGGAGCAAGAAAAGGCCGAGCTGACTGCAGGCCTGAGAGCGGAGACGGGGCAGGTCGAGTTGCTCAAGCGGCAACTGAGTCAGCTACGTGGATGACTCAGTCTGCTCGCTCGGTTTGCGGCCTACCCCTGGGGGCTGTGTTCGACCTGCTCGCAATATTTCCGGTAGCTTTCCGACAGGTCTGATGGGCACACGCCGCACTGTCGATTGCCTGGGACGGCGTGGTCGATGAACTTCGGATATGGCAGATCCAGCTCTGCCATGATCGACCTGAATCGCTCCAGCGTCACGGCCTCACCCAGCCGCGGGTTGCGGCGCTTTTCCTGAGCAATGGTTGATACGCGGCGGCCATGGTAGTCGTGGCCGGGATAGACCAGGGTGTCGTCCGGCAAGCTGAACAGTTTGCCTCTGACGCTGTGGAAAAGGTCGTCCGCACTGCCGTTCTGGAAGTCCGTCCTGCCGCAGCCGTCTATCAGGAGGGCATCGCCACTGAACAGTCGATCGCCGAGCAGGTACGCGAAGTGCCCATCCGTATGGCCCGGCGTGTGCAACGGCACCAGCTGCAGGCTGCCGACCTCAAACGGGGTGCCTTCCTCGATGCCCACGTCGGTGCAGGCCAGCTTGTCGATGGCAGGGCTTGCGATACGGCAGCCGGTTTTCCGCTTCAGTTCCAGCGCCGCGGTGATGTGATCGGCATGTATGTGCGTATCGAGCGTAAACGCCAGCTTCAGGCCGAGGCCCGCCAGCTCGGCCAGATCGCGCTCCATCGCGGAAATGACCGGGTCAATCAGCACTGCTTGTCCGGTTTCTTCGCAGCCCAGCAAATAGGTGTAGGTGGAGGAAATGGGCTCGAATAGCTGGCGAAAGATCATTTTCATCTCCGTTCAGTGATGAGATGGCTGCGGCGTTTGGTCCAGCATTTCCAGCAGCGCAAACTTCTCACGATCGATCTCGCCGCGCGTGCGGATACCTAAGCGGCGCATGATTGGGAGCGGTGGGCACCAGCCTTGGAGGCCGTGTTGCAGAAGAAACGGCAGCACAACGCCCGGGAGCAGAAACCATTTCCGGTTCACCGTCAGCCCCAGCAACAAGCCGGACAGCGCGAGCGACGAAGCGTTGACCTCCAAGGCCCGCTCAACATCCCACTCGCGATCCAGCGCGTCGATGCGCTGCATGATCGAGTGTCTATCTAGCCGGCTGAAGTGGCGAATGTTGTCGTCGGTTTGTTGATCAATGGCGTGATTGAGGGCCGCGGATGTCGAGCGGCGAACTCGATCCGCCTGGTCACTTGTGGCAATGTTCTGATGGTTCGATGTCATGGCAGTCTCCTGTTGCACGCTGTGCCTGGTGGGGCTGGCGCGACGAGAAAATGACTACGGGAACAGGGAGGCTGTGCGACGCCCTGAGTTCCGATGAGAACCGCTCCGACGAGCAGGAACACTTTATTGAGATATATATCGGTAAAATGTTCCGTCAACCTGTCCTGATCAACGGTGGAAAATGGCCTCTGCGTCAGAAATTGATATGGAAACGCTCCGCAGCAATGCGGCGGAAGCTTGCGGTCTGCTCAAGGTTCTGGGTAACCCGGACCGGCTGCTGCTGTTGTGCCAGCTGACTCAGGGTGAGTATTGCGTCGGCGATCTGGCGACTCTGACCGGTATCACTCAGCCGACCCTTTCTCAACAACTGACCGTGCTGCGGCACAACGGCATGGTCAGCACCCGTCGTGAAGGCAAACAGGTCTACTACGGCATCGCGAGCCCACAGGCGATGGAGGTCATGCAGGTGTTGTACAAGCTCTACTGCCAGGCGCCTCAAGCAGCGGAGCACGTGAGCTGAGCATCGGGCTAACGTTTGGCCTGGTGCGCGCTGCGAGACGCGACCGGCCTCCGCTGGCAGCGCTTACCATCGGATAGCGGCGCAAACGTTACTCTATCGGCGGTTGAGCTGGACGGTCATTCCGCCGCGCAGACCCCTCGAGAGGGATCTCCTGCAGACCGGCGATCAGCTCGACCTGAAGTCCATCGCCATGGGCGGTGAACCTCAGATCGCAACCGCAGCGCTCGGCGATGGCCTTGACGATGGAGAGCCCGAGTCCGCTGCCGTCACCCTCGCTGTTGCGCCAGAAGCGTTCGGTGAATCGTTCGACTTGTTGTGGGGCAATGGCCGGCCCGTGATCGACCACCCTAAAGCAGACCTTGTCTTCAGCGTGCTGCTCCAGTGACAGTTGAACGTGGGACTCTGGGCGCGTATGCCGGCGTGCGTTGTCCAGCAGATTGCGCAGCGCCGCGATGGCCAAGGCGGGCGGCATGGCCAGCTCACGCAGTGGCACGTCTGCCGCCACGTTTAAATCGATGCAGGGTCCCGGCTGCTGGCTGGCGTCAGCGATCGCCTGTTGCGCCACCTCGGCGGCCGTACATCGAAGGCCGTCATCGAAGGAAACAAGCCCCTCCACGCGTGCCAGCATCAGCAATTGCTCCAGCGTTCGGTGCAAGCGATCAGTGCCGATCTCCGCCTGGGCCAATGCCCGTTTGGCGGTGTCGCCCTCGGTCATGGCCGCGACCTGCAGATGAGTCTTGATGGCGGTCAGCGGGCTGCGCAGCTCGTGGGCGGCATCATCGGTCAGCCGCCTTTCGCGTTCGAGCGTTTGTGCAATCCGTGCAAATAGCTGGTTCTGCGTTTCCACCAACGGCACCAGCTCCGGTGGGAGCCGTTCGACGTGCAACGGTTCGACCGAGTCAACGCTGCGCTGCGCCAGGGCGGTGCGGATTCGCCTGAGCGGCGACAGGCCTTTGCCAAGGCCGATCCATAGCACGATCAGGCTGCCGAGGAGGGCGACCAGTACCGGCAGTGCCGCAGCCAGTAGCACCGAGCGCTTGAGCGTCGCGCGTTCATCGAGACGATCAGCCGTGGTGATGCGCATCCCGTCGCGGATCATGGTAAAGCTGCGCCAGGCGGTGTCGCCGATCAGTTGGTCATGAAAACCGGTGCGCTGGGCATCAAGCAGGCTGTCCGGCGCCGCATGGCTACGCGCCAGGACCTCACCGCGCAACGAGCTGACCTGGCAGGCCAATCCGTTCTCGATGCCGAGCTGCTCTGCGCTCAGGCGAGTGATGCCGCCTTCACCCAGCTGCGGCTGCGGCAGTTGCACCAGCAGGCCTGCGACCATCCGAGCCGATGCTGCCAGACGCTGATCGAGTGACAGCATCAGCTGGTTACGCACATCGAACAGCATCCAGGTGGCTGCCACCGACCAGAGCAGCACAAAAGCGGCGCCGAGGGTCAGGGTCAGACGCAGGCGCAAACTCATGAGTCGGGAGCTCTGGCGGGCTCGGTTGTCTGCCCGGCGGGTCCCAGTCGATAGCCGAGGCCCCTGACGGTTTCGACGATGCCATTACCCAGCTTGCGACGCAGATGATGGATGTGGACGTTGAGCGCGTTGCTTTCGACCTCGTCGTCCAGTCCATACACCGCGTTTTTGAGTTGCTCGGCCGAAAGCACCCGGCCCGGGTTCTGCAAGAGCGCTTGCAGCAGCGCCTGTTCGCGCCGGGACAGGTCAACAGGTTCGCCTGCCATGGAAGCCGCGCAGGCGGCCGGGTCATAGCTCAGCGGGCCGTGTTCGATCAGGTGCGTCGTTCGTCCGGCGGCCCGGCGCAGCAAGGCATGCAGCCGGGCTGCCAGTTCGCGCAGATCGAAGGGTTTGACCAAGTAGTCGTCGGCGCCCGCCTGGAGCCCCGAGACACGCTCGGCCACCGCATCCCGGGCCGTCAGAACGAGCACGGGCAGTTCGAGCCCGCGACGCCGCAGTCGCTGGAGAAAGTGCAGGCCATCCTCGTCGGGCAGCCCCAGGTCGAGAATCATCAGATCGAAGCGGGCAGTGCGCAGCAGCGCGTCGGCCTGAGCGGCGGTCGCGGCATGGGCCACCCCGAAGCCCTGGGCTTGGAGCCCGGCAACGATGCCACTCGCGATGAGTGCGTTGTCTTCTGTTAGCAGTACCTGCATGGGGGAGCTCGTCTTGAATGCACCGGTCAGTATCGCGCTTCTCGATTAACGGAGCGTTATCAAAGGGTACGCTGAGTTGCTCGCGAAGCGTCGCTTGTCGGCGTTTCTTCATCGGTCATTGGTCAGCTCCAAGCCAATTCGTTAACGGCCCCTTAATCCCCATTCGCCATGCTCGCGTTGAATCTAGTGACGGGGGTGTGTAGTTCATGCGAGCGGTTCTTTTCTCTCTGGCCTGCTGCCTCTGGCTTGTGCAGCTGGCGAGCGCCGCGCCGTTCGCGCTTGGTCAGAAGCAGGAGACGTTTTTACCGGTAGACCAAGCGTTCAGCCTACATGTAGAGCGCCCAGCCAGCGGCGGTGTCGTGCTGCGCTGGGACATCGCGCCCGGTTACTACCTGTATCAGGAGCGGCTGCGGTTCGGTGGCTTGGCAGCGGGTGGCGAACCGCAGTTGCCGCCTGGGGAGCCCTACCACGACGAGTATTTTGGTGACTCGCAGGTCTATCGCAACAGCCTGGAGGTCACCATCGCCGAGGCAGGCCTCGCCACGCTAGAACTGGGATGGCAAGGCTGCGCCGATGCCGGTCTGTGCTATCCGCCGCAGACTCGCACGATCGATTTGAAGGGGCCTGATGCAGGGACATCTGAGCCTGTTCAGGCCGATGATCAGGCACTGGCGAGCAGGCTGGCGCAACAGCCGCTTGGCTGGAGCCTGTTGATCTTCTTTGGGCTCGGCTTGCTGCTCGCCTTTGCGCCGTGCTCGTTGCCGATGCTGCCAATCCTTGCCGGTATTGTGGTCGGCAGCCGGTCCAGCCCTCGCCGCGGCATGCTGCTCGCCGCTTCCTATGTGGTCAGCATGGCGTTGGTCTACGCAGCGCTGGGTGTCGTGGCTGCGCTTCTCGGTGCGAATCTGCAGGGGTGGCTGATGCAGCCCTGGCTGATCGCCAGTTTTGCCGGGCTGTTCGTTCTGCTTTCCCTGCCGATGTTCGGTTTCTTCGAGCTGCAGTTGCCAGCTGGTCTGCGTGATCGACTAGAGCAGGCCGGGCGCACGCGCCAGGGCGGCAGCCTGGCTGGGGCCAGCGCGCTCGGGGTGTTGTCCGGTTTGCTGGTCGGGCCCTGCATGACCGCTCCTCTGGCCGCAGCATTGCTGTATATCGCCCAGAGCGGCAGCGCCGTCAACGGAGGGCTGGTGCTGTTTGCCCTGGGCCTGGGGATCGGGACGCCATTGGTATTGCTGGTGACGGTCGGCAATCGCTTCCTGCCGAAACCGGGGCCCTGGATGGATCGCGTCAAAACCACGTTCGGTTTCATATTTCTGGTCGCGGCCCTCTATGTGCTCCGCCCGTTGTTGACGGACTCCTGGTGGGTTGGTGTGTGGGGCGCATTTTGGCTGCTGGTTGCCAGCGCGCTGCTACAGCTATCGCGTCAGCTCAAGCTGCACAAGGTGTTGCTCAGCTCCGTTGCAGCGTTAGCGGGCGTATGGGGGGTTGCGCTGGTGCTGGGTGCGGCGGGTGGCGCCCAGGATCCGAATCGGCCGCTTGCCGTATTCACCAGCAACGTCGCTTCGGCAACTGAGGTCGAGGGCCCGCAGGGTTTCGTCGGTTTCGCCGATCCGGCTGTTCTTGATCGTGAACTCGCTGCCGCCAAAGCTGCCGGGCAATGGGTACTGATCGACTACTACGCGGACTGGTGTGTGTCGTGCAAGGTCATGGAGAAGGAAGTGTTTGGCAACGCGCAGGTGCAAGCTGCGCTCAAGGGTGTACGCATGCTGCGACCGGATGTGACGCAGACCAATTCCGCCACCCGCGAACTGCTGGGCCGCTATCAGGTCATGGGGCCGCCGACGCTACTGCTGATTGGCCCGGACGGGGCGGAGCGCCGTTCGCACCGCATAACCGGCGAAGTCGACGCCGGCCAATTCCTTAGCACATGGAACGAAACGATGGAGCAAGGCTGATGATGACGATGAACGTGGGGCCGTTGGCCCTGGCCGTTCCCCATGTATTGCTACTGGTGAGCCTGTTTCTCGCGATGTTGACCGGCTGGTGGGTTGGGCGGCGCAGCGAGCGCAACCCTGAACAGCAGTTGTTCAGGCTGCTGCTGGTGGCGCTGCTCGTCGCGCGGCTGACATTCGTGCTGGTTTATGCCGAGCATTTCCGTGATGAGCCCTGGCGCGTGATCGACATTCGTGACGGCGGGTTCATTGCCTGGCCGGGCGTGCTGGTGGCTGTGCTGCTTGGCGTCTGGCTAGCCTGGCGGGAGGGCAGTTTGCGCAAGCCGCTGGGTGCTGCGGTCGCTGTAGGTGTGCTGAGTTGGGGGTTCGGGACCTTTGCATTGCATGCCTTCGAGCAGGGCACGCGTCTTCCCGAGATGGGGCTGCGCGACAGTCACGGCAAACCAGTTGCCTTGCAGGATTTCGTCGGTAAACCGCTCGTCGTCAATCTGTGGGCCACCTGGTGCCCGCCCTGCCGGCGAGAGATGCCGGTGCTGGCCGAAGCACAGCGCAACCAGCGCGAGGTGACCTTTCTGTTCGTCAACCAGGGCGAAGGCGAGCGGGTCATCGCGGACTTCCTCAGCGCCGAAGGGCTCGGTTTGGAAAACGTGCTGCTCGATACCGGCGGCCGTCTCGGCCAGCACATAGGCTCTTCGGCGCTACCGACAACGCTTTTCTACGACGCCGACGGACGCCAGGTCGGCAGCCACCTCGGTGAGCTGTCTCGCGCCAGTCTGGCACGCGCTCTTGAACAACTGGAGGTAACCACTCAGCCATGAATCACCTACGACCGATCTCTTTTTTCTGTTCAACGCTGGCCTTGCTGCCCGCATCCGTGGCGCTGGCACAGGCCCTGCCTCCTGCGGTCCAGGCCGTTGAGGCTCGCGGCGCCGAAGTGGTCGGCAGCTTCGAGGCGCCGGGCGGATTGAAGGGCTACGCAGCACGCTACAACGGACAGGGCATCGCGTTGTACCTGACGCCCGACGGTGACCACGTTCTGATCGGCAGCTTGCTCGATGCCACCGGCGAAGACCTGACGCGTGCGCCCCTTGAAAGGTTGGTTTACGAACCCCTCAGCAAGGAAATGTGGCAACGGCTCGAGAGCAGCACCTGGATTCAGGACGGCTCTGTTGAAGCGCCGCGAGTCGTCTACATGTTTTCCGATCCAAACTGCCCGTACTGCAACATGTTCTGGAAGCAGGCCCGACCGTGGGTCGAGTCTGGCGACGTCCAGCTTCGCCATGTCATGGTCGGCATGCTACGTCCGGACAGCGCGGGTAAATCTGCTGCGCTTCTGGAAGCCAAGGATCCAGCGGCCGCCTTGAACACACACGAGACCGCAGGAAAGGCGAGCAAACTGGAGCCGCTTGAGGACGTATCGCCTAAGCTGACAGAGAGGCTCGAGGCGAACCTGACGCTGATGGCGGAAATGGGTGCCTCGGCAACGCCGGCCATTTACTATCTGGACGACAATGGACGTCTGCAACAGCAGCAAGGTGCACCTCGTCCCGATTCGCTGACCAAGATCATGGGGCCGCTTTCAGCGAAACGTTAAAAAGGGCGAAACAGCACTCCCCGCTGCCAAAACAATAAAAAACGATCTGGAGGCTTTATGAATATCGCTCGCTGGCCGCTGACGGGAGTGCTGTTAGCAGCCTTTCTGCCCGCCCATGCCGCCGATTCAATGGTTGTCTATACGAAGGGCGGGGCCAACCCTGCCGCGATGGCATGCATTACCTGTCACGGGGCTGAGGGCGAAGGGATGGCGGCGGCTGGCTTTCCCAGGCTTGCCGGTCTCTCGGCGGGTTACATGCGAAAGCAGTTGGCCGACTTCGCGTCTGGAGCCCGCGTCAACCCCATCATGCAGCCTATCGCCGCCGCCTTGAGTGCCGAGGAAGCGGACGCAGTCACGGCGATGCTTGCCGACAAGCCAGGACCGGAGGTGGAGCGGGTCGGCCGAACTGCGGCGGTCGAAGGCCCAGGTGAAACGCTGGCCCTGCGTGGTGCATGGGCGCGCAACATCCCTGAATGCGTCGCCTGCCACGGCCCCAGCGGAGTGGGGGTCGGTGACGCCTTTCCGCCGCTGGCGGGACAATCCGCGCAATACCTGGCCGCGCAGCTGAACGCCTGGCGTCAAGGTACGCGCAAGAACGATCCCAACGACCTGATGGGGCACATCGCCCGTAGCCTGACCGATGACGAGGTCAAGGCCGTCTCGGCGTACTTCGCCGGCTTGACCGACCAAGGAGCAGCAAGATGAACACCCAAACCAGCGTCTTGCTGTTGATCGCCCTAGCTGTACCTGCCTATGCCGATGACATCGCGATGGACGACCAGTCGCAAATCCTTACCGGGGCGGGCGAGCCGGCCAGCAGCCGGTACTTTCAGCCACCCCAGGAAAGCGAACTTCCCGACAATGCCTACGGCAAGCTGGTCCAGGAAGGCCGCGCCATCTTCGTCGACACCAAAAACCGAGCCCCGGAATATGTAGGCAACGGCCTCGCATGCGCGAACTGTCACCTCGAGCAAGGCCGCAAAGCCAACTCCGCTCCGCTGTGGGCGGCATACACCATGTACCCGGCGTACCGGAAGAAAAACAACAAGGTAAACAGCTACGCCGAGCGGCTACAGGGGTGTTTTCAATTCAGCATGAACGGCAAGGCCCCGGAAGCGGACGGGCCGGTGATCGCGGCGCTGACGGCCTATTCCTATTGGCTAGCAACGGGCGCCCCGACTGGCCAGGAACTACCCGGTCGTGCCTATCCGGAAGTGCCAAAACCGGAAGGCGGCTATGACTTGGCCAAAGGCGAGCAGGTCTATGCGGCCCAGTGCGCCGTATGTCATGGGCCGAACGGAGAAGGGCAGAAGTCCGGTGGCGATTATGTGTTTCCACCGCTCTGGGGGGCGGACTCGTTCAACTGGGGTGCCGGCATGCATCGGATAAACACCGCCGCCGCGTTCATCAAGGAGAACATGCCGTTGGGCAAGGGCGGCACCTTGTCGGATGAAGACGCCTGGCACGTGGCGGCCTTCATGAACAGCCACGAACGGCCCCAGGACCCGCGCCTGATCGACGGCTCGGTCGAAAAGACCCGAGACAAGTTCCACGCCAACGACGGCGTGAACCTCTACGGTGAAATCGTCAACGGCACGATGCTGGGCAAGGGCCTTTAGTCGATAGGGCTCGTATCGCAGCGGGCTAGGGCGCCCGCTGACGTTACACCATAGGCAGCCGCTCCCGAAGGTGATTCGCGGCGTCGACACACGTCCCTGCCGCCTGCTGCCAACTGTAGAGATTGTCGATCCTGCCGTCTGACATCAGTGCTCCCCCAGCCATCTGTTTGCGGCTGTCGCGTAATGGCCTGCTGGCTACCGGTCATCATCCGAAAGAAACAGGTCGAATGATTTGAGGAACTGTCATGGCGATCGCGCCCCAAAACTGTACGAACCGCATTTTGCGGGCCGTGAAAACAGAACGGAGGAGATACTGATGACACTCAAGCAATCGGCATCCCTATCGGCAGCAATACTCGCCGCAACCCTGGCCGTTGGCCTGCCCGGGGCTGCCGTCGCGCAGCAGACCGGCCAGACCAATCAGGCAGGCCAACAGGCCGGAACGGGGATGCGGTCCATCTCCGTAGGTCATAACGTCGTGGACGCAGTGGACGATGTGCGTGAGACCAGTGCCGACTTCATTGGCGCGCTCCTTGGCGCCGAGGAAGGCCTGGGACTTGGCAATTGGGAGCAGCAGGAACAGCGGCTCAATCAGATCGAGGAACAGTTGGAGCAGATGGAGGCCGTACTGGACGAAAAGGCCGAGGCCACGGACCAGGAGTGGATCGACTGGATGGGCGGTCCGGATTACAGCGTGACCGTGACCAAGCAGATCAAGAACCTCGGCGCCCATCTGGAGCAGGTCTCCAACATCCTCGCCGAGAATTGGCAGACCAAGGGCATCCAGGTACTGATCGGCAGCAACGTTCTGGAGCAATTACGCGACCTGCGCGAAACGACCGGCGATCTGCTCAACGCGATGGAGAATGCGGGCAGCGACTACGGTTGGACGACGGATCCGAACCAGTTCAAGCAATCGCGGGAGCGGCTGACGAAGATGTCCAACGACATCGACCAACTGTTGGTCATGTCGGACGCTGACTGGCGTGCCTATCTAGAATCTGACCGATTCCATATCGTCATCCACGACAACGTGGCGACCCTGGCCGACGTCCTTAAGAACATGACCAAACCGAACCAGGGCTGACCGGCGCTACCACCCGCCATGCAAGCGGCGGCTTGCCAAAAGCCACCGCTTGCCATACATGACGGAACCCACGAATAGCCAGGCAAGCAGCCCAGACTCAGCACCATCGATGCTCAAGGTTTTTCCAGCGGCTCAGGTATGAATCCTTGATCCCTGAGGGACTTGATCACTCCCCGAATTAGATAGTTGTTTGAAAAGCCGATCGTGTACTGCCTCGCCCCTGGATTGAGCGGCAGGAGCATCCCTTGATCTACTAGCTTTTTGATAAGGTACGTCCGTTGATTGCTCGACTGCTGAGGCAGTGCGGCTGCTACATCTGCAGACTTCACGACCTTCAATTTTATTGCGGCCGATAGCACGGTCTCTTCCGTCTCCGTGATCCACTCTCGTTCCCGTGCGAAAGCCACGGCAGGGGCGAGTATGCATTTGGTCAGGTAGGCATAGTTTGTGAGGCGGTCTACCTTCTCCAATTCATCACGAATGCCTTCCAGCACGTATGTGCACCACTCCTCCAGCCCTTCCTTTGTTCCTTTATCAGCGGTGGCAAGCATTGCGTAATAACGCTCACGGTCGTTGCAGAACACGGCTGTGGGGTTTAGCACGCGGCCGCCTGTGCTGACGTTGAAGCCATACTTCATCAGGAGCGCGTAGGTCAGAAGCCTGACCACGCGGCCGTTGCCATTACCGAATGGGTGTATCCACCCAAACCTATGGTGAGCCAGCGCTACCTTCATGAGGTCATATTTCGGGGAGTCTTCTCGATTCACGAAATCGACAAGCTCTTGCATATAAGCCTGAACCTGGATGAAGTCGGGCGGCAGGTGATCCGATTGGGATATTCGGACACCTCCGCTGCGGTAAGCACCGGGCGTTTTATCACCTTCACGCACCAGGTCGTCTACGGTCATAGCATGCAGCTCTCGGATCGTCTGCTCGGTCAGCAAAGCGCCTGGCGTCATGATCTGCTCGATGTAGTCCATCGCTTTTTCAATATTGCCAACCTCCCGCAATTGGTCCGTGTCTTGGGCCTTACCTTCTACCTTGCTGTCTATGTAGTCCGCTAAAGTCGTGTGGTTGCCTTCTATGCGGGCGGAACCAAGACTTTCCAGTGCATGGAAAAGCGATTTGAGCTGGTAAAACACCTGCGGCGGCGTATCGCCTTCAAGCCTTAGGCGGCGCAGATGCTCCAGCTCGCTCAGTACATCAACAAGCCCCGAGTCAAAGGATGGATTGAGAAGCTCAAGGTCGTGATGGGTAAACGTAGGCATATAGGAAATATCTCAAACTGGCCTAGAAGCTATCTGGAAAAATACCGAGCTAGGCCGCGTGGTTACGGTCATTCGCCAAGCATACGCCAAAAATTATCTTGAATTTGGCCTTAAGCTAAGTGAAAGGAGGGGAATAATTAAGTGCAATATCTCGGCCTGGCGGGGTTCCCATGGCCATGTAGCTTTCCACCGTAACTATCTCCGTAACCGTGCTCATAACGAGACCAAAAGTCGGGCGTTCGCGCTGGTGATTTACAAGATGCTAAAGGCGCTGGCTGACGGAGATCGCCCGTCGACCGGCTTGTGAGTTCCTTTCAACTACACAGCACTCAGGAGTAATGCTCAGGATGGCAATTCCGGATTTTCAAAGTGTCATGCGACCGGTGCTGCAGGCAGTTGGCGACGGCGTGCCGTTACCGCTTAGCGCGCTGCGCGTGCGCATCGCCGATGTATTTAAGCTGACGGAAGAAGAGCGTAAGGAGCGGCTGCCCTCGGGGAATCAGACCGTGATCAACAATCGAGTGGGCTGGGCCAGAACCTATCTGAACAAGGCTGGCCTGCTGACGATCCCGAACAAAGGAATGGTGCAGATCACCGTTCGGGGGCGGGAGGCGCTTGCCAGTGGTCCGGAGCGAATCACCGTGAGCTGGTTGAAGCAGTTCCCTGAGTTCGCCGACTTCCATACGGCCAAACCTCAGGTGATAGATGCCGCCGCCGTTGTAGACAGCGACCTGGCCGAAACCACGCCGGATGAGCAGTTGGCCGAGGCCTATCAGGCGTTGCAGCAATCCCTGGCAGACGAACTGCTGGCGCAGGTGCGGGCTGCTACGCCGAGCTTCTTCGAGCAGGTGGTGGTCGATCTGATGATCGCCATGGGCTACGGCGGTTCGCGAAAGGAGGCCGGCAAAGCGACCCAGCTCACCAACGACGACGGCATCGACGGCATCATCAAGGAAGACAAACTCGGGCTGGATGTGATTTACCTGCAAGCCAAACGCTGGGCCAACACCGTGCATCGCCCGGAGATCGACAAGTTCATCGGCGCACTGACGCGAAAGCGGGCACGCAAGGGCGTGTTCATCACCACCTCGGACTTTTCTACTGGCGCGAAGGACGCGGCGCTCGGCCTGGATATCAAGGTCGTGCTGATCGACGGCATCGAGCTCGCCCGCCTGATGGTCGAACACAACCTCGGCGTGAGTGTTAAGCAGGTGTATGAGGTCAAGCAGATCGACAGCGACTACTTTTCCGAGGAGTGACAGCGCCTCCGCTGTAATAACCAAGCGCGAACGTGACCAAGTGCCGTTCAGCTTGCCTTGGTATGCAAGGATAGAAGCCTCCGGTGGGTCCAAGATCCGGTACGGTTGGCGCTGCACACTGCGTAGCCACATCGATGCAATGGGCGGACAGGTTGAGGTCGTTGCGCGATTTCGGGATGGCTGGGGTGAAGATCAGCAACTCTGCCGAGATTGAAGTCGCCGCTCAGCAGGCGTAAGTCTTCGACAGTCGCTACTCGTGAAAGCAAAAACCCCTGAAATTCACTAGGAAAATCAGGGGTTTAGGTGTTTCGAATTGGTGGAGCCGGGGGGATTTGAACCCCCGTCCTGTCCGCGTATTTCGTGGCGTTGCGCCGTGTGGCTGCTGAAATGTTGCTGAAACTACCATTTCAAGGATTGTGATCGGCCAGGGTCGACCACGTGCCACCGGTCAGTTTAGAAATCATTTTCGGCGATTCGGGCGCCTTGAAAGGAGCTATGTACTCCCAGCCCTCGCTGCCGTCGTATTCTGTTCTACGTAGATGACCGCAGTCAGCGAACACTATTACCAAATCGCTAGACACAATCTGTGCGCCGTATCCATCGTCATAATCGAAATCAGCCAGCACTGTAAATTCATCCCACGAACACGCATGCCCTGATACTGGCGAGCCAATAAACACTATGTCGGCGCTGGCATGACCGCTTTCTGCTATAGCTTCAAGGGTTTCTTGGAGTAGGTTCATGCTGACTCCTCCATAGGGATTTGAACCGGCGTCCCGAACAGCTCTGCCGCCTTGCTGCCCGACGTGTCGCCATCGTTCGGAATGTATCGGCCATAGACGCGGGCAATCATCACCCAACTGCTGTGGCCCATCTGTTTTGCTACCCACATCGGATGCTCCCCGGCTGACAGCATCATTGATGCGTAGGTGTGCCGGGTCTGGTACGGGTTCCGGTAGCGCACCTTCGCCTTGCGGATGGTCGGAATCCAGAATGACTTCCGGATAGCCTGGTCGCCGTCGAAGGGTTTCCCGTAGCGCGGATCATGGAAGACCGGCCCGCCTACTATATAGGTGTGCGCCTTCTGCGCTTCCAGCGCGGCCAGCGCCATCGGCAGTAGCTTCACGTCCCGCAATCCCGCCGCCGTCTTCGGCAACTCCGCTTCCTTGGCCGCCTTGGTCAGTCCTCGCGATATCCGCGCCTCCCCCCGCAGCCAGTCAATATCCCCCCATTCCAGCGCCACAAGCTCCGACGTGCGAAGCCCGGTCCAGAACGCGAACTGCAACATGTTCCGGTATTGCCCGGACGCTGCTTCCAATATCGCGGCCTGTTCCTCTTTCGTGAATGGGTCGATCTCGTCTTCCGCCTTGGGCTTGCCCTTCACTGAGTAGGTCCAGCCGGCCAGCGGGTTCGCTTCGATAAGTTCATCATCGACCGCATCATTCAGCGCCGACCGCAGGCAGCTTTGCACGTTGGCGAGCCGCTTGTTCGAGGCGTCCATCTTGGCCAGCTCATCTCGCACCATCTTGCGCGTGAGCGTCACCAGCGGCGCATGTCCCAGCCTCGGCACAAGTACGCCACTGATAATCTTGCGGTAGCCGTCCAGGGTCGAGGCCTTCAGGTGCGCCTCCTTTCGGTCCAGCCACTTGTCGAGATAGTCGGAGAGTGGAATCAACCCGGTCTGATGCCCGAGCTTTACAGCGCGCTTTGACTTGGGGAAAGTCGCTGCGTAGTCGAAGGTGCCGTTATAGATGGCAAGCTCTACTGCTGCCTTGTGCTTCTCTGCACGCTTCAGATTAGCGGGGCTGGGCTCAAGTGGGAGACGCTCGCGACACTGCGCCCCTTCGTACATGAAACTGATTTCAATGCTGGACGCCGACGCGCGCCGGACTCCATTCCGCTTTCCACCCATGCTTCGTACCCTTCCACGCTGATCAGCACATGGCCGTCTGGTGCCTTGATCCAGATTTCTCCCAGCGGCCAGACTCCTTTGGAGAGCTTGGACCGTATTGCGTGCTCAGTGTAGCCGGTTGCCTCTGAAAATCGCTTGATGGTCTGATATCTGGCCATCTGGTTACTCCTTCACCGTTACGCCGGCTGCTTCGATTGCGGCGCGTGATTCCTTCCATGACTGCCAGAGCTTAGAAACCTGATCGTCCTCGTAATCGTCGCACCCCTCGCATCCTTGCGATGATCCCCAGCAGCGCATATTCGAGCCGGGATGCTCTTTCGCCATGAGCGCTTCGAACTCCGCCCGCATCTTGTCTGTGTGCTGCATGTCTATCTCCTGCTGCGTGTGGTGTTAGGCTGCTGCTCGGCCTGCAGGGACAGGGCTTCTATAGCTGCTTCGTATGCAATGACCAGGAAGACGTTCGGGCAGGAGTTCCGGTCCAGTGCCTTGCGGATCGCTTCGGCTACAGAAAACGGGTCGATGCGTTCCCGCTGCACCTGCTCCAACTGCCGCCACGTCTTGCGGTGCCGCTCCATCTCAAGCTGCAGATCGGCCTTTGCCGCTGCCAGCTCCGCGCCGATGTGCGCTACTCCCTTCAGTGTCTCGTTCATACCTGGCTCCTTGCTACGCCGCATGCCCTAGCGCCCCATCGGCGTAGTGCTCGGCGATCTGTTCGTTGAGTTTGTCCAGCAGGTCGGGCCGCAAGAATTCAAGATGCAGGTTGCTGTTTTTGAAGGCCTTGGCCTTGTAGTAGGCGTCCTCGAATACCTGTCCGGCCTTGAATGCGCCGTTCATGGCAGATTCAAAGCTGCGCGGCTGGAATAGCTGGCCGTCGAGCGTCTTGATCACGCGGTCAATGTCGTTGAGCCTGTCCTGTCCTGTGCCGTGGCGCACCTGCAGGCCGCCCGTCCAGCCCGGCTGAATCATCCAGCTCATGACGACCTTGCGACCGATCCGGAATGGCTCGTTGGCGTTGGTCCGGTAGTCATCCGACAGGCATCGAAACACGTTCACGATGCCGCGCCGGAACATCTCGCCGGAGCGTTGGTGCAGGTCGATAAACGTGGCGCGGACGGTTGAATCAGTGAACTCTGGCGGCACTGGTGACAGGCTGCGCTCGAACTGTGCGACGGCTTCGGCATCCATTAGCTGACGAAAGCCGGTAAGGTCGAACGCCCGGCGCCACATGCTGGCGTCCAGTTCGTGCCGCGCGAGCTGGGCGCTTTCCCGGAACTGGCCGGCGTTCGGCATCAGGTAGCTGCCGTGCTGGTCGAGCAGCGTCTTTGCCATGTCATTCAGGCGGCGCGCCTGCGTGTGTAGGCTAAGGGCTTTCTCTCGTGCGTCGAGCAGGTCGGTTAGCGTTACGGGGAGGGTTAGCTGTGTGAACGGGCTGACGGTCATGCTCTAGCCTCGTCTGGTCTGAATAGGCGCTCCCAAGGGGAATACATGGGACCGGTAGCTGTGTACGCTTTGCGTGAGCGGTAGGTGGGCGACTCAAAGAAACAGGCCTTGCAGCTGTAGCCGAGGCCGTCTTTTGTCCGCAGGTTCCGGAAGAAGAACTCGGTATCTGCCGGCCACCATTCTTTGCAGCAGGCGCACAATTTTTCTGGTTCGGTCATGCGGCTTTCTTCCATCGTCCGGGCGCTGGGGCTGTGATTTCCTCGGCCGGCGACATGCCTTGACGTATGCGGCGGCGGGCATGTACAGCGCTGCATTGGCCGAACCGTTCGCACAGCTCGGCGATAGATCCGGTCACGCCGTTCACTGTCCGCAGATGCTGCCTGTGCCGCGTTTCGTTTCCCTTCTTCGAGCCCGCAATCCGTGCAGCCCGTTCTTCCTCCGTCTGCTGCCACTTCACGTCCGGCATCAGCTTTACGATTTCAGTGAACTTGTTGCGTGAGATGCCCAGGGCTTCGCGTACCTGGCCTTTGCTCTGGCCGAGTGCGGCCATCGCTCGAATGGTGTCATCGAGGTTCATGGTTATTGTCCGGGGAGGAGGGCGCCGAGGGGCGCCCGGGTGGGTCAGTACTGGATGCCGTAATCGTCGTAGTCCGGCGCGTTGTCCGGCTGACGTTGCGTCTGCTGCGGGCGCTGGGTTTGCTGCTGGCGTGGCTGGGATGGCTGCGACTGCTGACCGTCCGGCTTGCCGCCGAGCAGCTGAAGAGTGCCGCCCATGTCCACAACGATCTCCGTCGTGTAGCGCTTCACGCCGTCCTTTTCCCGTTCGCGGGTCTGCAGCCTGCCTTCGAGGTAGCACTGCGATCCCTTGCGCAGATACTCGCCCGCGATCTCCGCGACCTTCCCGAAGAACACCACCCGATGCCATTCGGTGCGCTCCTGAAGCTGGCCGGTCTGCTTGTCCTTCCACGCATCGGTTGTCGCCAGCGTGATGTTTGTGACTGCGTTGCCATTGGGCATGTAACGCGTCTCAGGGTCACCGCCGACGTTGCCGATCAGGGTGACTTTATTGATACCTCTGGCCATGGTGGCTCCTTGGTTGTTGGGTTAGGCAGCGATGCCCATGACCCGATTCATCCGCTCTTCGAGCAGTTCGTAGAAAGTGGTGACGCGCTCGCTGATCTTTCGAATCAGCGCTTCGTCGCGATAGGTGCGTTTGACGAACAGGGGCATCCCCGGCCAGTAGGAAACGAAGTCGATCCACTCGCGATCAGATACCCACAAGCCACCCTGGCACTGTGCAACGTGTTCTTTCGGAACCTCGCCGGAGAGGATCACGCCGACCTGAAACTTGGGCAGCTTCGTCTTGATCTCGGTGAGGCCGGACGCGCCTACCAGCGAGTCCGGCGAGTAACCGATGCCGTGATTCAGGATGATGGCCACCTGTTCCGTGGTGACCTCTTCGCGGGCTTCGTACAGGCCCCGCGCCACGCCTTCCAGCTCGTGGCCGCGCTCGGTGTGGCGGTTGCCGCCGAACGGGTCTGCAGCCTCGCCAGTGATGCGCTCACCGATCAGAGTGTCCATGTAGGTGAAGGCGCCCGCACCGAATCCCGCCTGACCCTTACCGTTGACCAGCAGGCATTCCAGTTCGGAGCAGGTAACGATGCCAAGGCGCAAGGCCAGCCAATCGGCTGACCCTTGATCGACGTCACGGATGATCTGCATGTTCACCTCCCATGCCGTCTGCCATGCGCTGCTTGTGTCGTGCGGCGGCTCGCTCAAGCGAAGACACTATCCCGTCAAACTGGCCTGCCGGGATTTGGGACGGGTCCGGCCAGTCCTTGCCGAACTTCTCAATCACCGCCTCGCTACATTGCGAAACAATGCCCTGTAGCCGCATCAGTTGAACGCCAGTGATTACTCGGGCAGGCGCTGCGCCCGCCCCGTCGTCGTCATCGTCCTGCTCGGAGAGTCCAGTGATGCCCTTGAGTGTGTAGCGCTCCAGATAGGTCTTTGTGCTTGCACGCGCCTGGATGGCGTTCTTGGCTCCACCAGAATCAGGCGGACCGCCCATCGAAACGCTTTCTTCGTGGCCTCCTATGTGGCGCAGGTAGCAGGTGACCTCCATCCAATCTTTGTCATCCTTGGTCAGCTTCCAGAAGGACGAAAGACCGTGCTTGGAAAGCTCCGGAGTTACCGCATCGACCACGTCGTGCAGCTCGGCATAGCTCTTGTTCTTTAGTGGGCCGTCAGTAACTTTCCGGCCCTTGATGATGCGGACCGTTTCGGCTTTGAAGTTGGCGAATGCCGCGTCGTATGCCTTCTTGGCCTCGGTGCGCTCCCAGCGCTCCTGCAGGTCCATCATTTTTTCTACTTGCTCCAAGGTGGCGCCTTGCTGGATAGCTGCCAGCATCATCCCCATCGGGGAGTTTGCGGCCGGCCCGTCTGTGCGGGCCGGGAGTGAGGTGACTTGGGCTTTCGCTACTTCGTTCATGGCTGCCTCAGTAGGTAATGGAAACGCTGGGCACTTCGCCCTTGCGGATCATGTTGATAACGGCCTTGGCCTGTTCTTCGGTGATGCCGGCGCCCATGAATGCCTCTTTGATGGCAGTCAGTACGGCGGTCTTGTGGGCAATGTCTGCCTCACGGGCCTTGGCTTCACGCTCAATACGGGCCTGCTCGTCTGCCTGGCGCTGGCGTTCGGCTGCTGCTGCGCGGTCGGCGCGTTCGGCGGCGTCACGCTCCGCCTGCTCGGCGCGCTGCTGGGCTTCCAGTTCGCGGCGGGCTGACTGCTCGGCTTCCAGCTTCAACTGCAACTCGCGTTGTTCGGCGGCTGCCTTGGCGTCGGCTTCGCGCTTGGCCGCTGCGTCACGTTCGGCCTGTGCGCGCTGCTCGGCTTCGCGCTGGGCTTGCTCTGCTGCTTCACGGGCGATACGGGCTTCGCGGTCTGCCTGCTCGCGCTGTGCGGCTTCGGCGCGGAGGCGTTCGAGCTCGGCTTGCTCGGCTTCGTATGCTTGGCGCTTGGTCAGTGCCAGCTGCAGGGTGGTGAGGGTGGCAGCCTTGACGCGGTGCGCTTCAGCTTCGAACTCTTCCCACTCCGGTCCGATCTCAACCTCTTCAATCAGGCTGATGGCTGCGGCTATCTCTGCGGCTGTGCGGTCTTCGGTGTCTAGCGTGCGCAACTCTTCAAGCCGACGCGCATGCCATGCCACCCGATCCACCTCGGCCTGCTCCCACTCATTCAGCGGTGCCCGCACCTCATCACGCCATGCGTCCAGCGTGTCACGCATCCGCTTGCGCTCGGCGTCGATCTTCTTCGGGATTTCCTTCAGATCGGCGACCAGCTCCTTGCCTACGTTGTCGAGCGCCGTTTTCGAGCGGGCGACCTTGTGCGCAATCGATGCGATGGCGTCGCGGCCTTTCTTCGTCGACACATCCGGCACGAAGGCGTCGATCTCGGCGCGGATCTGCTGTAGGTACGGGTCAAGCCCGTTCGCAGCCTGGAAGACCTGAATTGCGGTTTCTTTCGGCGGCACGATGGCCAGTTGGGTTTCTGTAGACACATGAGCTCCCTGGCCGCGTCTCGCGCAGCCTGTCAGTAGGTTGGTTTATCCGAAGAAGTGATGCAGGGCGCCGATCTGAACCGCTATCAGCACGTCCAGGGCGAAGAAGCCGATCAGCGCAATCCACGCAGCCGCATAGCTGTGGCCTGTGGGGGTGTCGTCGTGTTCGTAGGGGTCGAGGGGGAGGGCTTGAGTTGTCACGGTGCTATCACTCCTGCAAGTCCGCTCAGATAGAGCCAGCCGGTAATCCCGGCCAGCGTCAGTAGAAAGCCGCGCCACCATGCGTAGCGGAGGGCTCTTTGGCGTTGGCTAGCCATCACATGGCCCTCCCGATTTCGGCGGCAGCGCGGACAATTGCAAGGCGCATCGCTTCCAGTTCAGAGAGCGATCCGTCAGCGCCGTAGTCCTGTTCGATATGGCCCTCGCAACCATTTTGATCGTCGAACCACACTTCACCGCCGCCGCCATGACTGCCAATGATGAGCTTCAGCTTCACCGCTAGCCGGAGCGCGTCGCCGTCATCGTCGAGTGGGTTCCATGGCACGAATTCGTCACCTTCAAGAATCCAGATGTCCCGCAGATCAACGGCGCCATTGTGGTATTCGATGTGCTCGCCCCAGCCGCCAGAAACGCCAGCCGCCTTAGCCGCCAGCTCAAGCAATTCCCTGTCATCCATCTACACACCCCCCAACAGGCCGACATGGGCCAAGTAGGCTAGGAAGCCAGCCACGCCTAGCAGCCCGAAGGCCCCGGCGATTTCCTTTGCGGCGTTCATGGCTGCTCTCCTTGCTGGGCGGCGTCTATTGCTTCGTCTAGGCGATCTCGGCTTGGGCAGTCAGTCCCCGGCTTGGCTTGTTGCTTCGGATCGCGAATGACGCATAGCGGGCTGTTCCACCAGTCGGCCATCCGCAGCCACCGATACCGCTCGGCATCCTTCTGCGCTGCATCCCGCTCAGCGAGAAGGGCTTCGTAGTCGGAGACCCGAACCCAGTCGCCAAGCACGTCCTCATGCATCAGCGCGCTCAGTCCGTAGTAGCCGAACGGGTCATACCGCTTCACTTCCTTGCTCATGCCGCCACCTCATGTTCTGCCATGCCATACAGCCGATCCGTCAGCGCGTTCAGGCTGGTCAATATCTGCGCCTCGGTTTCCAGAGGGCTCGGCTTCAGGTAGATGTACTCGCTCAGCGTCTGTGCGTAGCTGGGATCGGCGTAAACCGTGCCGGCCGGGTCAACGCTTACCGCCAGCGTCTCGACGTGACCGTTGAAGTTGATGTGTGCGATGTGCCGGCCCGACTCTTTCAGATGAATGCAGGCCGAAAACAGCCGCTCAACTTCCTCTCGAATCTTGTCGTTCATGCTGCGTCTCTCCTGATCTCTTCGGCGTGTTCGCGGCGCCGGTTGGCCTCGTGTTCGAGGAAATCGTCTATCCGGTCATCGCAGTAGTCGATGAAGGCCTGGACGGTTGCTTCGTCGTGCTCGTCGAGCTGATCCCTGATCGCCTCTTCAAGCGTTGTGTTATCAGCAGGCAGGGACGGCTCTCGGCGCCGCTGGCCGCGTACTAGTGCGTTCATGCTGAATCCTCGCGGAATGGCACCCACTGCAAAGCCCCCGTCCTGTATCGCAGGACCAGTGGTTACAAGGGGAGGCTTTGCGGTGAGTGCTGGGGTAGGAAGGCCGCTATCGGCGGCAAGTCGGCCATCTCAACGGGCAAGCTGTGAGAGCCCGCCAATGGCTGCCGGTGTTTTACGCAATCAGGGCACTACCGGCTTATCCCTGTCGCGGATATCCCGAAGGTCCGCCGAGCGCGGATGTGATTCATGGCGCTACCAGCACCGGGCGCCGTCCGGTTATTACAGGCCCGTTAGGGTCTGGTCTGGCTGGCTCAGGAGGGGGTTATTTGGTGCGGGCTTGCTCTTTGATCAGTGCAGAGCGAGAGGCTTCCCAGCCAGAACAGAAGCTGTCGATGCTGACAATCTCATCTGCGAGCTCGAATGCTCGCTTCCAGTGCGCATTGGTTTCGCCTTCAATCAGCTGACTGGCAACCCGACTTCTGTATTTGCGGAATGCTTGATGCATTTCTTCCATCATCCTTCTCCTTTCAAATTCCTCCCCCACCACTCAGCAATGATCCATACGATCCAGATAGCGGTGAGGAGGAGTAAGCCGTGATAGGGGGTCATGCCGTGCCGCGGGCCTTAGCTATTGCCGCCCTTGCTGGTTGAGTCGTGAAACTGTCTGGCGCGTACTCTCCCGAAATGATGGCCTCAACCAGATCGGCAAGTTCGGTCAGCGCCTCAAGCAGCTCAGGCGCGGCGGCTATCAAGTGTGCATTGGCGTACGTCTCAACGCCGTGATGCCAGACCTTAGCTCCGCCCAAATCGACAGGGCTTATTGCGCATATGCCAAGCCCAACGTCATTGGCTGGAGAAATATCACTGCCGTCTACGATCCACGGCCCAGGCGTATGTCCGTTACTCATCTCATCCTCCTATGTGCTGATGGGTGCCCATGGGGCGGGGCTAGAGGTCGATTTCCTGAACCTCGAAAACCTGCTCAGGCTTCTCGAAAATATCTTCATCTGCGTATGCCTCTCGGAAGTACTCGGCGAGTGATGAGCATTCACCCTTAGGTCGACGCTTCCCTGCCGCCGTCATGGCGTCATACTCATCTGCAAAGCACACGCCTTCCGTTTTTCCCTTGTTCCAAACCAGATAAACCTTTGCCATTTCGGTATCTCCGTTGTTTATCTCTGCCTCTCCAGCCACACCTCATAAGCCAGGGTGGCTAATAGAACGGCTGCCATTAGGTACAGCTCGTGGAGGGCGGGCATGGGTTAGGCCGCTTCCCAGCCCAAGTTCTTGATGTAGTCGCCGCCAGCGCAGATGCGCAGATCTTCTATTGCTGACAGATCCTTGATCTCGTCCAGTGCCGCGCGCGCCCTTTCGGTGGCTAGCTCTGCGTGTCGTAGCTGCCAGCGCTTCCGCGACTTGTAGGACTCAAGCGCCTTGGCTTTTTCTGGGTACGCAAAACGCCTCCCTGATTCCTTCAGCACGCGCTTGGCATACTTGGGGATGCCACCACGCTCAAGTCGAGCCTTGGCGACATAGGCGTAGCTGGGAACTACCAGCCAGTAGCAGTGTTCGGTTTCGCGAATGACTACGTACCGCTTGCAGATGATCGAAACCCCTTCAGGGCCGATCTCGTCGATGTACCGGAAGTGATCCGGCCAAACTGGATTGCTCATCCTGATTACCTCCGTTCGTTGTTAAGCCACCAACTCCACATCATCCACTCGCTTAACCCTTGTCAGCGCCCCACCGTAAACTGCAGATCGGCGCGACGGCCTACCGCATGCCTTCCATACGGAAACTGCTCTGTGCCCCTGTCCTTGGGTACTAGCGATAGGGCGGGGCTGGGTGGCGCGGGTTGCTTGGCGGGCTTCATACGTGCCTCCTTGAACTGTCAAGGAATCCTTGGTAGTTCGTTTCGGTTGCTAGCTGCCGGGCCTAACGATGAGTGTTCGACTCGGCTATCAGCAGCCGGTCAATCTGCTGGTCAAGCTTCCTGTTCTCCAGGCTGTTGCTAAGCGCGCAAAGCAGCCAGATCACGATCCACAATCCGCCAGTCAGGATGCTGAAGATCAGGTGGAATATATGGCTCGTCTTCTTGCGGCGCATTTCAAGCATTACTGCGTGAGTGCTCATGTGTGATGCCTCGTTGGTTGTCTTCCCGATGAGCCCTGTCGCCAAGGCTATTGCGATTTCACAAGCCCACTTTTGCGGAGTTTCTCGATCAGCTCCGGGGTTTCCTTTAGAAGCCAACAGGCAGGCATTGAAACTATCTTTTGCTTGCGTTCGCGCCCGACCAAGTCAAGTACGACGTTTCCGCATACGGCGTGTCCGGTCTTGCAGAAGGTTCCAGAGCGCCAGGCTAGCTTGTGCCCCGGATAGAGCTCGTAACCGTTGATGATCACGCGGTCGCTCATATCAGTCTCCTTGTTAGCGGCTCGTTTCCCGCTGCCCACTCCAGAAGAATGGGCAGAAGGAATCGTCTCGCCGATATCTTGCGCTTCGTGCCCGCTGCTGATTGCAGGCCTTGAGTCTTCAGTGGTTTGGCATCGGGGCTTCCTGGTCACGTCGCTCGATCAGCGTTGCGGCGTGGTCATCGGTCAATACAACATGCGGGGTACAGCCCCTGGCGCCCGGTTAAGTAGGCACACCGCATGAGGTCCGGCGCTCCTCATAGCCGAGGCTCGGAGCGCTAATTCTGTTTCTACGCATTGCCCGTTCGGGTCATTCGCTCGGTTCGGTCAGCACCTCGCCTGTTCCAGCCCCTCAATGGCTTTTCCAGTGCGCCGGTCGCCGTCGAGGCAATGCGGTTTGTGTTGCGGCAAATTCTTAAAGAGTTTCCGGGGATTCACCCGAGGCCCATTTCGAGGCCCTGAAGCGTGGCGCGCTTCGATGGGTGTAAATTTAGCGGGATGATAAATATCAGTCAATAGCATTTTGTTAAATATTCCAAAAACATTTAGCAGGACGGATAATTAATGGCAGGGCGCGGTCACAAGGGCGGCGCTGATGGAAAGCGCAAAACACGCAGATTCCGACAGGAGGCACGTATGGCAGGCGTAACGGTGCGAGGGCAGATAGATTGGGCGGTGCGAGATGAGCGCTTTAGCGTGCCGGTAGGCGGCGCCGTAGAGCTTGGGAGGGTTGCCGTAAGGCTGCTAGTCGAGGAGTTCGGAACCGACCAGGCACGACAAATACTCCGCGATGAACTCGCAGAGTATCTGTTGGATTACAAGGGGGCTGGAGCAGATGACAGGAGTGCGCGTCGAGAGTGAGGCTATAGAGGCTCGTTGCGGCGCCGCACTGGGCGGATCGTAGACCACCAGAAGACAAAGCCGATAATCGTGATGGACTCGGCTACCTCTTCGGCAGTATAGAACTCGTCCGGGTACTCCTCTGAGTTCTCGGAGCGCAGGCGGAGCCCGCCGCCAGGGATTCGGTACAGGTACTTAACTCGCAGCAGGCCGTCATGTCTTAGCGCATAGATTGAGCCGTCGAAGACTTCCTTCGTTCCTACGTCAATGCCTATCGTGGCGCCGTCTAGAATGAGTCGTGCCATGCTATAGCCTGAAACCTGTGCGGCTATAGCGTTTTCCGGCTCGACCCCCGCAGCGCGCAGCGTAGAGCGCGACAGCCGAATTACCTTCCCGGTTATTTCTGGAGCATCACAGCTGCCGTCTCCGGCCGCCAGCTCAACCTCTTTGTAAAGCGGTACTGCCACGTCGTCACCCTCCAGAGGCGTATCGCTGCCCCAGGGAGATATCTCGCCTAGCACGTGCAGCTCGTTGTCGCCTGGAGAGGATATCGGGAAATCGAGGACATTGTTTAGCTCGCCGCTACTCCGTCCGTCGCTTGACGTCAGATTACTGTCCGAGCCGTGTATCTGGTCGAACCATCCTCGCGGCAGCAGCTCAGCAAGCTCAATCCGCCGAGCCATCTCGTCGCCAAGCTGGCGGGGCGTTTTATCTGACAGCACCTGGCTGATGTAAGACGGAGATGTTCCCCATATTTCGGCGCAGGCCCGCTTAGTCCGCCCCTTTAAGAGCGCGAGCAAATTAATGCGCCGAATGTCGTTGATATCCATGCACAGACCCTTGTCTCCGGTAACCGAATTTACCGGAGACGTAGTCTTGCAGCTATCCGTTAAATTAAGAATAAACAATACGCTAACGCTCCCCTTGCTCTAGCGTTATCAAACCGCTAAATTAGCTCCTGTATTCACAGGAGTCTCCCTATGTCGACCCAGATCAGCGAATGGCTCAACAGCCACTGCGACAACGAGCGAAAGAAGCTCGCTGAAGCGGCGTCCACATCTGTTGGCTATCTCTGGCAGCTGGCCGGCGGTCACCGCAAGGCTTCTCTTGAGTTAGCCGCCCGCCTCAACAAGGCAAGCAAAGGCGCGCTGACTCTTGAAGGCATGCGTCCCGATCTCGTGGAGATCCTCACCAAGACCAAGCGTAGCCGTAAGGCCGCCTAACAACTCCGTCGCAGCAGAAGGAAATTGCCATGTACATGGACCCAAGCCAGAAACGTTCTATCCCCGTCAAGGTTCGGTTTGAGCCTGTTCTTGACCGAATCCTGCGCAAAGCAGCCGACAAGTCCAGACGCCAGTACGCGACCTATCTGTACGAAGTAATCGACTGGGCCATAGCCAATGGAGCTATCGAGGAGCTGATGCAGGACCGGGAAGAGAATATCGCGGGCTGAAGCCCCTATGGAGGGCCGAATGCATTTTCAAAGAGAAAACCTGCCCGCAGAGGCTAGGGAAAAGATCACCGCACTTATGAATGCCAGGGGCTGGAGCTTTGAGCAGGCAATTAACGAGATAGCGATTGTGGGGGTAGCGAATGGCGCGACCTCCGCAGTTGGCCGGCACAAGGCTCCGGTTCTTCATCTGGTGCCCCTGAATAGGGACTCCGGGAGGGGCTGAGCAAGACCCTGAATAGGGTACGTCCGAGGCCCTCTTAGGGGGCTTGAAAAAAACCAAGGCAATAAAAAAGCCACCGGACGAGGGTGGCTTCTTCAACAGCGGTACAACGAGAACAGGAAAGATTATGGACAACGTGATTCACATAAGCAACACCAAGCGGGGGTTTACCCGGATGGACAACAGCATCATGGATGCCATGGCTGCAGTTGATCTGCCAGCTCGCGAGTTCCGCGTTCTGATGGCAGTGGCACGCCAGACCATTGGATACCAGACCGAGACCAAGCGTCTGTCTGCTGATGAGCTGGGTAGGCTCACCAACATGCGCCGGGATGTTGTCTCCAAGGCGATCAGTCATCTCCTTGAGCGCCGCATCATGTTCCGCGTAGGTGGAAGCCGTGGCGAGTTAGGTATTTCCCCTGTCTCCGAGTGGTCCTTCTACGAAGAGAAACAAGACCGTCTCACTGAGACCAAAACGTCTCACTCAGCCCAAATCGTCTCACTGAGAAATGACGCGAGTGAGACCAAAACGGCAACTTGCTTCCTTTATACAAAGAAAACAACTCTTCCTTCGGAAGAGATTGTAACGCCCCACGTGAAGAGCAAGCCTGCTGCCAAGGCGAAGAGCCGCAAGCCATCCTCGGCAGGGTTCGGCCTGACTCACATGCTGGCTGATAACCCCCATGCCATCCCTGATCAACTGCTTCAAGACTGGGTTGCCCTGCGCAAGCAGAAGCGCGCCGCACTGAGCGCAACCGTCTGGACCGCCCTGAACGCCGAGCTGGACAAGTGCGTAGCCGCAGGCATCTCCGCTGAGACCGCAATGACCGAAGCGCTGGTCGCTGGCTGGCAGGGTTTCAAGGTCGATTGGATTGTTAACCGCTTGACCACTGAGGGCCGTCTGCAGGCTCGCAACACCTCGGCTCCCGACTTCCACAGCGGTGACACCAGCTGGGCAAACGACTTGGGAGACCTGTGATGCGAAACGTCAATGATCTGATCCCGTCCGCCACCAGCGGCAACCACGTCGCCGTTGCTGAGCCAGTCACTGCGCCACGCGCTATCGACCAAGGCACCGCCAGCGTCGTGAACAAGCTCTTCGTCGAGCTGCAATCCATCTTCCCCGCCTGGAAGCAGGCATGGCCGACCACTGAGGCGCTGGACGCTGCCAAGAAGTCTTGGATCAAGGGATTCATGGCCGCTGGTATCAACTCGCTCGAGCAGATCCGCTTCGGTATCCAGCAGTGCCGCAAGTCCGGTGGCGACTTCGCGCCGAGCGTCGGCCGCTTCATCCGCTGGTGTGAGCCGAGCCCGGAAATGATGGGCCTGCCAGATGCCGCGAAGGCGTACCGCGAAGCCTGCCGCATTGCACACCCGGCAGCAGACCGCACCGGCGTACATGCAGCGGTATACCACGCCGCTTGTGAAACCGGCTTCTACGAACTGTCCAGCCTGCCCGAAGAGCGCAGCCGCAAGCTGTTCGAGCGCAACTACGGCATCACCGTCCGGATGGTTATGACCGGCGAGCCGCTTCGGGAAATCCCGCTGGCCCTGCCTGAAACCGTGACCGTCTGCACGCCGGAAGTCGGGCTCGCAGCTCTGGCCGCACTGCGCGCGAAGGTGAAGGCATGAACCGCTCTCACTCCCCAACGCCGCCGCAACTGGCGCGAATTGGCGAATACAAGGCACAGGGTTACGTAATCGACCCTACTAAATCCAGCGAATCGGTAGAGATGACCAAGGGCGCTCGTCGGATAGCAATCTGCTGGAACGGAACGGTTAAGGCATTGGGGGCGGGTAAATGAATCAGCACGACAGAGATAGCGCAGAGCTTCGCCGGCTGTGTGCCGAGCGTGATCTTTACAAGGCTCAACGAGACGAATTGAGGCAGGCACTCAACCACTATCGGAGTCGTTTCTATGTGGCGCAGCAAGCCAAATACCCGCACGAGGCAATGGATGCTCTCGCGCTCTCTCGCTACCGCGTCGTCGGCTCTGGTCCCGGCACTTTGCACCGATACGCAGTTCGAGCGGGAGACGGCGAGCAAGAGCTATATCGCGGCAGCAAGTCAGACTGTGAACACGTTGCTCGCAGACTTGCCGGGGCGTTTCTCGACGGAGGGTTAGCCATTAGCGGTATCCACACCGCCTCGCAGGCCGAGCAGCAGCCGGAGCAGAGTGGCCTGGTCGAGACCGTGATGCGGGAGCCTTCGAAATGAGTGATTTTTCGGAGATGACAGAAGCCTTCGAGCAGGCCCGCACATTCGAACACCCGTGGCAGATGACCCGCGATGAGTGGAACGCAGCTCGCGAGGAAGTCCGCGCCAATGTTGCTCAGTGCCGGTTCACTGCTGCATCAGGATCGCAAGAGGTCGCGCGTCATGGCCGTCTGGTCTGGCTTCTCTACGGCGTCTGTGACCACGCCCGCCAGCAACTGAACCTTGCCCTGTCAGGCGAAATCACGCTGAGCGCAGACGAGTTCGCTGAGTGCCAAGAGCGAATCGACACCCCTGTGACGCATACGGACGTGATCGGCAAGGCGCTTTCCGAAGGTCAGCCGGTTCCGCTTCACGTCATCGCCAGCCTTCAACCAAACAGCAAGGAGGCAGCATGAGCCAGTTTGACTTCGCTGAGGCTTTCGAGCAGGCCCGCACAGCTCCCGACGTAACAGATCGCGCCACAGGGCTAGAGGAGGCAGACCGCATCGGTGGCGTGGCGCTGGTACAGGCCAGGCTGCATGGGCAGGGCGCTGAGTTCTGTGCCGACTGTGACGAGCCAATTCCAGACGCTCGCCGCAAGGCCTATTCGTCGGCAGTGTGCTGCGTGGACTGCCAGGGCCTGCGCGAGGGTCGCCGCAATGGCTAAATCCCCAAAGCCCATGCCGGTCTACATGACCCTTCGCAAAATGATCGACCCAGCTACCGGAAAGGAGCGTGCCGCATTCGTGGCCGCTTCCGATGCCGATGCAACGCTGATGGCTGAGCGCGGTTTCAAGCTCAACGCCAGGGTTCGCGCCGACCTCAAGCAGCCCCGCAACGAGCGATTCAACCGCCTTGTTCATGGCCTGGGCCGTGTACTGGTCCAGAACATCGACCGCTTTGCCGGTATGCAGGCACACGCCGCTATCAAGGAGCTGCAGGCCGAATCTGGCGTGTACTGCGACCGGGAAGAGTTCGACATTCCCGGCCTTGGTCGCCTGAGCCGCCTTGTTCCGCAAAGCCTCGCGTTCGATTCGATGGGCGAGGAGGCATTCCAAGACTTCTGGCGCCAGTGCTGCGCGTATCTGGTGAAGACCGATTGGCCGACGCTGACCGAAGATCGCCTGACCGGGATGGCTGAGTTCGAGACGTTCAGGGAGGTGGCATGAAGCAAACCAAGCTCACCAAGGCCGCGCGCGGTCGTGATTGCCAAGTTCGTTTGCCTGGCTGCCCCAACAACACCGAAACGACCGTTCTCGCGCATTACCGCCTCGCTGGTACATGCGGCATGGGTATCAAACCGAACGATCTGCAGGGAGCGCACGCCGATGATTATTGCCACTCAATCTGCGACGGCCGCACCAAGGCACCGGAAGGCATGACCCGCGAAGACATTCGCCTCGCTCACGCTGAAGGCGTGCTGCGGACCATTGACGTACTTGTGAAAGAGGGAGTGGTAGCAGCATGACCGACGCAATCAACCCAACCCATTACACCCGCGGCGGCGTTGAGTGCATCGACGCCATCGAGTCGGCCACGGTCGATAAGCACGGCATCGAGGCAGTCTGCACCGCCAACGTCATCAAGTACCTCTGGCGCTACGAGGCGAAGAACGGCATCGAGGACGTGAAGAAGGCCCGCTGGTATCTGGAGCGCCTGCTTGCTCACCTTGGCAAAGTGCAAGAAGCGCAGTTTGGTCAGCAGAACACCATCGACTACCGCACCGATGCCGAGAAGGCGGAGCGGCCATGAAGCTATCTCAGATCGATCTACAGGCGAGGCTAGGCGATGAAGTGCTCTGCGGCGAATGCTGGATTGAACTTGGCGGAATTGACTGCCGATGCTCGGGCGCTGATCGAAGCGGACAAGCAAGCCTGCCTGATCCGGTGGAAGGTGCGCGACCTCAAGGGGCCGGAGAAGCAGAGGCAGGGCAACGTACTGCTGGCAGCTGTTCCGGAGAGTGCGCGGCCTTCCGTTGTGCAAGCGCTGAAGGCGAGGGGGAGTAGATGAAATTGGCCGTCCCGACCGAGCACGAAGAACAAAAGAACGTCGTTAAGTGGTTCGACATGCAGTACCCGGCCCTGCGCGGTCGCTTGGCAGCCGTTCCGAATGGTGGCCAGCGCCACATAGCGGTAGCGGCAAAGCTCAAGGCTGAGGGCGTCCGCAAGGGATTCCCCGACATGATGCTTTTGAAGCCATCGGGCGGCTACTTCGGCCTATTCATCGAACTCAAGCGCATCAAGGGCGGCAGCGTATCGCCCGAGCAAGCCGATTGGCTCGACTGGCTCAGTCAGCAGGGTTTCTTGGCAGCAGTATGTAAAGGGGCTGATGAGGCCCGCAAGACTATTCAGGACTATCTGGGGAGAGCCGCCTAATGGCCGCACGCGTATTCACTGACGAGCAGCTTATCGAAGCGCTCAAGACCATGACGAACGCGCAAGCGGCCAAGCACTTCGGTGTCTGGACGCGCACGATCGAGGTTCGCCGGGCAAAGCTGGCTCGTAAGGGCTGGAGTCCTGAGCACGACATGACCAAGACCGTGCCGGATGGCTTTCACCTGAAGGGCACCTCGACGCTGTATGACGACGAAGGCAAGCCGAAGCTGCAATGGGTCAAGACCAGTATCGACCACGAGCGGCAGCGCGAGCTGTTCATGCAGGCCGCCGAGGCAATGGCCGCTGAGCTGCCGCAGGTTCGTTCGGTTATGTCGCCAGAGAAGACCCTGCCGCACCTGATGGCCGTATACCCAATCGGTGACGCGCATATTGGAATGCGGGCATGGGGCGAGGAGACGCAGGGCGAAAGCTGGGACATGACTCGCGCCGTTCAGGTCCAGTGCGGCGCGATGGCTGCCCTGGTGGAGCTGGCCCCGGCCGCAGAGCAAGCAGTCATCATAAACCTTGGCGACTGGTTCCACGCCGACAACATGGCAGGAATGACAGAGCGCTCCGGCCACGTCATGGATCTGGACGGCCGCTACGCCAAGATGATCGACGTAGGGATGATGGTCATGCGCCAGTGCATCACGTCAGCCCTGAAGAAGCACAAGACGGTTCGAGTGATCAACGTAGTCGGCAACCACGACGACACGGGCGCGCTCTGGATGAGCGTAGCCCTGCGCCACACCTACGAGAACGAGCCCCGCGTTCAGGTGGATCGCGCCCCGTCGGCATTCCACTACATCGAGTTCGGCAAGGTGCTGATTGGCTGCCATCACGGCCACACCTGCAAGGGTGAGCGTCTGCCCGGCGTCATGGCTGCAGACCAGGCTCAAGCCTGGGGCCGCACTGAGCATCGCTACTGGTATCTCGGCCACGTCCATCACCAGAGCGTGAAGGAGTATGCCGGCGTCACCGTCGAGAGTTTCAACACCCTCACCGCCAAGGACGCCTATGCAGCGTTCGGCGGCTACCGCGCACGCCAGAACATGAAGTGCATCGTCATGCATTCGGAGCACGGCGAAGTTTCGCGTCACACCGTCAGCCCTGAGATGTTGAAAGGAGAGGCAGCATGACCTACCCATCAGTTGTATCAGCAGTAGTCCGGGCTCTGGCTGCGGAGACGATCAATAGCGCGGGGGGCGTTGACTTCGAGCCAAAGGTTCAGGCTGCGCGTGTGCCGGGTGCGATCTGCGGCAAGGAAGAGGCTTTCTTAACGGACTGTTGGGTCCATGGCCGTCTGCATAAGGCATTGCCGGCTCACCTATGGGATGCGCTTACCTCGAAGTACAGCACTCACCTGGACCGCAAGCACGCAGCCATGATTGCTGTTGCGGGGCGCGTGAAGTCACCAGCGCCGAAGCGGTTCGTCGAATGCGCGACCGCAACCTGGGCATTCCCGAAGCTGCCGGGCGTGGATGGCAAGCGCTCGACCAATGTGCTGCCGGCCAGCTGGTACTTGCTTGATAACTGGGATGAGGACGGTCGCCCGCAGAAGACGCTGGAAAGATGGCGCCGGGACATTCGCCGGGATCTGGAGCGCATGGTGGATCTGGCGTTGGTTGAGGCTCATGAAATCCTCGCGGCTGAGGGGATTCTTTCTGATCAGGCTGCTTGATTGGTAGGAATCCTCACGAGCGCGAAGATATTTGCAATCTCCTATTGCATTTAGTAATCCGCTGAGCCAATATCCACCCATCCTGACCGATTTACGCGTTAAGGAATGACACTGAACAAATGAAGCCCCGGCACAGTGCAATCTGGTCGGGGTTTCGTCGTTATGCGCAAACGGTCGTACAGGGCTCACCTACCCAGCGCACCAATTCAACACATCCGCCATGCCTCTAGCCGCCTCGAACCCTGTTCAAGCCGGTCATGCACAAATCGCGCGGATCTTTATTCGCACCCCATTGCAAACTCTGCCCACCAATGTGCAGAAAACGCGCAATGCAGTGCAACCCTATTGCAAACGAATGCCAGGGCTGACTGGCTAAGCGTCAAGATAAGCGGGAGGCGGAAAGCGCGCCGACACGCTGGGAACCCTAGTAATAGGCATTACCCTACCCATGCCTGAGATCAGTACAGGCCGTTTGCAACCCATTACAAGCCTCGGCCATGTGTCGGGGCTTTCTTGTTTCCGGCCCCATGCCTTTGACTGCTTCCTAGCTCCGAGCGGATAGCGATAGGCATGTGAGGCCTGACTTATTCACGAGACTCCACTATGACCGACAGCCATGAGGGCAGAACAGTGCATGAGCGAGTCGGTGCCTTGGAGCAAGAGGCAGCCGTAACCCGGCACCGTCTCGACAGATTCGACCGCGACCATGCGCAATCGCCCAATCGCCTGACCAAGCTTGAGCAACAGTTCGAGCACATGACCCGCCAGCTCACCGCAATCGGAGAGAGCCAGGACGAGGTATCCGGGAAGGTCGACACGCTGAGTACCAAGCTCACCTACGGCATCGGTGCCGGCGTGGTGCTGGTGGCAGTGTTCGACAAGCTATGGCCGTTCGTTGCCAAGGGGTTAGGCTCATGAACCTGATTCCTGAGTGGCGCAAGTCGTGGCGCCTATCAAGCATTCAGTTCGCACTCATCACAGCAGCGCTAAACGCAGCAGCGGTGGGGTGGGTAGCGTTCGACGGACACATCAGTCCGATCCTGTGGGCCAGCGTGAACATGGTTCTGGGTATGGCTGCCGCTATCTCCAGGGTGATCCCTCAGCCGAAGGTTACGGGTAACGATCCATGAGACGCGCCCACGCCTACCTCCTATCCGCCTACCTAATAGCCTGCCTATGTGGCCTGCTCATCTGTGAGGCCTGGAGATGGGGGAGGAGAGAGTGGAAGCACAAGAGGGTTCGTTGTACCAAGCGGCCAACCGTTAACCAATAGAGAAAACACCATGGCACGTCCAAGTAAGTACAAAGCTGACTTTGCCGAGCAGGCGAGAAAGCTGTGCAAGCTTGGCGCCACCGATCAGGAATTGGCTGATTTCTTCGAGGTGGCGATCAGTACGCTCAACCTCTGGAAGATTCAGCACCCTGAGTTTTCGGAGTCCTTAAAGCTCGGCAAGGAAGTGGCAGACGAGAGAGTCACCAATGCCCTGTACCAACGGGCAATGGGCTACAGCCATCCAGACACTGATATCCGGGTCATTGACGGCGCGATCGTTGAGACGCCGCTGATCAAGCATTACCCGCCAGACACAACCGCCGCGATCTTCTGGCTGAAGAACCGCAAGTCGGATGAGTGGCGCGACCGTCAAGAGGTTGTGCACGACGTAGTGGGCACGCTCGCAGATAGGATGGCTAAAGCTCGTGAAAGGACAAAGCAGGAATGACCTTGAGCTTCAGCTGATCGATGACATTGCCAGCTTCACTCATGATCCGCAGGGCTTCGCGATGTACGCGTTCCCATGGGATGAGGGTGAGCTTTCCGGCGTTGAGCGTCCTCGCGACTGGCAGTGGGAAACGATGGGCGTCATTGGCGACCATCTCAGTAATCCAGAGACGCGCTTTCAGCCGCTGATGATCTCGGTAGCGTCTGGTCACGGTATCGGCAAGTCAGCCGAGATGGGCATGATCCTCAACTGGGCCATGTCCACCTGTGAAGATTGCAAGGTCGTCGTAACGGCCAACACTGAGAACCAGCTACGGACGAAGACGTGGCCAGAGATCGGCAAGTGGTTCCGCCTGGCGATCAACAAACACTGGTTCAACGTCACCGCGACGAAGGTTGCCTCGGTTGACCCTGAGCACACCGACAGCTGGAAGGCTGACGCGGTGCCTTGGAGTGAGCACAACACCGAAGCATTCGCCGGCCTGCACAACAAGGGCAAGCGCATTGTCCTGATCTTCGACGAAGCCTCGAACATTGCCGACAAGGTGTGGGAGGTCGCAGAGGGAGCGCTGACGGACGAAGACACCGAGATCATATGGTTGGCCTTCGGTAACCCGACGCGCAACACAGGCCGCTTCCGTGAGTGCTTCACGCGCTACAAACACCGCTGGGTCACCAAGCAGGTTGACTCACGCACCGTAGACGGCACGAACAAGCAACAGATCGCCAAGTGGGCGGATGACTACGGCGAAGACTCCGACTTCTTCCGTGTGCGTGTGCGCGGCATGTTCCCGAGGGCGTCCGACTTGCAGCTGATTCCGACTGATTGGGTGGCTGAGGCCATGCGGCGCGAGGCTGTGTTCGGTCTGTCTGATGCGCTGGTCTGCGGTATCGACATTGCCCGCGGTGGTGCTGACAACAACGTCATTCGCTTCCGGCGTGGCTTGGATGCTCGATCGATCAAGCCTATCCGCATCCCTGGCAGCGAGACGCGAGACACCACTGTGTTCATCGCCAAGGTGTGCACGACGGTGCAAGAACACAAGCCGGACGCTGTATTCGTCGACTCGACTGGCGTCGGCGGGCCAGTGGCTGACCAGCTGCGACGGCTCATGCCTGGCATCGTCATCATCGACGTGAACTTCGCCAGCGCTGCCCCTGATAACCACTACGCGAACATGCGGACGTACATCTGGTGGATGTTGCGCGAGTCGCTGCGTGCTGGCCTTGCCATCGAGCAGTGCCCGGACCTTGAGGCTGAACTGACCTCGCCGGAGTACACGCACAACCAGCGGGACCAGATCGCGCTGGAGAAGAAGTCAGAGATCAAGAAGCGCCTCGGGATCAGTCCTGATGACGCCGACGCACTGGCTCTGACCTTCACATTCCCCGTCCAGAAATCCCAACACACGCACGAGCAGGGTACAGCGCTGCTCAGCGACTACGACCCATTCGCGAGGCCATGACCATGTGCAGCACCAAACTCAAGAAGATCATCAAGAAGGTGGACCCGCTCATGGGCGGTGACAAGATCCTGGACGAACTGGGCCTGCCATCTGTGTTCGGCGATGAGCAGGGCTTCGTCCAAGAGCCAATCGAGATGGGCGCCTCGCAGGTTGCTGCGGCCCCTGATGCTCCGACCGAAGTCGATGGCGGCGTATTGGCTGCCCGTGATGACGAACGCCGTCGCCGCGCTGCTGCAGCAGGCCAGAACAGCACCATCCTGACTGGTGGCCTTGGTTCCGCAAACACTGGGCAGAAAACACTTCTGGGGGCGTAAATGGCTGACTCTCTGCGTCAACAGCTGGACCGTCGGCTGTCCCAGCTCAAGAACGAGCGCGACAAGGGCTGGCTGCCACTGTGGCGCGACATCAGCGATCACATTGCTCCGGATATGGGGCGATGGAATACCTCGGATGTGAACGAAGGCAAGCGCCGCGATCAGTTGATCATCAACTCGACCGGGCGCAGCGCGCTGAAGATCCTGGCCTCTGGCATGTTTTCCGGCATGACCAGCCCGTCACGGCCTTGGTTCAAGCTGGCCACGCCTGACGCTGCGCTGATGGAGTTCGGGCCGGTCAAGACCTGGCTGCATCAGGCCGAGCTGGCCATGCAGGACGTGTTTGCACGCTCCAACCTCTACAACGTGTTGCCCACTCTGTACGCAGAGCAGGGCGCGTTCGGTGTTGGTGCTATTGCCTGCATGCCTGATGATGACGAGTTCATCAGGTTCTACAACTTCACGGCCGGCAGCTACATGGCCGCAACGAGTGCCAGGCAGCAAGTCGACACCCTCTATCGCGAGTTCAAGATGACCGCGCGGCAGATGGAGCAGCAGTTCGGCAAGGAAGCGCTCAGCTCCACCGTGCAAACGCTGCTGGGCACCAATCCTGATGCCTGGGTCGACGTGTGCCATGCAGTAGAGCCCAATGACAAGCGCATCGCCACACGCGATGACAGCCGCAATATGCCGATCCGCTCCGTCTACTGGGAGAAGGGCGGCGACCAAGACAAGATGCTCCGCGAGTCGGGCTTCAAGTCCTCACCAATCATGGTCCCGCGCTGGGATGTGAATGGGGAGAACGTCTACGGCTCCGGCCCCGGCTCGGTTGCGTTGGGTGACACCAAGGCGCTGCAGCTGATGGAGAAGCGCAAAGCTCAGATGCTGGAGAAGGGCGTCAACCCGCCGATGGGGGCGCCTGGCTCTCTGCGTGGGCAACGTGCATCGATCCTGCCGGGTGATATCACTTACATCGATCAGAACGCCATAGGGCAGGGTTTCGCGCCGCTGTATCAGATCGACGCCTCATGGTACGGCACATTGCGTGCCGAGATCATGGCGCACGAAGAGCGGATCAACACAGCATTCTTTGTCGACCTGTTCCTGATGATCAGCAGTATGGACGACGTGCGTACAGCGACCGAGATCGCCGCGCGCAAGGAAGAGAAGATGCTGATGCTCGGCCCTGTGCTCGAACGCATGAACGACGAACTGCTAGACCCGCTGATCGATCGCGTGTTCAGCCTGATGATGGAGCAGTCTGCTCCGCGCTGGGCTGGCTTGCTTCCAGGCAATCCGATGCTGCCGCCTCCGCCGAAGGAGTTGGCCGGCATGGACCTGAACGTCGAGTACGTGTCGATCCTGGCTCAGGCACAGAAGGCGCTTGGCGTGTCGGGCATCGAGCGGGCCATCGGCTTTGCGGGCAACCTCGCAGGCATACAGCCGGACATCATCGACAAGATCGACTTCGATCAGGCCGTCGACGAGTACACCGCAATGTTGGGTGTGCCGCCGACGATTGTCCGTTCGGATCAGGATGTTGCGCAGATGCGCCAGGCGCGTGCTCAAGCCCAGCAGCAGCAGGCCGCCATGGAGCAGATGAGCGCAGGCATCCAAGGCGCCAAGCTTCTCTCCGAAACCGACGTCTCCGGCGATAACGCACTCACCGCACTGGTAGGCCAATGACCAACGCAGCCAACAAAGCCGCCGCCGACAAGGCCGCGGTACTGGATCAGTTCGCCTCGAAACAGGCCGACGATGACTTCCTCTGGCTGATGGGCCAGCAGTCCGGGCGCCGCTTCGTGTGGGGTCTGCTGAGCCGCTGCAACCTGTTCTCAACCAGCTTCAACACCCACGGCGGGCTGATGACGCTGGCCGAGGGTAAGAAGCAGATCGGCTACCAGTACCTGGAAAAGATCAACCAGCTCTGCCCTGACCTCTACGTCGTGATGATGAACGAGGCAAACGAGGCCGTGCACAACCGACTGCTCCAACTGGAGCAAACAGAGGGAACCAATGACTGACTCTACTCAAGCAAGCGCTCCGGAATCACCCACCAGCGCAGCGGCAGACGTTCAGTCCGGAGCCCCTGCAGTTGCACCTGTGACCGAGCCAACCCCGGCAACGCCGGAAGCTCCCGCAGCGGCAACGGCAGAGGCACCCGGCCAGCCAGCAACGCCAGTGGAATACACGGACTTCGCCGTGCCGGAAGGCTTGGAGATGGACGCGGAAGTGCTGACCAACTTCAAGGGGATCGCCAAAGAACTCGGCATTCCTCAAGAGGCAGCACAGAAGCTCATCGACTTGCAGGCATCGCTGGAGACCAAGCGTTCCGCTGCAGCAGAGCAGGCGAAGGCCGAACAAGCGCAGCAATGGGCAGCCCAGATCAAGGCCGACAAGGAACTGGGCGGCGAGAACTACAGCAAGACCGTAGAGACCGCCGTGAAGGCCATTGAGCAATACGGCTCCCCCGAGCTGCGCAGCCTACTGAACGAAACCGGGATCGGTAACCACCCCGAGCTGGTGAAGTTCTGTCATCGCATTGGCAAGGCCATCTCCGAGGATGGCCTGGTAATGGGCGGCACCCAATCCGCTCGCGAAATGAGCATTGTCGACGCCTTCAAGTAAGGCAAAACCGAGATCAGTAAGGAGAACCCACAATGGGTATTTTGACTTCCACCATGCCGACTCTGCTGGATAAGTTCAGCCGATCGGAGAAAGACGGCAAGATCGCCAAAATCGTTGAACTCATGGCCAAGCAGAACGATGTTCTGATGGACGCCGAGTATCAGGAGTGCAACGACGGCAGCAAGCACAAGACCACCATGCGCTCCGGTATCCCTGAGCCAACCTGGCGCATGTTCAACAAGGGCGTCCAGCCTTCCAAGTCCACCACTGTTCCGGTGCTCGACACCACTGGCATGATGGAAGACTACGGCCTCGTTGATAAGGCGCTGGCTGACCTGAGCGGCAACGCTGATGCCTTCCGCGTGTCCGAGAACATCGCCAAGCTGCAGGGCTTCAACAACAAAGCCGCGCGCTACATGATTTACGGCAACACCGACTCCGAGCCGGAGGCGTTCCTCGGCCTGGCTCCGCGTTACAACGACAAGTCGGCCGAGTCTGGCGCAAACATCGTTGACGCTGGCGGCACCGGTGCTACCAACACCTCCATCTGGTTCGTGACCTGGGGCGAGCAAACCACTCACCTGCTCTATCCAAAGGGCAGCGTGGCCGGCTTCCAGCACCGCAACCTGGGCGAAGACACCGCCAAGGATTCCGCTGGCGGCGAGTTCCAGGCGTACCGCGACCATTTCAAGTGGGATCTCGGCATGTCCGTGCGCGACTGGCGTGCAAACGCTCGTATCGCGAACATCGACGTCACTGCTCTGACCAAGGACGCCGCGACTGGTGCCGACCTGATCGAGAAAATGATCGAGGCGTTCTACCTGCTGGAGAACCCGATGCAGGGCGAAGGCCGCACGGTCATCTACTGCAACCGCACGATTCAGACCTTCCTGCACAAGCAGGCGGCCAATGCCAATAACGTCAACCTGACGCTGGGCGAGTACGCCGGCCGCAAGATCCCTGAATTCCTGGGTATGCCGATCAAGCGTGTTGACGCCATCCTCAATACAGAAGCCCGCGTGGTTTAAGGAGACTCATCATGCTTTTTGACGCGAAACTTCTGATGTCCAATCATCAGGCCATCACCGCGACCGCCGCCTCCACCGACGTAATCGACACGGGCAGCACTAAGGACGTAGGCAAGGACGGCAGTGTCCCGCTTGCCGTTCAAGTTACCGAAACCTTCAATGCTCTCGACAGCCTGAGCATTGCCATCCAGACCGACGGCGATTCAGCCTTTGGCTCGCCCAAGACACTGGCAACCGTCACCGTCCTACTGGCCGACCTGAAGGCCGGCTATCAGCTGCCAATCATCACCCTGCCGCAAGGGTGCGAGCGCTACATTCGCCTGAACTACACCGTCAACGGTGTAGGTGTGCCGACCGCTGGCAAGGTCACTGCAGGCATCGTGGCTGGGGTGCAGACCAATGGCTAAGCACTACAAGGTGCTTGAGCGCTCCTTCATCAACGGGCGTCTGTGCGAGCCCGGCGATGTTGTGTCGCTTGAGATCGACAGCCCCGGCGGTCACCTTGAAGAAGTGAAGGCCGGACCCAAGCAGGAAAAGGCAAAGCCCGGCCAAAAGCCGGCCGCCAAGCCTGAAGAAAAGCCGGAAGACAACCTTCCGGACGCGTAACACCAAGGGGCCTACGGGCCCCTTTCTATTTCCGGAGATCGCATGGCCAGTGTCGTCCAAATCTGCAACATGGCGCTTACCCGCATCGGGCAGAACCAGTTCATCGACTCGATAGACGAGCAGAGCAAGGCGGCCGAGCTGTGCGCGCTCCACTATGAGCAGGGCCGCGATCAGGTGCTGCAAGACTTCCCCTGGCCGTTTGCTGAGGCGCGTGTCTCGCTGGCTGACATCGGGTCACCGCCGCAAAACTGGGCCTATCGGTATCGCTACCCGACCGACTGCCTACAGATCCGGCACATCACCACGCCAGGTATGCGTCAGCCGCGTGTCGAGCAGCGCGTGCAGTTCAAGGTCATCAATGCCGCAGGCGGGCGAGCGATCGTCACCGACCAAGCAGAAGCCGAACTGGTTTACACCCTCAAGGTTGAGGACACGACCTACTTCTCTCCGCTGTTCACCAGCGCCCTTGCGTGGCGCCTCGCGGCAGAGCTGGCAATGGGTCTGCAGGCGCGCCCCGAGAACTACAGCGCGGCCATTCAGAACTACCTAATCACCATCGACCAGGCCAGAGCCCTTGCGTTTGAAGAAAGCGAGGAGGGGCCGTTTCCTGAATCCGAGTTCATACAGGCGCGCAACTAATGGGAACATCCACCATTCAGCCGTCGTTCGCGGCCGGTGAGCTTGCGCCTTCACTGTATGCGCGCGTCGACCTCGCCCGTTACCAGACCGGTCTGCGCCTGTGCTCGAACTTCTTCGTCATGCCCTATGGCGGCGTGAAGAATCGCCCCGGCACCGTGTTCATCAACGAGACCAAAGGCAGTGGCGAGGCCCGCCTGATCCCGTTTCAGTTCAACGATGAGCAAACCTATGTGCTGGAGTTCGGCAGCCTGTACATGCGCGTCTACAAGGACGGCGGCGTGGTCGAGTCGAGCCCTGGCGTGCCGTATGAAATCACGACACCCTTCACCGCTGCGCAGCTGTTCGAGCTGAACTACACGCAGTCGGCTGACATTATGACCATCGTGCATCCGTCGCACGCGCCTCGGCAGTTGTCTCGCTTGGGGCACGACAACTGGACGCTGGCCGAGATCAGCTTCGTTCCAAGCATCTCTGCGCCGAGCGGGCTGTCTGGCTCCGCCCGCTCGGGCGGGTCTGGTGATACCACCTCATATCGCTACGTCGTCACCGCAGTGGCTGACAGTGAGGTTCCGGAAGAAAGCCTGCCGTCTGCATCGGTCACGGTGGCGAGCTGGGACAGCAAGGCTGGCGCTACCTTGAGCTGGGCCGCTGTCGCTGGCTCGGACTATTACAACGTTTACAAGGACAGCAACAGCTCAGGCATCTACGGCTTCATTGGCAAGGCTGATGGCCTGACCTTCAACGACATCAACATTGCGCCAGTCAAGACCGACACGCCGCCGACGGGCAACAATCCGTTCGTGGGTGCTGGAAGCTATCCGGGCGCGGTGGGCTACTACCAGCAGCGCCTGTGCTTCGCGGGGTCAGACCTCGCTCCGCAAACCTTCTGGATGAGCAAGACCGGCAACTTCAAGAATTTCGGCTACGCCACGCCGGTAAAGGATGACGACTCGATCACCTTCACCATCGCGTCGCGCCAGGTGAACCGGTTCCGTCACATCCTGCCGCTTCGGCAGTTGCTGGGCCTGACATCGGGTGGCGAGTGGGTCATCTCTGGAGGTGAATCAGGCATCACAGCCAAGACAGTGAAGGCCGAGATTCAGAGCTACAACGGTGTGTCGAAGATTCCGCCGATCGTCATCAACGACTCGGCCATCTACGTCCAGCAGCGCAACAACGCAGTGTCCTCACTGGCCTACACCTTCGAGGCTGACGGGTTTTCGGGCGATGATCTCACCAAGTTTTCGCCGCACTTCTTCCGCGGCTACACGCTGGTTGACTGGACCTATCAGCAGATCCCTGACCGCCTAGTCTGGGCGGCGCGCAATGATGGGGCCTTCCTCGGCATGACCTTCCTTCCGGAAGAGCAGCTGTTGGCCTGGCATCAGCACCACACGGACGGCTTTGTTGAGTCGGTCTGCTGCATTGCAGAAGGCCAGATGGACGCGCTCTATCTGCTCGTTCGCCGCACCATCAATGGCGTGACTAAACGCTACGTCGAGCGCATGGCAACCCGCGACATTACTGATGCTGAAGACGCGTTCTTCGTGGATTGTGGGCTGACCTACGACGGGCGGAACAAGAATGCATCGGCAACACTGACGCTCAGCGGCGGCACGGATTGGAAGTATCCGCAGGCGGTAACTGTCACGGCGACTGGTCACGCATCTTTCACGGCTGGCAGCGTTGGCCGCACCTACCGGCTTCGCTCTGGCACTGAGATGGTACGGGTTGAGGTCACGGCTTACACTTCGTCGACCGTCGTCACCGGCAAGTTGCTGGAGATCTGTCCGGAAAGCCTGCGTGATGTTGCGGTTAGCGACTGGGCACTGATGGCTTCAACCATTGCCGGCCTGGGTCATCTTGAGGGTAAGACCGTTGCCATCCTCACTGACGGCGACGTGCACCCGCAGCGCGTCGTATCGGGCGGCTCTATCAGCCTGCAGCACGCATCGGCTGTGGTTCATGCCGGCCTGCCCTATGTGGCCGAGATGGAAACGCTCGAAATCGACTGGGCGGACGGTAATTCCGGCACGAAGTTGGACCGCAAGAAGATCATCCCGAGCGTCACGGCGTATCTGGAGGCGTCTCGTAACTTCTGGGCGGGGCCAAAGCGCGGCGGGAAGTTGTACGAGTCGAAGCCGGATTACCGAGAAACCTACGACGCACCGGTCGCCACGACTACAGGCATAACCGAACTGAAAATCGAATCAGTCTGGCAAGAGTCTGGCCGCGTCTACATCCAGCAGCCCGACCCGCTGCCGCTCACCGTTCTGGCGCTTATTCCGGAGATCACCATCAGTGGCAAAGGCTGAAGTTCTACCCATTGAGCCAGGCGACATCGAGGCGGTATTGCCGATCATTCGCCAGGCAGACCGGGACGAGATCGAGGAGGCCCTGCAGATACCACTGGATACCTGCCTCGCTGAAGGCCTGGAACAGTGCTGCAAGGCGTCCAAGATCGTCGTCAATGGCCTGATCGTGGCGCTCTTCGGTGACAGCCGGCACGACGAGCAGCTGGGCATTCCCTGGCTCGTCAGCACCGTGCACGTCGAGCGTTACCCGCGGGCGTTCCTGCAGGTCTGCAAGCCGGAAGTCGAGGAGATGCTGACCCGGCACGAGGCGCTGGTCAATTTCGTCGATGTTCGCAACACCGTGGCAATCCGCTGGCTGTCCTGGCTGGGTTTCACCTTTGGTGAGCCTGAGCCATACGGCCCGCTAGGTATGCCCTTCAAACCCTTTTGGATGAAACGGAGCACCTGATATGTGCTGGATGGCAGCTATCCCGGTCGCGATTTCCTTGGTCGGCGGCATGATGGGCGCGCAAAACGCGAAGCAACAAGGCGCGTTCCAGGCTGCTATGGCCGAGCAGAACGCAGGCTACAAGGAAGCAGCCGCACAGGACGCAATCAAGCGCGGCGACGTGCAGGCAGACCAGTACCGGCGCCAAGTCGGGCAGATGATTGGCAGCCAGCGTTCAGGCTTTGCCGCCAATGGTATCGACGTGAACAGCGGCACAGCCGCAGAAGTGCAGGACGACACAGCCGCATTCGGTGAATTCGACGCCTTGACCATCGCCAACAACGCAGCGCGCGAGGCGTGGGGCTATCGGGTCGGCGCCGAGAACGATCGCATGAATGCCAAGATGACACAGAGCAACGCCAAGAGCGCCGCGACAGGTTCGATCCTGGGTGGCGTCGGTAGCGCCTTTGGTTCTATGGGCGGAGGGTTTAGCTAATGGCGCGCATCCCTACGTTTGACGGCCCGCAGGTTGCTCAGCGCGGCCTTGGTGCGCCTACGGTTGGCGGGCAGGGTCCGGATAATTCCGGTCTACAGCGTGGTTTGGCTCAGATCGGCCAGGCCACTCAGCAGTATGTCGAGCAGGAACGCGCCAAGGCCGACACCGCCGCGCTTATGGCCGCCGATCAACAGCTTGAGCAGTGGCAGCAGAAGACATTCTTCGACCCAGAGGCAGGCGTCTACACCAAGAAAGGCTCCGCGGCCCTCGACATAACCAATCAGACTATCGGCCAGTTCGAGCAGCAACAGGCCAAGATCGGCGAATCGCTGAAGAACGAACGCCAGCGTGCCCGTTATAACGAACTCGTCATGCGTCGGCGTCAGTCGATGTCTGGTGACCTCAACCGCTACGAGTATCGCGAGCGCGAGAACTATTACGACGACGTTGAGCGCGGCCAGGTCGAGACGGCCATGCAGGGTGCTGCGCTCAACTACAACGACCCGGACAAGATCGGCTACTACCAGAGCAAGATGATTGCTGTTCTGCAGTCTCAGGTGCAGCGCAAGGGTCTCCCGCCTGAGATGCAGCAGGCAATGCTGCTCAAGGCAAACAGCGGCATGTCATCTGCGGTGATTTCGCGCATGGTCGATGACGATCCGTACAAGGCCAAGAGCTATTTTCAGACCGCGCAAGAGGGCATGACCGCCGAGGATCAGGTGCAGATCAGCCGCCTGATCGATCGCGAGATCAAGTCGCGCGAGATCGAAGCCCGGCAGATGCAGGCCATCGCTCGCGCTGAGCTGTCGACCCGCGTGTCGGATGCGCAGTCGGCATACCTCTCCGGCTTTGACTTCGAGAGCCCGCCGTCGGCATCCGAGTTCGTTGCCTCCTACGGTGCGGAAGAAGGCGCCGAGCGCTATGCCCAGTTCGTCAAGACACAGGACATCGGCACTGCTATTCGCCAGGTTGCTATGGCGTCGCCTGAAGAGCGCGCCCAATTGGTAGAGCAGTTCCGCCCGGCAAAAGATGGCGTGGCTGAAGACGGTTTCGCGGTCGATGCCAAGCTGTACGGCACGCTTCTGAACTCTGCGTCTCGCTTGGGTGAGGAGCTGCAGAACGACCCGGCGACCTATGTCGTGAGCCGCAGTCCGTTACTGATGAAGGCGGCAGAGGATGCGTCCAGTGGTGACCCTGCCGCGGTCGAAGCCTACGCCACAGCCATGATTGCCGAGCAACAGCGTCTCGGTGCGCCTGAGCCCAAGCTGCTTACATCACGCCAGGCTGCCGGCATTGCCGCCGCCTTCCAGAACACCGAGGACGGTGGCAGTAACGCCGCGCAGGTCATCGAGCAGTTACAGCAGCAGTGGGGCAAGAACTGGCCGACCGTTTACAAGCAGCTGCAGGACAAGCTGCCAGGCGCCGCGCTGGTGATTGGCTCCGGCGTGGATGAGCAAACGGCGGCAACCCTGGCCCGTATCGCGCCCATGAAAACGGCCGAACTGAAAGTCGGGCTTGAATCGACCGACACCAAAGACGCCAAGGACGCGCTGAACGAAGGTATGGCCGAGTTCCGCAACACCCTGGCCGGACAAGTCGGCGGCGAACGCACCTTCTCGACCCTGTACAACGAAGCCGAGCGCCTCGCATATGCCTACATGGGGCAGGGGAAAGGGCCGCGCGATGCGGTTGAGCTGGCAAAGAAAGCGCTGATCGATGACAAGTACACGCTCCAAGGCACCTACCGTGTACCGAAAGCTTATGACGCCGACCTGATCGAAGCCGGCACCGAGCGTGCAATCGAATCGCTCGACCCTATGACGCTGAACTTCCGCACGCCAGCCGGTGTGCCGGAGAACTTCGCCGCAGGCCGTGTGAAGGCCGCAATCGAGAAAGACGGGTATTGGGTCACCCTGCCAGATGAAAGCGGCGTGGCGCTCTACTACGGCGGCGAGGCAGTGCTAGACCGTGCCGGCAACCCGGTTGCGCGAAAGTTCGATGACCTTACGACTGAGGCAATCCAGAAGCCCAGCGCCTGGCAGCGCTTCAACGAAGGCCGGGAGAAGATGAACCAATCTGCCGCGCCTTCTGGTGCATGGGGCACGCAATGACGCTATTCACTGACGGCCTGATCATCCGCAAAGACCGCAATATTCTGGATGATGTGGTGACAGGCCAGTTCGACGCGGCAGAAGCGGCGTTCGATCAGGCGATGTTCGAGAACCCAACGAGCGCCGTACGGCGTATCGGGGAGCTGAACAGGGCAGAAGATGGCCGCGTTGAGATGCAGGCCTACCCGGCCTACGGCATTGCTGAACGTCGTGCTGAGCCAGAGACGCCGCTGCTGACCGCCGAGCAGGCCCGCGCCCGCATCAAGGAAGAAGGCCTTGACCTGACCGTCGAGGATTCCGGCATTCGCGCCGGCGCACTGGATATCCTGATCGAGCGCAAGCGGGAGGAGGTCAAGCGCAAGCTGATCCTCGACAACGCCCCGGCGTCGACCATTCCGGTGCAGTTGTTGGCAGGCTTCGGCGCCTCGGTGCTGGACCCGATCAACGTTGCCTCGGCCTTTGTGCCGATCGTTGGCGAGGCGCGCTATGCGTCGATGTTGGCGCGGGCTGGCACTTCGGTTGCTGCGCGTGCCGCTGTTCGTGCGCAAGTCGGCGCCGTGGAAGGAGCTGTAGGCGCTGCCATCGTCGAGCCGCTGGTTCTGTATGCCTCGGCTCAGGATCAGGCGGACTACGGCGCGGTTGATAGCCTGCTGAACGTGGCGTTCGGCTCGGTAATGGGTGGCGGGCTGCACAGCGCTGGCGGGTATATCTCCGACGTGCGCCGCGGCACGCTGCTCGATGGGGTCAAGGCAGAAACACCGGCAGCCCAAGTATCAGCAGGCGAAGCGCCAAAGGTCAGCCCGCAGCAGTTCGCCTTGCGCGTCGATGAAGATCCGATGCTCGCCCTACGTGATTCGCTCGAGCGCGGCATTCAGGGTGACCGCGTGCGGTTGGCTGAAGATGCCGGACGCCAAGCGCGCGAAACGCTGATGCCGGAGATCCGCGCCGAGCTTCAAGAGATTGCATCCGGCAAGCTGCCAAACGTGCGTGACCTGAAGATTGAGCAGGGCGCCATCCAGGCCAAGATCGACACGCTCGACGAAACATTCAAGGTACGCGCCAAGGAGTTCCAAGGCCAGCGCATGAGCCGCAAGCAGGCCGAGCGTGCTGCGCGTGACTCTATTGCCGAGGAACGCCAGCGCCTGAACGAGCGCAAGGCCGAGATTGAATCAGCAACGGACGTGAACCGTCAGGCAGAGATTGCCCGCGGCGAACTCAACGCCCTGCAGCGCGGCGAGATTCCGCAGCGCTATCAGTCACGCATTGATGCCGAGACAGGCCGCATTGCCAGCGGTTTCGATCTGCGCCAGACAGCTCGGGCGAAAGCCGAGGCCGCGCCCTGGCAGGTTCGCGAGAGCGCCCTGCGTGCTGCCGTGGCTCAGTCGGTCACCGGCCGCCCCGTCAACGTTGAAGCCATCTTCGACTTGGCAGACCCAGCCAAGCGCGCCGCCGCACTCCAGCGCCTGAAAGAGCCCGTCGAGACGGTTGCCGATCCAGAAGGCGAGGTCGCCAGCTATGCAGCCGGCGAAACAGCCGACGCACTGGACGGCACGGACCTTGAGGGTGTTGAGCGTATGCTGGTTGACGAACAGGCGCTCACCGACGAGATGGCCGCACAAGCTGGCATTGATCTCAAGCCATTCATGCGTGAGGCGAACGAAATCGCCGCAGACGCCGAAACCTACGCCGCCGCCTACCGGGCAGCCGCACTCTGTCAGTTGAGGACCTAATGGCCGCATTAGACTGCATCGACACTATCCAGGCCGCCGCCAAGGCTGCAGGACGCGAGCTGAACGAAGAAGAGATGGTCGAGTTAGTTGGCGATCTCCAGGCGCGCATCAAGCAGCTGCAGGCCACTGATGGAATGCTCGGCCTCGAAGACGCTGCCATGCGTGCCGCCGACGAGATGGGCAACCAGGTAAAGCTGGCCGCTGCTATCGAGAAGCGCAACGCGCTGCTGAATGCTCGTCGCCGCGCTGAGTTGGTCGGCTACATTCGCGGCACTTGGTCGGACCGTCCAGACCTGGGCCTTGAGTCGTTCCTTGTCGGCACCAACGTCGCGCGCCCGGGTGCTCGCCGTTCCGTGGCCGCCGAGCAGAAACAGCTCAGCCAGGCGTATATCGCAGGCTTCCTGCACGACATCGAGGCCGAAGGACTCAAGCCATTCCTGACCAAGGGCGACCTTGATGCTGACATTGCCGACGCGCTCTGGCGCATGGGCATGGACAAGCCGCTAGATGGCCTCAGCAAGGAGGCTCAAGGCATCGCCAAGATCATGCAGAAGTATCAGGAGACGGCGCGTATAGATGCGAACCGGGCCGGCGCCTTCATTCGCAAGCTGCCCGGCTACGTGGTGCGCCAGTCCCATGACCCGTACAAGATCCAGCGCGCCGGCTTCAAGCAGTGGCGCGACGAGATCCTGCCGCTGCTGGATGAGCGCACCTTCGAAGCAGGCTCAGACGTAGACGGTTTTCTGCTCGCCACCTACAACGGCCTCGTGTCCGGTGTGCATCTGAAGGTTTCCACCGGCCAGCCGAACGGTTTCAAAGGCCCGCGCAACCTGGCAAAGAAGGTCAGCGCCGAACGCGTGTTGCACTTCAAGGATGGTTTGGCTTGGAACGAATACAACAAGGTCTACGGCACCGGTTCGCTGCGTGAGGCATTCCTTGGCGGGATCGATCGCTCCGGCGACAGTACCGGCATGATGCGCCGGCTCGGCACCAATCCGGAAAGCAACTGGAACGCTGCGCTGGATGAGCTGCAGATTGATCTGAAAAACGACCCGGATGGGCTGCGCAAATTCCAGCAGGACCGCAACGGGCTGCTCAAGACACGCTTCTCGGAGATCGACGGCACGTCACGCATGGCCGTAAACCATGTGGGCGCTCGTGTTGCCTCGAACCTGCGCGCCTGGCAGTCCATGGCCAAGCTGGGCGGCGCTGTGATCTCGGCGGTAACTGACCTTCCGGTCGCCGCCAGTGAGATGCGCTATCAGGGCAAGGGGATGCTGTCCTCAATGGGTACGCTGATCGGCGGCATAGTCAAGGGCAAGAAGCCAGCCGAGCAACGCGAAATACTCTCAACGCTGGGCGTGTTTTTCGACAGCGTGCGCGGTGAAGTGGTCAGCAAGTTCAGCGCCGACGACACGTTGGGCGGCAAGATGAGCCGGGCGCAGCAGCTGTTCTTCAAGCTGAACGGCCTGACTTGGTGGACTGACACCATGCGCAGCACCGCGGCGCTTATGATGAGCCATCACCTGGCCTACAACCGCACGCTGGGCTGGGACAAGATGAACCCGGACCTGCAGCGCACCCTTGAACTGTTCGATATCGACGCCGGCAAGTGGGATCTGCTGCGCTCGACGCCTTCAAAAGAGGCAGACGGCCGGGAGTACATGACCACGCAAGGCATCGATAGCATTCCCGAAGAGGATCTGGCCGGCTACCTGGCCAGCAAAGGCCGCACGGCGAATGCCGCTGCCATCGGCGAACTGCGCGAGGAATTGCGGGGCAGTCTGCGCAGCTACATCACCGACCGGGCGAGCTATGCGGTCATCGAGCCGGACGCCAGGACGCGGGCCATCATGCGCCGCGGCACTCAGCCCGGCACCGTTGCTGGCGAGTCCCTGCGGTTCGTTGGGCAGTTCAAGGCGTTCCCGATAGCGGTGTTGCAGAAGTCCATTGGTCGCGAGCTTTACGGGCGAGGCTACAAGCCCAGCGCATACGGCTCGGGCGTTGGCGGCGAACTCATGCAGGCCATGCGCAGCGGCAACGGCGAAAAGCTCGGCGTGGCGCAGCTCATGCTCTGGACGACCCTGTTCGGCTATGGCGCCATGGCACTGAAGGACATCGTGAAAGGCCGCGAGCCTCGCCCAGTCGACGACCCGAAAACATGGGTCGCCGCAATGCTGCAGGGCGGTGCGCTCGGCCTGTATGGCGATTTCTTGTTTGGCGAGTCCAACCGAATGGGCGGCGGTCTCACTCAGTCACTGTCCGGACCGACGTTAGGCTTGATCGACGGCGGCTATGACTTGTTCGCCAGGATGCGTGACGGTGACGATGCGGCGGCTGCCAGCTTCCGCTTCGCTATCCAGAACACACCTTTCGCGAATCTGTTTTACACTCGCACGGCCATGGACTATCTGTTCCTGAACAGCGTGCAAGAGGCCCTGAATCCTGGGGCTTTGCGTCGCATGGAGCGCCGGATAGAAAAGGAAAACGCCCAGCAGTTCCTGCTGCGGCCATCACAGACCTACCTGGACCCGCTAGGGATTGCGAGGTGATCAATGCACACATTATTTGAACTGGCTCTCACGGCCCTACTGAATATCCTGCTCGACGCCCTGGAGGTATATGGCGTCATACCTGTGACATCAGCCGCTTCGGATGCACATAAGGTGATTACGTGCTGACATTCGCCGCGATTTTAGTCGCCCGCCTGCTTGACCCGCTAAGTATTGGTCTTTGCATGTTGGCTGCCTGGTGGATGCCTCGCCTCTGGCAGTCGATGGCGGCCGGCGCTGCGGCCTATGTAGCCCTGATGCTGGCCATGGGTAATCCGACAACGCCCGTCGTGTTCGCTGCCACTGCGACGGCGGGGGCGCTTATCGGTCTTGCAGCTAATCGTCTGCGCGCTTGGCTGTCTGCTCGCAAGGCCGCCAAGGCATGAGCCTTGTGGTTGCCGGCCTGATCGTCTTTCTCGCACCACTGCTGGTGGCAGTCGCCGTCGGCCTCGTGATGCCCGATCAAATCAGGCTGTACGGCATCATTGTCGCGTACCTACTCGCCTCGGTGGTAGCCGTCTCGGTAGCGGCCGAGCAGTACCATGGACGCATCCGATCAGCTGGCGATCTGTTCGTTGCCGCGCGAAGCGGTACTCAGGGGGCACTTTGGATTGGCCTCGCGGTAGGAGGAGTCATTGCCGCCGCATGGCTTGCCTCGCGCCTGACGTAACGCTCGTGACTTAACGCAACCCGCTTCGGCGGGTTTTTTATTGCCCAAATTCCAGGCCCCGCCAATGAGCGGGGCTTTTTTATGCCCACACGAAAGGACAGGCCATGACCGTTCAGACGAATACCAACGTCGCCAGCTTTAACGGTAACGGAGTGACGCAGATTTTCCCGATCGCGTTCAAGTTCAACAACGACACCGATCTGGTTGTGCTGCTAGCAGATGACGCAACCGGGGTCTCGTCATTGCTAACCCTGAATTCTGACTACACGGTCAGCGGGGAGGGCGATGAAGAAGGCGGGCTCATTAATGTCGTGGTGGCCCCCGCGGTCGGCAAGCGTCTGTTCGTATCGCGGGTTGTCGATATCCTGCAAATGACCGATCTGCGCAATCAGGGCAAGTTCTTCGCAGAGGTCCACGAGGATGCGTTCGATCTGCTCACTATGATCGCCCAGCAGCATCAGTCGGACATTGCTCGGACATTGCGAGTGGCTGAGACTGACCCGGTACCATTACGGATTCCTGCGGCCGCTCAGCGGGCAGGCAAACTGCTTTCTTTCGATCATGACGGGAACCCCTCTGTTGCGGCGCCCGTCGTGGATAGTTCAACGCAACTGCGCATTGACCTGGCCACTTCCGCGGGATCTGGCCTCGTTGGGCATAAGCAGTCACGGCTCTCCTCGGCTATCGCGGAAACAGTGCAGTCCGCGCTTGACACCATCATCAGCGTCCATACATCCGGCGCGGTTGGTGATGGTGCTACGGACGATACAGCGGCCATCAACGCGCTCATTCGCGATGTGGCCGTATTGGGCGGCGGTGAGATCCGCTTCTCGCCGGGGCGAACCTACTTCATCGCCGGGACTATTCTGCTGCCGTCCAACGTCAAGTTGAACCTGTGCGGCGCGACGTTGAAAGGCGCGGGAGCTACGGTCGGAACAATGTTCCGTAGCGCATTCCTGACAGGCGGGGAGGTAGTTAGCAACATCGGTTCAGCGCCTGAAACTCAGCTTGTACGACATGCTTCGGTGAGCGGCGGGATAATCGCCGACGTTGGCCTAGGTTTCGATCTTTACAATTTCGTGATGGGTTGTTCGCTCAAGCAGCTGGTCTTTCAGAACTGCCGCCAGGCTTGGAAGATGGAACGCTGCTTCTACCCAACACTCGAGGATATTTGGGCAAGCGGCGTCTCTGATCCGGCTTACCCGACCTACCACTTCAAGAATCAGGCAAACGCCATTGTTCTAACTCGTGTCAGTACCGTGGCCGAGTTCGGCTACTTTATCGAGGGCGGCTGCACGGCCTTTACGGTGAATGGTGGCACTTTTGAAGGCGGCGCCAAGGGCTTCAAGTTTACCGGCGACTGCTTGGGGATGTCGTTCCAGGGTGGCTACTTTGAGGCTGTTCCCGGCACCTTGTTTGACTTCTCCGAGGCTGGCACCTGTGCGGTTTCGTTCAAGGGTAATTACATAAATTATGTGGACACCATCTTCGATGACGGCGGCTCCACTACTGGCGGCCCGGCTATCTACGGTGAATGGGACTCGTCAAACTTCATCGCCAACATCAATGGCGTATCCGCTGGCGTGACCTACCGTGCCCGGATGCTTGTCTCTGGTCTGTCCAACTACATTCATTTTGCCGTGCAAGCTAACCGTGAAGCAACCCAAGCAATTCCGGCAAACTGGACGATAGGCAAGAGTACGAATATTGAGCAGGTCAGCTCTGTATCGGCAACTAGCGCCGCCGACTTCCGGCAGAAGTCTATCTACTCCGGGCTTGCGATAATTCCCATGCGCCGTGGCGGCGACGTGGGGCCTGCTTACAGTGGATCGGTTTTTTACTCAACCGTGACATCGGCAAGCGGCTCGGTGACGATAGACACGAAGATCAACTACAGACCTAACTCCCTGTTCGCCAAGTTTCAGTTCGCCGTACAGGACGGAAACGGCGTGAATCAGGTGTATGGCGATATCTACGGAGCCAACGTCGATAAGCGCGGATCGACGCCGGTCACGGTCACAGCGGCGGATAATGGCGGAATGCTTCGTCTGGTTCTTGGCATCACTGGCGATCTGGTTTCGATTACCGGCAGCGTTCAAATCTGCAGCTGACCGAGATCAGGGCTAGGTTGATACCTGGGCGGAATTGGCCCTCGCCGGACTTTCAGTCGCAGGCACTGAGGTGCGGGCCAGTTCCTTTGAATGAAAATCCGCGAAAACGGATTTGTACTTCATTGCCCGACTTTCTACTAGATTCCAAGACATGTACCCGCATGCAAGCGCCAGTCCTGCTGAGTAAATCATGAGCTCCAGAGTACCTAGCTGGAAAAGATGCATCAGCAATTGTTGAATAGGAAAGGCGTAGATGTAGACGCCATAGGAGAGGTCGCCGATTTTGGAATACTGGATACTTGCCCTGTTGATAAATGAATATCCGAGCGAGATTATGAAGACGGGAAGGACCAGGTGAAGCACGACGGTGTATATGTTGAGAATTACCGCCAGAACCAAGACAGCCGCAGAGCCTAGGCAATACCAGCGCAGCCCGCTCCATTCATTGAAGCGAAGCGACGCAAGCAGGGAGCCGAAGACGAAAAGCGATGATAAGTAACACAGCTGATAAAAGTTTAGGCCCCAGAAAAACTCGCGGACGTTCAACGCATCCTTATAATTCAGGGCCAGATATGCGGTAGCGAATACCGTCGCTACGGCTAAAGCCTGGCCGAATCGCCTTCCGAGTATCGATCCGAGACCCGCTAGCATGATCAGGAAGTACAGCGAGAACTCATAGACAAGCGTCCATAGGCTGCCGTTGATTGTGCCCGGCAAAACATTGCCGTCAAAAACGCCTGCGATCGACCATTGCAGGGAATACAGCGAAAGATTGTTGATCAGATAAGTCCTGGCACTGACGTTACCCCAGAAATACTCAAAGAACGACATCCCTGATACGAAGTACCCCATTATGATAGTGAGGACTATCACAACAAAAAGCGCAGGGTATATCCGCAAGCAACGTTTCCATATGTAGTCAGCCGTGGATTTGCTGTACTTGAGGCTGTTGAATATCAGAAACCCGCTAATAATGAAGAACCCATCTACGCCTATACTGGAGAACATAATTTGCCCGCCTGTAAGGCGCGACAATAAGTCCCCGCTGGGATTGCCAGATATTGGGTATGAGTGGCTCACTATTACGAACAGCGCAAATATCAATCTCATGAGGTCGAGATTGTTGTAATGGATAGTTTTAATGGTCTTCTCCTAAGCGCTGTCCGCAAACTCGCGGAGGATAGCATGACAAGCTAATAGCAGTGAGCCTCTGCAGCGACGTTAAACCACACCGCATAGAGCCCCGCCAGTCGGGGCTTTTTTCTGCCCAAAGGATTCCCCATGACCCTCTCTGAAATACGGGAGCGAGCCATAGCGCCCGCTCTCGCGATGCTGCCTGCGCGCAATAAATAGGAGTAACCAATGCACACATCACAGAAGGGGCTTGACCTGATCAAGTCCTTCGAGGGGCTGCGCCTGTCTGCCTATAAGGACGTGGTAGGCGTGGTCACCATCGGCTATGGCACAACGTCCGGCGTGAAGATGGGCGACACCATCACGAAGGAGCGCGCCGAGGAGCTGTTGCGCGAGGACGTGAAGCGGTTCGAAGAACAGGTGCTGCGCCTGGTCAAGATGCCGCTGACGCAGGGCCAGTTCGACGCATTGACCTCATTCGTCTACAACTTGGGCGCGGGCAGCCTCAGCAACTCGACACTGCTGCGTCTGCTTAATGCGGGCGACTACGCCGGCGCCGCGGCTCAGTTCGAGCGCTGGAATAAGGCTGGGGGCAAGGTGCTTGCCGGTCTGGTTCGCCGCCGCGCTGCAGAGCGTGCATTGTTTGAGAGCAAACTATGACCGCCTGGCTAAAGTTGGTCCCTACTTGGTCCTACTGGGTCCTTGCCTTGGTCCTTGTGGCCGGCGGGCAACAGATCCGAGTGATGTCGGCGCAGTCTGTGGCCTCAAAGGCACAGGCCGACCTTGCCACCTACCGCACCGAAGTCAGCGAGCGGGACCGTCGTGCCGCGCTGTTCTTGATTCAGGAAAACCAGCGGCGACAGGCCGCAACGGAGAAAGCAGATGCAGATGCACAGGAACAGTTGGTTGCCGCGAGGACTGACGCTGAGCGCGCTGGCAGTGCTCTTGAGCGCCTGCAGCAGCGCCTCGCCGCAGCTGAGCAACGCAGTCGTGACGCCGGCAATGCCATCACTGCCCAGCTCAGCGCGTCAGCCGAAGACGCCGCCCGAGTGCGAGCCGACGTGTTCGGCCGGATTGGAGAGGCTGCTCAACTCTATGCTGCAGTTGCCGACGACCGAGGAATAGCCGGCGCGACGTGTGAGAAATCGTATGAAGCAGTGAAGGGGAATTGAGATTGCCCGGACGGGCTGAGAGGGGAAACAAAAAAGGTTGCTGAAATGTTGCTGAAACCCCGACTAACCGGGACATATTTTCAGCAACTTTCAACAACCTTTTCCGCTGGAGGCCCCATGTTTCGGGGCTTGTTTGGTGGAGCCGGGGGGATCCAAAATATATGCATAACCTATTGTTCTTAAATACTTTTTTGAAAGATCTATTGTTAGATGCCCCCATAAGTGCCCCGTGCACGTATTTCCGATGAGCGGCCTTTAGAAGGAGTTGAACTGGCGTCCTGAACTCTCGTTTCGCGACAGGGCGATGCCGGTCGACCACCGAGGAGGATTCAGTAGAATCAGTCGCCTACAGCATAACCCCGGTTACCTGGGCGGGAGGGTTCGATGCCCAGCTTAGCAGCAGGTGTTGGCTAGATGTCAGGTCCGGTAGTTGGGGTTTTTCCGCGGTAGCGCACCATGGGCTCATCTAGGACGATTTGAGCTGAGGTGCGGTATGAGACACTCGATGGTTACCTGTCACAACTGTGGCAAAGCGATGGTTCCGAGGGCGTCATATAGCCGTGGTTTCTGGGGTTATTCGCCTTCGTCCAATCATTGCCCCTTTTGCCTGAGTGAGAACTGGCACGGCGGAAATCCAGGGCTAGGGGCTCGGCTGTTCGCTTTGGTTGGCCTGGGTCTTGGTGTTCTGGCCTGCGCGTTGGTGGGAGCTCTTCTATTTAAAGTGCAGTGGTGGCTTGGTGTCGAGGGACAGTGGCCTCTATTGACGCTGGGCACATGTGCTGTGTCAGTTAGCGCGGGATACCATTTTTACAACTGGTTTGTTGATTGCTGACCGGTGACCATGCTGTGGAAGGCAGCAATCGGCCGATTCTGTTGAAAAAGTAGGTTTAGCG
>NZ_KQ033942.1:0-86659 GCF_000970615.1 Pseudomonas sp. 10B238
GCACTCAGAAACTCACGTCAACCGTTGTTTTGAGCTTTGTTGATTATTCAGCTGCTGAGTCTGACGATCGTGTTCCTATATATATGTAGAGGCTTCAAAGTCTGCCTAGGCTTTCTTCAAACCGGGATCGACAGGCTTTACACTCAGCCCCCTCAACTCTACGTATCCGATGATCCAGATGCCTCACACTTCTGCCGAGCCGCTCGACCTCTTGCTATTTCCGACCTGGCTCGTCCCAGTCGAGCCAGCAGGTGTTGTGCTGAAGAACCACGCATTGGGAATCCGTGACGGGCGCATCATGCTGATAGCACCCCGTGAACACGCCGAACAGCACGTGGCCAAAGAGACGCGTGACCTTTCCGGGATGCTTCTTGCTCCAGGGCTTGTAAATGCTCACGGCCACGCAGCTATGACTCTTTTCCGCGGCCTGGCTGATGATCTACCGCTGATGACCTGGCTGCACGAGCATGTCTGGCCGGCAGAAAGCAGGTGGGTCGACGAGGCGTTTATCAAAGCAGGCACCGAGCTGGCTATCGCGGAACAGCTGCAGAGCGGGATTACCTGTTTTTCTGATATGTACTTCTTTCCTGAGGTCGTCAGCCAACTCGTACATAAACACGGGATTCGCGCGCAAATAACGATTCCGGTTCTGGACTTTCCTGTTCCTGGGGCCCGCAACGCCGACGAAGCGCTTCGTAAAGGTGTGGGACTGTTCGACGACCTCAAACACCATCCACGCCTTAGTATCGCCTTTGGCCCCCACGCTCCCTATTCGGTAAGCGACGATAAGCTGGAAAGCATCCGGACGCTGGTCGCAGAAATGGACATCGGCATACATATGCATGTCCATGAGACTGCACATGAGGTGGAAGAAGCGCTGAACCACTATGGTGAGCGCCCGCTTGCACGCTTGGCGCGCCTACAGCTTTTAGGGCCTCGCTTCCAAGCCGTGCACATGACCCAGGTGAACGACGACGACATTGCTCTGCTGGTCGAACATAACTGCAGCGTGATCCATTGCCCTGAGTCCAACCTGAAATTGGCCAGCGGTTTTTGTCCAGTGGAGCGTTTGTGGGAAGCCGGCGTAAATGTGGGCATAGGCACTGATGGAGCGGCCAGCAATAACGATCTCGACCTGTTGGGAGAAACCCGCACCGCGGCGCTGCTTGCTAAGGCCGTTTCGGGATCGGCGACCGCTCTTAACGCCCATCGCGCGCTGCGTATGGCCACGCTCAACGGTGCACGCGCTCTTGGGCTGGACGATCACACCGGATCGCTCGAGATCGGGAAATTCGCGGATCTAGTGGCCTTCGATTTATCGCGCCTAGCACAGCAGCCCGTTTATGATCCCGTATCCCAACTTATTTATTCCAGCGGCCGAGACTGCGTGCGTCATGTCTGGGTTGCAGGTAAGCAACTGCTCGACGACCGTCATCTCACCCGCATGGACGAGGAGCAGCTCATCGCCACCGCCCAAGAATGGGGAGAGAAGATCAGCTCAAAACACTGAGACGGGGCTACCCTCAGTTTTAACCACCGCGACAAACTGACTTACACGAAGCGTTTCAGTAGATGTCCCGCATCTGACCGAACCTGGCAACATGGGCCTCTGCTGTTCAAGCTTCCCCCTCAGGCTTATAAATGGAACAGACAATGAGCAACGTCGACCACGCCGAAATCGCCAAATTCGAAGCTCTCGCCCATCGCTGGTGGGACCGCGAAAGTGAGTTCAAACCGCTGCACGAGATCAATCCGCTCAGGGTCAACTGGATTGATGAGCACGTATCGCTAGCGGGCAAGAAGGTCCTGGACGTTGGCTGCGGAGGCGGAATTCTCAGCGAAGCCATGGCTCAGCGCGGCGCTACGGTGACGGGCATCGACATGGGCGAGGCACCCTTGTCCGTTGCCCGTCTGCATTTGCTTGAGTCGGAGTTAGAGATCGAGTACCGGCAGATCACTGCTGAGGCCTTGGCAGAAGAAATGCCAGAGCAGTTCGATGTAGTGACCTGCCTTGAGATGCTCGAGCATGTCCCTGATCCCGCCTCTGTGATTCGCGCGTGCTACAAGATGGTAAAGCCTGGCGGACAGGTGTTCTTTTCAACGATTAACCGCAATCCGAAGGCCTATGCGTTCGCAATCGTCGGCGCTGAATACGTGCTGCAACTGTTGCCGCGTGGCACACATGATTACCGCAAGTTCATCCGCCCATCGGAGCTGGGCGCCTGGAGCCGCGAAGTCGGGCTTCTGGTGAAGGACATAATCGGTCTGACATACAACCCCCTGACAAAACACTACAAGCTCTCACCTGACGTGGATGTGAACTACATGATCCAGACACTGCGGGAGGCCTGATGCGTTTGCGCGCAGTGTTATTCGATATGGACGGCACGCTGCTCGATACCGCTCCGGACTTTATCGCCGTGGCTCAGGCTATGCGCATCGCGCGCGGCCTAGATCGTGTTCCCGATCAGCAGGTACGTGACGTCGTTTCCGGTGGTGCTCGGGCGATGGTACTCAGCGCCTTTGACGTCGACCCGCTTTCTGATGAGTTTGAGATACTTCGACTGGAGTTTCTGGAGCGATATCAACGGCACTGTGCCGTTGAGAGCAAGCTATACGAAGGGATGGCAGAACTGCTGAGCGAGATCGAGCAAGCAGATCTGATCTGGGGTGTGGTCACCAACAAGCCGGTGCGTTTCGCCGAGCCGATCATGCAGCAATTGGGCCTGGCTTCTCGCTCCGCTGTTCTGGTCTGCCCCGATCATGTCAGCCAGAGTAAACCCGACCCTGAGCCTATGCTGTTGGCCTGTAGCCAACTCGACCTCGACCCTGCAACGGTCCTGTTCGTTGGGGATGATCTTCGCGATATCGAGTCCGGCCGTGCAGCAGGTAGCCGTACGGCCGCCGTGCGTTACGGCTACATCCACCCTGATGACGATCCGGATACCTGGGGCGCAGACGTGGTGGTGAATCATCCGCTCGAGCTCCGTCAGTTTCTCGAGCTGCGAACGCTGGACTGACCCTTCTCAGCCATCACCTTCTTTCGACAACCTTCAGTGGGCAATTGCCCCGCTCTGTTTATGAGGCTTCAGATGTTCGAGTACTCCGCCCATCCCGACCTGCTCAAGAATCGGATCATCATGGTCACCGGCGCAGGGCGCGGAATTGGCGAAGCCGCCGCGAAAGCCTACGCAGCACATGGAGCAACCGTCCTTTTGCTGGGCAAGAACGAGGACAACCTCAACCGTGTTTACGACGAGATTGAAGCAGCCGGCTGGGCGCAACCCGCCGTGATACCGCTCAATCTGGAAACGGCCTTACCGCACCAATACGACGAACTTGCCGCCACCGTTGAACAGGAGTTCGGACGGTTGGACGGCCTGCTCCTTAATGCCAGCATCGTCGGCCCCCGCTCACCGATCGAACAGCTGTCAGGCGACAATTTCATGCGCGTCATGCAAGTGAATGTCAACGCAACCTTCATGCTAGCCAGCACCCTATTGCCTCTGCTGAAACTGGCTGATGACGCTTCCGTGATTTTCACCTCCAGCAGCGTTGGCAGGAAAGGACGCGCCTATTGGGGCGGATATGCCGTCTCTAAATTCGCCACCGAAGGCTTGATGCAGGTGCTGGCTGATGAGCTCGACGGTACCAGCTCTGTGCGCAGCAATAGCATCAACCCAGGTGCGACCCGTACCGACATGCGCGCAAAAGCCTATCCAGGGGAGAATCCAGAAGTGAATCCATTGCCCGCGGAAATCATGCCTGCCTACCTGTATCTGATGGGCCCCGATAGTCAGGACGTAAATGGGCGGGCATTTGACGCCCAGTAGAATATCCAGCAGCGGCGCCTGTTTACTGGCGCCGATATGGCGGCCTGCATGTCAAATTGGCATCAGTCCGCCGTTTCGCTGGCAACCTGTTGCCGCCGGATTCGCCAGCCTCTATCTAACCAGCTGTTTTTATTAGATATTTCAAGTTGGCATCATATTCGCTATAGAACCTCTATCAACGCAGGCAGCGTTCTGAGGTTCACTCCCATGCTGGCAGATAAGCAGACCCCTTCTACAATCGATATCAGCACCGCGCGCGTTCGACGGCTGGACATCAGTTTCAGCAAAACACTGTCGACGGACCAACATGGCTTCTCCGAGCGGCTAAGGCTACTGACGCTGCGTTTGCAAACCAGCTTGGAACTCGACCGCCTGCTGGATTTCTTTTTTGAAGAAGTCAGCAATCTGGTTCCACTGCGAGCCCTTTCCTACAGCCACTCCGGCACCGACTTCCAGCTTCAAATAGGCGAAGCCAACGGCTTTGATGTCAGCTATTCACTTTCCCATAGCGGAGATTGCCTTGGCGAACTGTGCCTGTTCAGCTCGCAGTACGTACCCGACCCAGTCTTGGAACAACTGGAAAACGCCCTCGACTGCCTGCTGTTTCCATTGCGCAACGCATTGCTTTACCGACAAGCCGTTCAAGCCTCGCTCAAGGATCCGTTGACCGGCGCCGGTAACCGCGCGGCGATGGTCCACGCATTGTCGCGAGAGACCGAACTGTCCCGCCGCCACAGCCAAGCCGTGTCGGTAATCATGTTGGATATGGATCATTTCAAGCGCCTCAACGATACCTACGGACACCAGGCCGGAGACGCCGCCCTGAAAGCCACCGCGCTATTGCTCAAGGAGCAGTTGCGCAACGTCGACATGGTGTTCCGCTTTGGTGGCGAGGAGTTCGTTCTCGTATTGTCCAACAGCGGACCGGAGGCTGCGGCCGTTGTGGCCGAACGGATCAGGGCCGCCATTCAAAATCTGTGCTTGCTGGTGGGAGACAAACAGGTCCGGCTGTCGGCCAGCCTTGGTTGTGCGACCCACCAGCCAGGCGAGTCACAGGACGATCTGCTGCGTCGCGCCGATCAGGCTCTTTACCAAGCCAAACAAGACGGACGCAATCTGACGCGCGTGGCCTCGGCGTAGCGAAATTATCCGCGGTTCAAACAAACAAAAAAGGGCGAGACCTAATGGCTTCGCCCTTCTTTTTTCGCTTTACGCTAAACCGTCATGGCCGCTTGGAGCGATCACCACGTCCGAACCCAGGACGCTGTCCGTCAGTAGCTGCCGGACCACCGCGCTTCACCGGTGACGGTTTGCGATCTCGGCCCACAGCACCTGGCCGCTCCGCCACGGGCGTACCGCGACTTGGTTTGCCGCGTTCATCATTGTCGCGCGGCTTGCGTGCAGGTTTATCACCGCGAGCGCCCCGGCCGCGACCTGCGTCCCCAGCCACATCAGCTTCATGGGAAGAGCGCAACACACGAGGCCGACGGTCGCCACGTCCGATTGGTTTGGCCACCTTGCGCTGCATGCGATCAAGCTTGTCCTTGGTCTTGGCTTTCATGCCTGGCAGCGCCACTGACTTGAGGCCAACCTCTTCGCTGAGGATATCGACTTCGCTCTGCGACATTTCGCGCCAGCGCCCCATCGGCAGGTCGGAGGTCATGAACACCGGACCAAAGCGCACACGCTTCAGACGGCTGACCACCAGCCCCTGAGACTCCCACAAACGTCGGACTTCTCGATTACGACCTTCCATCACGACGCAGTGGTACCAGTGGTTGAACCCTTCACCACCCGGCGCTTCCTGAATGTCTGTGAAACGAGCCGGGCCATCTTCGAGCATGACGCCCGTCTTCAGGCGCTCAATCATCTCCTCGTCGACCTCGCCACGCACCCGCACCGCATACTCACGGTCCATTTCGTAAGAGGGATGCATCAGACGGTTGGCCAGCTCGCCATCGGTGGTAAACAGCAGCAAGCCAGTCGTGTTGATGTCGAGACGACCGATGTTGATCCAACGCCCCTCTTTCGGACGCGGTAGGCGATCGAAAACCGTCGGGCGACCTTCTGGATCGTCACGGGTGCAAATTTCACCATCAGGCTTGTTGTAGATGAGCACACGACGGACCGTTTCGGCCGCTTCTTCGCGCTTGAGCAAGCGGCCATCGACCGCAATGGCGTCATGCAAATCGACACGCTGTCCGAGCGTCGCTATGGATCCGTTGACCTTGACTCGGCCAGCTGCGATCCAGTTTTCCACGTCGCGGCGCGAGGCAAGGCCAATACGGGCCAATACCTTCTGCAATTTTTCGCCGTGGGCAATATGCGGGGTTGTATCTTCGTGTTCGGTCATCTGGGCACCTCCCGGTGTGGCAGTTCCGATAGAACGGCCGCGCACTATACGCGCAACGGAATGCTGAAGCACGAGAAGGTTAGCAGCCAGACAGGAGGCGCGCCCGGCGCGCCTCGATTTGCGGTCAACCTTTGTTCATGTTCAACGAGGCCAGCGCTTCAGCCGTGGCTTGCTGAATGGCCTCCCAATCGCCGCTCTTGAGCGCGGCACCATCAATCATCCAGGTCCCGCCGACACACATAACATTCGGAAGCGCCAAGTACTGCGCCGCGTTGTTTGCATTGACGCCACCCGTCGGGCAGAAGCGCACATCGGCAAAAGGTCCACCCAGCGCCTTGATGGCGGCAACTCCACCGCACACTTCGGCCGGGAACAGCTTGAAACGTCGATAGCCGAGCGCGTAGCCGCGCATGATGTCGGATGCATTGCTGATACCGGCCAGCAGTGGCACGGAGCAATTGACGCCAGCTTGCAACAGTTCGTCGGTGCAGCCCGGCGAGACGATGAACTGGGCGCCAGCCGCCTCGACCTCGTCCATCATGCGCTTGTCCAGCACTGTACCCGCACCGACGCAGAGGTTGGGCCGCTCCTGGCGCAAGCGACGAATGGCGGTAAGCCCATGCGCAGACCGCAGGGTGATCTCAAGGGCCGTCAGCCCACCAGCGGCGAGTGCATCGGCCAGCGGCAGGATTTGCTCCTCGCTGCCAATGGTGATCACCGGCAGGATGCGAGCTTCGGTACAGATCTTCTCGATCAGCGCGTTTTTCTGGTCCATGGTCATGGAAAAGTCCTCGGGCCTCACGGGCACCAGTAGATCTCTAAAGGAGAATGCAGAAACGCCCGAATGGGCATCTGCGAAGGTTCGAGCCGCATGGCCTGGCGCAGCGTTTCCAGCTTGGCGGAACCCTGAATCGCCAGGCATTGAACGCGAGCGGATGCCAGCAGCGGATAGGTCATGCTGATGCGCTGCTCCGGACTGACAGGCGCCAGCATGGGCAGACAGAAGTCAGTACCGATTTCGTCCAACCCTTTCGCCAACAGCGGGCTGTTCGGAAAGAGCGATGCGGTGTGCCCATCACTGCCCATTCCAAGCACCAGCACATCGATCGGCTGAGCGAAGCCAGCCAGCTTCTCGCTTGCCCGCTCTGCCGCTTGCTCCAGGGTCTGAGCTGCTTGATACAGGCCCACAAGCTGCGCATCAGCCGCGGCATTTTGTAGGAGGTGTCGGCGGAGCAAGCCCTCATTGCTTTCCGGATCTGACGGATCGACCCAGCGCTCGTCGGCCAAGCTGACCTGCACCTTCGCCCACGGCAATTCGCGCACTGACAGCGCTTCGAGGAACGCTATAGGGCTCCGTCCGCCCGACACCACCAGGCTCGCACGGTCATGATTGGCGACTGCGTATTGCAGCGCACCGGCAACCCGATCAGCCAACGCCTGCGCCAGCTGTTCCGGCCCCGGCAGGCTGTGCGCAATCACGTCCGACGGCAGTTCAAGTTCAGAGATCGCCATACCAAGACCTCCCGTCGCGCGTGATCAATGCAATAGAGGCGACTGGCCCCCAGGAACCGGCGGTATAGGGCTTGGGTGCGTCACCGATGCGCGACCAGCCGTCGATAAGCTGATCGCACCATTTCCAGGCGTACTCGATTTCATCCTTGCGGACAAAGAGGTTCTGATTGCCCTGCATCACCTCAAGCAGCAACCGCTCATAGGCATCGGGAATGCGCGAACTCTTGTATGTCTCGGAGAAGTTCAGCTGCAGCGGGCCGCTACGCAAATGCATGCCTTTGTCCAGGCCCTGCTCTTTGGTCATGACCTGCAGCGAAATTCCTTCATCCGGCTGCAAGCGGATGATCAGCCGATTACTGATCAACGACCGTTGCTCCGGCGCGAAGATATAGAAAGGCGGCTCTTTGAAGTGGATGACTATCTGGGAGACCTTTTCGGCCATTCGCTTGCCTGTCCGCAGGTAGAACGGCACGCCGGACCAACGCCAGTTGCAGATGTCGGCTCGCAGCGCGACGAAGGTTTCGGTACTGCTTTCAGCGTTGGAATTTTCTTCTTCCAGATAACCTGGAACCTGCTTTCCGCCGACCGCGCCCCCCACGTACTGGCCGCGCACAACCTGGCGAGATAAACGCTCTGGCGTGATTGGCGCCAGCGCCTTGAGCACCTTGACCTTTTCGTCACGAATGCTATCGGCAGTCAGGTCGCTTGGCGGATCCATCGCTATCAGACACAGCAGCTGCAGCAGATGGTTCTGGATCATGTCGCGCAGCTGACCCGCCTGGTCGAAATACCCCCAACGCCCTTCGATCCCGACCGTCTCGGCGACCGTTATCTCGACGTGGGAGATGTGGTGCTGGTTCCACTGGGTCTCGAACAGACTGTTGGCGAAGCGCAGTGCAATCAGATTCTGCACAGTCTCCTTGCCAAGGTAATGATCAATCCGGTAAATGCGCGTCTCGGGGAAGAACCGCGCAACCGAGTCGTTGACCAATCGCGACGACTCAAGATCGTGTCCAATCGGTTTTTCCAGCACCACACGGGTTTGTTCGGCGAGTCCGGCACCGGCGAGATGCTCACAAATAGAGCCGTAAACAGCAGCAGGCGTGGCGAAGTAGGCAATCAGTGGCATCGCCGGAGACACCTGTTCAGCCAGCGCTGCGTAGTCCTCTGCGTTGCGGAAGTCCATGGTCAGATAGCCCAGACGCGCCTGAAAGCGGCCAAGGGCGGCCTCATCCAGTTGCGCTGCCGGTACGTAGCGCCGCAGCGCTTGATCGATGCGCTCGAGATGGGTCGCTGGCTCTCCCTTGTCGCGGGACAGCGCCAATATGCGCGTATCGCTATTGAGCAGCCCCGCTCGGTCGAGCTGATAGAGTGCAGGGAACAACTTGCGCAGCGCCAGATCACCGAGGGCGCCGAACAAGGCAAAGGTAGTCGCGTCAACAGTAATAGCAGGCATGATTTTTATATTAACCAAATTAGGCTGCGTGACAGGTTCATCGCCGCATTTTAAGCAGAAAATGTTGTTATTAAAACAACATAACTCGATTTTTTCGTGCTCCAGTTTCGCTACTATCCGTAGCTTCGGGCACGAGTCCCTGAAGGAAGAGACATGGATCGCATGAAAAATCTCTTGGAACAGATAAAAAATCGGCTCGACGAGCTGAACAAGGCGGAGCGCAAAGTCGCTGAGGTGATCCTTCGCGACCCGCAGGAGGCGACGCGCTACAGCATCGCGGCACTGGCTCAGGCAGCAAAGGTCAGCGAGCCAACGGTGAATCGCTTCTGTCGCTCATTCGGGGCGGCCGGTTATCCCGCTCTGAAAATCCAGTTGGCACAGAGTCTCGCCAGTGGCGCTGCCTATGTCAGCCGGGCCGTAGAGGCCGATGACGGCCCAGAGGCCTACACCAGAAAGATTTTTGGCAGCGCCATCGCGTCGCTCGACAGTGCCTGCCAGGCGATCGACCCTCAGGCGATCAGCCATGCGGTCGACCTGATGATTCAGGCGCGTCAAATTCATTTCTTCGGCCTGGGTGCATCCGCATCGGTCGCGCTCGACGCACAGCACAAGTTCTTCCGGTTCAACCTGCCGGTGACCGCACACAGCGATGTCCTGATGCAGCGAATGCTGGCATCGGTTGCGCATACCGGTGATCTGTTCGTGATCATTTCCTACACTGGCCGCACCCGTGAACTGGTGGAAGCTGCAACCATCGCACGGGATAACGGCGCCTCCGTTCTGGGACTAACGGCCGCCGGCTCGCCGCTGGCGAAAGTCTCCACGTTGAGCCTGGACATACCGCTGCCGGAAGACACCGATATCTACATGCCAATGACGTCTCGGATTATCCAGCTAACGGTGCTGGACGCATTGGCAGCGGGCGTGACATTGAAGCGAGGCGTGGATTTCCAACCTCATCTGCGCAAGATCAAGGAAAGCCTGATGGCGACCCGCTACCCAAGCGAAGAGAGCTGATCACTTCTTTTTCTTCTTCGCCTTGCCTAGCTGCTTGAGTCGCTCGGTGGCCACTTCGTTGACCGCCTTGCGCTCCTTGTTCTTCATCCCCTTCCAGGCTTTCATCTCGTCCCGGCTGCGCCCGCAGCCGATACAGATGTCGTCTTTGAGCTTGCAGATACTGACGCACGGGTTTTTCGCCTTGTCGCCCAAAACCACCTCCAGTTCAGCTAAGGACCCCTACCAACAGTAGAAGCCCTTGCCGCCACTAGGTTCTAAGCGAGTTAGGCTATCGCCTCGATCAATCCCACCAATATTCGACCTGGACGCCGAAGTTGGACCCATGCTGCGCGCTGCCGAAAGCACCCGTTTCGGACAGCGCGCTGCCAGCGGCCATGAGATTGGCGGCTTCTTGCGCAGCGTCGTTCCACTGAGCGTAGGTGTAATACAGGCGGAACTCGGGACGCGCCCAGAACTTAGGGCCTGCGGGTGACCAGGTCGGGGCGATGGTGAACTTGGTCAGTTTGCGAGTTCCGGCTTCAGCGTCGATCTGATCGTGCCCCACCTCGGCCACCAGCTTGAACTCCTCGGTCAACGCATAAACCGGGCGCACGCCTACCGAAATCCAATCCTGGTCGCCGCCATCCTGACGCGTGTCCTTCTGATACACGGCCTGGAATTGCCCACCGAAACGCGGGGTCACCTGCCAATCGAAGAACTCCACGATCCGCCAGCTCTTGGCGCTTTCATCCAGGGTCACATCGCCCGTGTAGCCAAGCCCGGTGCCTGGGCCCTCGCCGTATTGCACTGCGAAGGTATTGCTGCCACCCAGGAACCCGACCTGCTCATGCTGAGCCGTCACGGACCAGCCACTGTTGGAGTCGCCACGGTCCGGATCGGCGATGTAGCTGACGCCGAACTGCAGCTCGCCGTTGGGGTTGGTGTCGAAGCCGCCGACGTTGAAATCGTGACGATTGGTGTAGTTTTCCTGGAAGACGCTGTCCTTACGCGAGAACGCGTAGCTGTATTGCAACCCTCCAATTTCGACGTTCTCGATGCCGGCACCGGTTGCACTCTGGTTCCAGTAGTAGAAGTCGGATATGTGGATGTCATTCCGCTTGTAGAATCGACGGCCGGCCCACAACGACCCGTTGTTCAGCGCAGCAACGTTGCTCCATTCGGCGTAGGCCTGTACCAGCCGCGCGAAGCCATGGTCGCCGGTGAACTTCGGAGTGTGGTCGTATTCGTTATACAGCGCAGCCATACCCTCGACGCTCAGCACCGAGCCGTCATCCATTGTGAACAGGTCCTGACGCAGCCCCAACTCGGCGTACTGCTCGCATTCGTTGCCCAGTCGGAACTTGGATGCTGCGCCCGGTAGCTGGAAGCAGGCCTGCGATTCGCTCGCAGTCGATTCGCCAATACCACTACGCACATAGCCGTTGAAGTCCAAAGCCTGCGCAGCAAACGGCATAGCGAGACTGGCCAGCGAGACAGCGAGGCCCAGGCGTGTCGTTTTTTTCATATCCGCTCCAATTAGCTCTTATTGTTGTTACTGCTCTTGGATTGAGCCGGTATGGCTCTCCTTTCGATCCGCATGCCAGCTTCGCTGGTCGTTGCGGCTCTATTTTTCACGGCAGGCGACCTTCGTCACCTACCGCTGAAAAACCCGAAATATCAATAACATTCCTACGAGACAGGCGCCGGTACGCAGATACACGGCGACCCGGCCTTTTCTTCACTTTGCTGTGGCCCGCGGCTCACCGCGCGACCAACCGGGTCACGGTGCCGTTGCGACCCGAGGAGCCGTTTCCGGGCGTGACGCCCAGTCGCTCACCGGTCTGCGCATCGAACAGCAGCACCTTGTCCGGCTCGAATTGCAGCGTCAGGCTCTCACCCGGATTCGGAGCGGCGTCCGGCGCCAGCCGGCAACACACCTTGGTCTGGTTGAGGCTGACGAAGATCATGGTGTCAGGCCCTGTCGGCTCGATGACCTGAACTTCGGCACGTAGCGAAGGCAGATCGGCTTCGGTCCCCACACTGATCTGCTCCGGGCGGATGCCAAGGATGACCTCTCGCCCTTCCAGTGATTGCCCATCCGCCAGATTCAACGGCAGCTCACAGCGATCCTGACCGCTTTCCAGCAGCGCGCGCCAACCATCGGCCTGACGGGTCAGCCGCAGCGGGATGAAGTTCATCGGCGGCGATCCAATAAAGCTCGCCACGAACAGGTTGGCGGGGTTGTTGTAGATATCCTTCGGCGTACCGAACTGCTGGACAATGCCGTCCTTCATCACCGCGACCTTGTCCCCCAAGGTCATTGCCTCGATCTGGTCGTGGGTGACGTACACCGTCGTGGTTTTCAGCCGTTGATGCATCAGCTTGATCTCGGTGCGCATCTCTACCCGCAGCTTGGCATCGAGGTTCGACAGCGGCTCGTCGAACAGGTAGATCTTCGGCCGCCGTGCCAGTGCCCGGCCCATGGCGACGCGCTGCTGCTGACCGCCGGATAGCTGAGAAGGTTTACGGCCCAGCAGATGTTCGATCTGCAGCAACTTGGCGACACGCGAAACTTCTTCCTCGATTTTCGCCGCTGGCACCTTGCGCATCTTCAAACCGAAGGCGATGTTTTCCTGCACGGTCATGGTCGGGTACAGCGCGTACGACTGAAACACCATGGCGATGTCGCGGTCCTTCGGGCTGGCACCGCTGATGTCGGCTCCGTCCAGACGGATCTCCCCACCGGTAATCTCTTCCAGCCCAGCGATGCAGTTCATCAGAGTAGATTTCCCGCACCCGGACGGCCCGACCAGGATCAGGAATTCCCCGTCGTCAATTTTCAAATCGATGTCTTTCAGCGTGTCGTGGTTGCTTCCGGGATAGCTCTTGCGGACGTTGCAAAGTTCAAGTGCAGCCATGATTGTTCTCCTACCCCTTGACCGCGCCGGCCGTGAGGCCACGCAGGAAATACTTGCCGGCGAGGATGTACACCAGCAGTGTTGGCAGCCCGGCGATCATCGCCGCGGCCATATCGACGTTGTATTCCTTGACGCCTGTACTGGTGTTCACCAGGTTATTCAGCGCCACGGTGATCGGCTGTGTATCGCCACTGGCGAACACCACACCGAAGAGGAAGTCGTTCCAGATCTGAGTGAACTGCCAGATCAAGCAAACCATGATCGTTGGGATCGACATCGGCAGCAGAATCCGCGCGAAGATCGTAAAGAAGCCGGCGCCGTCTAGACGTGCTGCACGAATCAACGCGTCTGGCACACTCACGTAGAAATTGCGGAAGAACAGCGTGGTGAACGCCAGGCCATAGACCAGGTGCACCAGTACCAGCCCCGGCGTGGTATTGGCCAATCCCAGCTGCCCCAAGGTGAACGACGCGGGCAGCAAGATCACCTGGAACGGCAGGAAGCAGCCGAACAGCAGCAGCCCGAAGAACAGCTGCGAGCCGCGGAAGCGCCACATGGCAAGCACGTAGCCGTTCAGCGCACCCAGCAGAGTCGAAATGATGACGGCTGGAACGGTGATCTTGACCGAGTTCCAGAAGTAGCCGCCCACCGCATCCCACGCCTTGACCCAACCAATGATGGTCGTGACCTCTGGCCATGAAAGCAGGTTGCCGGTTCGGATGTCGGCCGGTGTCTTCAAGCTGGTCAGCAGCATGACCACCAGCGGTATGAGATACATCGCAACAGCCAGAAGCAGCGTCGCGTAGATCGCCACTCGGCTGAACGTCAGGCGCTTGCGCCCTGCATGGCTAGTCATGGCGCTTGTTCCTCAGTTCCGAATACAGGTAAGGCACGACGATTGCCATCACTGCGCCCAGCATCAGGATGGCGCTGGCAGCGCCGAGCCCCATCTGCCCGCGAGTGAAGGTGTGCGTGTACATGAACATCGCCGGCAGGTCGGATGCATAACCAGGGCCGCCTGCGGTCATCGCCGCCACCAGGTCGAACGCCTTGATGGCGATATGCGCAAGAATCATCAATGCACTGAAAAACACCGGCCTCAGGCTAGGCAGGATGATGCGCAGGTAGATGCTCGGCAGGCTGGCACCGTCGATCTGCGCGGCACGCACGATGGATTGATCGACCCCACGCAAGCCGGCAAGGAATAGAGCCATGACGAAACCCGAGGCCTGCCATACGGCAGCGATCACCAGGCAGTAGACCACCCGATCCGGGTCTACCAGCCAGTCGAAACGAAAGCCCTCCCAGCCCCAGTCGCGCAGCATCTTGTCGATACCCAAGCCAGGGTTCAGCAGCCACTTCCATGCCGTGCCGGTAACAATCATCGACAGCGCCATTGGGTAGAGGTAGACGGTGCGAATGAAGCCCTCGCGGCGAATGCGCTGGTCCAGCAGAACCGCCAACAACACACCAATCGCGAGACTGATCGTGATGAAAAGCCCACCAAAGACCAGCAGGTTCTTGCTTGCCACCCACCAGCGATCATTGTTCCAGAGCCGCTCGTATTGCAGCAGCCCGACCCACTTGTAGCTGGGCATGAAGCTTGAATTGGTGAACGAAAGCAGAAAGGTCCACAAGATGTAGCCATAGAAGCCGACCAGAACGATCAGCATGCTTGGTGCGAGCACCAGCTTGGGTAGCCAATTCTGCAGCGCATCCAGCGGGGAAGCCTTGGTGAAAACGGCTGTTGAGCTCATGGTTGGCTCCGATTGTTTGCAGGTTTCATCACAGTCCCGTTACAGAAAGCGTCGATGTCAGCAGTCCAGCAAACGGACAGTCACAACAAAGATTTCGAGCAAGCCGATCCCGTTGCGGCCAGCCCGTGGCAGACCGCAGGGGAGCATCAGGTTGTTGTTCGTAAGACGGGGCGCGAGAACCCGCGCCCCAATGCGCTACTGGACCGCCTGAATCGCAGCAGCCAGTTGCTGGGCCGCCTTCTTCGGATCGGCCGACGGGTCGTTGAAGAAGTTCGTCACGACGTCGAAGACAGCGCCCTGCACATAGCTCGATGCGGCCATGCCGTGAGCCAGGCTAGGCACCAGCCCTGGCCCCTGCGCCGCTTCCTTGAAATCCTTCATCGACTGCTGGGCACAGGCATCGAACTCGCTCATGTCCTGATCGAGCCGCACCGGGATAGAACCCTTGTTCTGATTGAAGAACTGCTGGAATTCCGGCTCCATGACGATCCGAGCAAGATCCTGCTGAGCCTTGCGATTGTCATCGTTACTCAGCTTGAACATCGCCAGTGAGTCGATGTTGTAGGCAAAGCTGCCTTGGGTGCCGGGGAACGGCACGCACTTATAATCTTCACCCGCGATCTTCTTCGCCGCGCTCCACTCGCTCTTCGCCCAGTCGCCCATGATCTGCATGCCGGCCTTGCCGTTCATGACCATGGCCGTCGCGCTGTTCCAGTCGCGGCCCGCTGCGTTGTTATCAACGTAGCTGCGCAGCTTCTTCAGCGCCTCAAAGGTCTTGACCATTTTGTCGCCAGTCAGCACGTCGCGATCGAGCTCGACAAAAGCCTTGCGGAAGTCTTCAGGCCCAAGGATCGCCAGTGCCAGATCTTCGAAAACGGTTCCGTCCTGCCACGGTTGGCCGCCATGGGCGAGCGGCATGAAGCCCGCCGCTTTCAACTTCTCGGCGGCTGCGAAGAATTCCTCCAGGGTTTTCGGGGGCGTGGCGCCGGCCTTCTCGAACACGTCCGGATTGATCCACAGCCAGTTGACGCGGTGTACGTTCACCGGCACGGCGACGTAATCGCCGTCGTATTTCATGGCGGCGGACACCTGCTTGGGCAGCAGTTCGTCCCAGTTGGCTTTTTCAGCGACATCGTTGAGGTCGGTCAGCAGCCCTAGTTCACCCCATTCTTGGATGTCGGGGCCTTTGATCTGGGCGGCGGCGGGTGCGTTGCCGGATACGGCACGGGTCTTGAGGACGGTCATGGCTGCTTCGCCACCCCCACCGGCGACAGCGAAATCCTTCCACGTGTGGCCCTCTTCCTCCACGAGTCGCTGCAAGGTATCGGCGGCGCGCTTTTCGCCACCGGATGTCCACCAATGCAGAACTTCAACTTCGCCGGCCTGGGCAAACGGAACGAGAGAAACAAGGGAAACAGCAGTAACTAAACGATGAATCGCGTTCATGAGGGTTCCTTTTCTTGTTGTTATCGATGCAAGTCTTTGCTTGCGCTGCATCGATTCTAGGCGCGCCAACCTTCGCGCCGGGTAACGAAGGGATAGTGATTGGTCACCGTTTCGTTACAAAGCTCGGGTTTTGTAACAAGTGGAGAGAGTCGTCTGGTGCGGAGGGGCTTCATTCGGTCGTGCGCGGCAAACTCAAGGTCACGCGCAAACCACCGGCAGGCAGATTGCGCAGGCTGACCTCACCACCATGGGCATGCGCGATGTTGCGCGCGATACCGAGGCCAAGCCCATAGCCGGGTTGCTTGGCAGCCAGACGGAAGTTGGGCTCGAACACCTGCTTCAGCCAGCCCTCGGGTACGCCAGGGCCTTCATCATCGACATGCAGCACGAAGGTGCCGTTGTCGTCCTCGATTAGCAGATGGGCGCGCTCGCCATACTTCAATGCATTATCCAGCAAGTTGCCTATGCAGCGTTTCAGTGCCAGCGGCTTGCCGGCATAGGGTGCCCGAGCGCGACCTTGGACCGTAACGCGTCCATTGCCGCCAGGCGCCAGATACGGCTCGGTGACGCAATCGAGCAGGAGGTTGAGATCCAACGGTTCGATGTTTTCGTGGATATCGGTGTCCTTTACGCATTGCAGCGCGCCTTTGACCAAAAGCTCCAGCTCGTCCAGGTCGCGACTGAATTTGCGCTGCAAGGCTTCGTCCTCCAGCAGCTCCACACGCAACCGCAGCCGCGTGATCGGCGTGCGCAAATCATGCGAGATCGCACTGAACAGCTGGCTACGCTCGGTCAGGTAGCGCCCGATGCGCTCTCGCATGCTGTTGAATGCACGGCTGACCTCCACCACTTCGCTACCACCCGCCTCGGGCAGCAATTCAACCTCGCTGCCCAGCGACATTTCCCGCGCCGCTTGCGCCAGCTGCTTGAGCGGGCGGCTCTGCCAGTGCACCAGAATGCCAATGAACAGCAGCAGGAAACTGCTGGTAAGAAAGATGAACCAGAGTTGCTGCCTGGGGATTCCCTCGTCTTCGAGGCTGACATAGGGCGCCGGCATCAGCGAGGCGAGATACAACCATTCGTTCGGCGCGATCTGGATCTGGGTGACCAGCACCGGCGGGTTCAGCGGTTCCAGGCTCAATGCGTAATGCGCCCAGGATCGCGGTAGCTCATCGAGCTTCAGGCCGCCGTTGAATATGCGCAGATCGTCTGGACTGACGAAGCTCACCGACATGTCGACGTCCTTGCCGAGGCGTTCACGCAGCACCTCGTCGACCTCGGCCAGCACCGCCTGCTTACGCTCGGTCGGCGGCAGAATCTGCATCTCCAGAGGCTTGTCGTTCAGCGACACGAAAAAGCGTGTGCCACCCATGCTACGCAGCTGATCAAGCACCAACGGACGATAGCCCAACGGCAGGGAGCGAAAGTAGCTGACGCTGGCCGACATCGAATGCGCCAGGCTGCGTGCGCTGGTGAGCAACCCTTCCATTTGGCTTGCGCGAAGTTGCGAGACCCAGATGAAACTGGACAGCGCCTGCGCCATCAGCACCACCAGCAGCGTCAGGAACAGCATGCGGCCGAGCAGTGAGCGTGGAACAGGCAACCAGCGACGCTTAACCGAGCGCGTCATGGTGCGGTGCGACCTGCGCGGCGAGCATATAACCACTGCCCCGTACGGTTCGAATCAATCGCGGGCACTTTCCAGTATCGCGTAACCGCTGGCGCAGGCGACTGACCGCCATGTCGACAATCCGCTCGAGGGGCATGACCTCTCGGCCACGGGTGGCGTTGGCAATGGTGTCGCGGTCGAGAATCTGCTGGGGATGGTCGAGAAACAGCTTGAGTAACGCAAAGTCGGCGCCGGACAGCAGCACTTCTTCACCGTCCTGATGGAACAATCGGTGACTGACCATATCCAGCCGCCACTCGTCGAATGTCCGCACATCACTGCCACGCTCCTGGCCGAAGTTGACCCGACGCAACAGCGCCTTGATCCGCGCCAACAGCTCGCGCGGACTGAAAGGCTTTCCGAGGTAATCGTCAGCGCCCAACTCCAGGCCGATCACTCGATCAGCCTCATCGGAGCTGGCCGTCAGCATGATGATAGGCATCTGTGCCAGCCGCTGGTGGCCCCTCACCCAGCGGCAGAGGCTGAAGCCGTCCTCGTCAGGCAGCATCACATCGAGAATGACCAAGTCCGCAGGGTCGTGGTTCATGGCCTCACGAAACTGCGCGCCGTCAGCAACGGTGCGCACCCGAAAGCCTGATCGACTGAGGTAGGCGTCTAGTAGCTCGCGGATTTCCTGGTCATCGTCGACCAGCAGAATCGATCTTCCAACCTGGCTCACTGGCATCCATTCTCTTGTTATGTAGGTGTATCGAAGCGGGTCAGCCTCCGCTGGATGGGCCCTCCAGCAATTGCTGTAACGCTACGCCCGCGCCTTCCAGCCCAGGATAGTCAGCGGTTACCACCCAGACCGGAATCTCGTCAAAATAACGGCTCATGCAGCCTTTGTCGCGAAAACTCTGGCTGAACCCGCTACGGATGAAGAACTCAACGAAGCGCGGCACGATTCCGCCGGCGATGTAGACACCGCCTCGCGAACCCGTAGTCAGTACGTTGTCGCCAGCGATCCGACCCAACCAGACGCAGAATTGTTCCAGCACCGATGACGCGTATGCGTCGCCGGTCAAAGCCGCCGCGGTGACTTCGGCTGGCGTGGCCAGGCTTGGCTGTTTTCCATCCAGTACGCAGCTGGTTCGATAGAGTTCCAGCAAGCCACCGCCACTCAGGATCGCCTCGGCATTCACGTGCCCGAGCTTGTCGTGCAAACGCGCCCAAAGCGCAGCCTCACGCGAGGTGCCGATCGGCAGACAGACATGACCACCCTCCCCCGGCAGCGCCCGCCAGCCGCCTCCTGGCAAAGGCAGAAGCGTAGCGACGCCAAGGCCGGTGCCTGGGCCTATCACGAGGCGTGCTGCACCTAGCTCGGATCGACCCGGGCAGACCTCGATTAGCTCGCCTTCGCGCAGGCGGGTCATCCCCAATGCCATCGCGGTGAAATCGTTGACCAGCAGCAGATCGCTCAGACCCAGGTCTTCACAGAAGGCTTTACGGCTCAAGCGCCAATGGTTGTTGGTGAACGCGAACTCATCGCCCGAGACCGGCCCGGCACAGGCGAGGCAGACCGCCTGCAGCGCGTCAACGCTCTGCCCAGTGCCTTGCAGATAGGCACGGATCGCATCTTCCGGACGCGGGTAGTCCACGGTGGGCAGCACACGCACCGACTCGATCTTCTGGTTTCGCCACAGCGCGAAGCGCGCATTGGTGCCGCCGATATCGCCTACCAGTGCCGTCACTTGAGCGCCTCCAGCCCCTCGGTGAATACGCTTGCGCCCTTTTCCGCCGGGCTGAAGGCCGCGCGTAGGAAGCCGAACAGCTCGCGCCCACAGCCGATGCCAAGATCGTTCGGGGCAGACACATCGTCACGGCTATCGAATTCGGCTTGATCAACCAGGATTCGCAGCTCACCGGTTTCGCCGTCGACTCGAATGATGTCCCCGTCGCGCACACGGCACAACGGGCCGCCATCCAACGCTTCCGGGCTGACGTGGATAGCGGCAGGGACTTTTCCCGACGCGCCTGACATACGACCGTCGGTTACCAGTGCGACCTTGTAGCCACGATCCTGCAGCACGCCCAGAAATGGCGTCAGCTTGTGCAATTCGGGCATGCCGTTGGCCTTGGGACCCTGGAACCGCACAACCGCAACGAAGTCCTTCTCCAGCTCGCCATCCTTGAACGCCTGGGCCAGCTCGGCCTGGTCACTGAACACCCGCGCAGGCGCCTCCACGAAGCGATGTTCAGGCGCAACGGCCGAGATTTTCGTTACGCCGCGACCCAGATTGCCTTCCAGTACCCGTAAACCACCTTCTGGCGAGAACGCGCGCTCGACCGGGCGCAGGATGGCTTCATCCAGGCTGCTGGTCGGCCCTTCACGCCAGACCAACTTGCCGTCTTCGAGGAAGGGTTCCTGAGTGTATTGGTTAAGGCCTTTGCCCAAGACCGTATAGACGTCTTCGTGCAGCAAACCGGCCTCCAGCAGCGTCCGCACCATGAACGGAACGCCACCGCAGGCATGAAAATGGTTAACGTCTGCCTGCCCGTTCGGGTAGACCTTGGCGAGTGTCGGCGTCACTGCGGAAATATCTGCCATGTCCTGCCAGGTCAGCTGAATTCCCGCGGCCTGTGCAAACGCCGGAATGTGCAAGGTGTGGTTGGTCGAGCCACCAGTAGCGTTTAGGGCTACGACCGAGTTGATGATCGATTTCTCATCGACGATCTTGCACAGCGGCACGTAATTGCCCGACTGCGGCGTCAAGCGAGTCACCTGCCGCGCTGCTTCACGGGTGAGTTCGTCGCGCAGCGGTGTATAAGGATTGACGAAGGACGATCCCGGCAGGTGCAGGCCCATGATCTCCATCACCACCTGGTTGGTGTTGGCTGTGCCGTAAAAGGTGCAGGTGCCAGGGCTGTGGTAGGACAGCATTTCCGATTCCAGCAACTCCTCGCGGCTGGCCTTGCCCTCTGCGTACCGTTGGCGCACTTCCGCTTTCTGCTTGTTGGGGATGCCCGAGGTCATCGGGCCGCCGGGCACGAACACCGACGGCAGGTGACCGAAGCGCAGCGCGCCAATCATTAGGCCCGGGATGATCTTGTCGCAAATCCCTAGATAGAGCGCCCCGTCAAACATGTTGTGCGACAGCGCGACGGCGGTCGCCATGGCGATCACTTCGCGACTGGCTAGACTCAACTCCATCCCCGCCTCGCCCTGGGTCACGCCGTCGCACATCGCTGGCACGCCACCGGCGAACTGTCCGATCGAACCCACTTCCCGCAGGGCTTCTTTGATCAGGTCGGGAAAATACTGATACGGCTGATGCGCCGAGAGCATGTCGTTGTAGGCCGAGACGATGGCCACGTTGGCCTCATCCATCAATCGCAAACGCTGCTTGTCATCCGCCGAGCCACACCCGGCAACGCCATGAGCGAAGTTGGCGCATTGCAGCTTGCCGCGCTGGGGCCCGTCACTCGCCGCACCGGCCATTTGGGCCAGGTAACGCTGTCGGGTCGGCCGGCTGCGTTCGATCAATCGCTCGGTCACTTCTTGAATCCGCGGGTGCATGCCATCACTCCTGCTCATGAATCTGTAGTTTTACCAACAAAACAACATGGATTTGGGCTTGATTTCTATTTTGACAGGAATAATCTTGTAATTCCTACAACAAATTCCGCCCAGGACCTCTTATGACTATTCGCATCGCCATCAACGGCTTCGGCCGTATCGGACGCAACGTCCTTCGTGCTCTGTACAGCCAGAGCTATCGCGAGCATCTGCAGGTCGTGGCGATCAACGACCTCGGCAGCCCGGCGATGAACGCCCACCTGTTGCAGTTCGACAGCGTCCATGGCCATTTCGACGTAAAAGTTGAGGTGTCAGACGACCAGCTGTGGGTCAACGGCGACCCGATTGCCGTCACGGCGATCCGCAACCCTGCCGAGCTGCCGTGGCGCCAGCACAATGTCGATGTGGTCTTTGAGTGTACCGGGCTGTTCACCTCCCGTGAAAAAGCCAGCGCGCACCTTCAGGCGGGTGCTGGCAAGGTCATTATTTCTGCCCCGGCATCCGGCGTTGACGCCACCATCGTCTATGGCGTCAACCACGACACGCTGCGCCAATCGCACCAGATCATCTCCAACGCGTCATGCACGACCAATTGCCTGGCGCCGGTTGCACAGATCCTGTCACGCGAATACGGCATCGAACACGGCCTGATGACCACCATCCATGCCTACACCAATGACCAGAACCTCTCGGACGTCTATCACAGCGACCCGTTCCGGGCACGTTCGGCGACCCAGTCGATGATTCCGACCAAGACCGGCGCCGCCGAAGCGGTAGGCCTGGTGCTGCCGGAACTGGCCGGCAAGCTTACCGGCATGGCAGTGCGCGTTCCGGTGATCAACGTCTCGCTGGTCGACCTGACCCTGGAGTTGAGCCGCGAGACGACCGCCGAGGAAGTCAACGCATTGATGCTCGACGCCAGCCAGCAATCACCCATACTGGCCTGCAACTCGCTTCCCTTGGTCTCGTGCGACTTCAACCACAACCCGATGTCTTCGATCTTCGACACCAACCACACCAAGGTTAGCGGACGCTTGCTGAAAGTGATGGCTTGGTATGACAACGAGTGGGGTTTTTCCAATCGGATGCTCGATACTTGCCGCGCTCTTCACGAAGCGTCATAACCGCATCAGCCCATCCCAGCGACCAAGGAAGAACATGAACCGCATCGATTTCGTGAGCGCGACACTCCCGGCCCGTAAACGTATCGCACTGGTCGCGCACGATCACTGCAAGGAGCGCCTGCTGGATTGGGCAGATCGGCAAAAACCTCAGCTGGAGAAACATGAGCTGCTGGCGACCGGCACCACGGGACTGCTGCTCGGGCGGCGGCTGGGGTTGCCGGTCGAGTGCATGATCAGCGGCCCGCTGGGCGGGGATCAGCAGATTGGCGCACGTATTGCTGAGCGCCGGATCGACATGTTGGTGTTCTTCTGGGACCCCTTCGAGCCACAACCCCATGACCCGGATGTAAAGGCGCTTCTACGGGTCGCAGCAGTGTGGAACATTCCACTGGCGGCCAACGAAAGCAGCGCTGACTACCTGCTATCCAGTCCGCTGCTGGACCAGGCGCATACGCTGAGCATACCGAACTACGCCAGTTACCTGGCAGACCGCCAAGCAGAGGATCACTAGTCGCGGCGGTCTTCGTCCGAAACGGGTTGATCTTCCTCACGCTCAGTTTCGTCACGCAGGTCGTCAAAATCGGTCTTCAAACCGGTTTCCATGCTATCCAGCTCAGCCAGAAGACTGCGGAAACTGGTTTGCTCACGCGGCGCCTCCAGATCCTGCTCGAGATCAGCGCGAGCCTGCAGCGCCGCCGGCACCGGCGCGTCCTCAACGTCGATCGGCTGGGGTTCGGGCTCCATCTCACGCAACACTGCCAGCGGCGGCAGCTCATCAAGGTTCTTCAAGTTGAAATGGTCGAGGAACTGCTTGGTGGTGGCGAACATGGCTGGCCGCCCTGGCACGTCGCGATGACCAACCACCCGCACCCACTCGCGCTCCAACAACGTCTTGACGATCTGGCTGTTAACCGCCACTCCACGGATGTCCTCGATCTCGCCGCGCGTAATTGGCTGTCGATAGGCAATCAGAACCAGCGTCTCCAACAAAGCCCGTGAATAGCGCTGCGGCCGTTCCTCCCAGAGCCGGCCCACCCAAGGCGAAAAGCGCTCGCGCACCTGCAGGCGATAGCCACTGGCGACCTCTTTCAGCTCGAACGCTCGGCCTTTGCAGGATTTATCCAGCACCTCAAGGGCCTTGCGCAGCAAGGCTGGCGTCGGCCGCTCGATTTCGTCGAACAGCTCGACCATTCGCTCAACCGACATCGGCTTGCCGGATGCCAGCAACAAGGCTTCGAGCAGTGATGCGAGATCCTTGGGATCGGATAGATTCACAGGCTTGGCTCCCCTGGCTCTTCCTGGTGTAACGAGGGCTCATCGCTGCGTGCCCTGACATGAATCGCCGCGAAGGGCTCGTTCTGCACCAGCTCCACTAACGACTCCTTGATCAGCTCAAGCACCGCCATGAAGGTGACCACCACCCCCAGACGGCCCTCCTCAGCGGTGAACAGTGCGACGAAAGGGACAAAGCCGCCGCCCTTGAGTCGTTCGAGCACATCGCTCATGCGCTCGCGGGTCGACAGCGTCTCACGCGTGACCTGATGGCTTTCGAACATGTCGGCACGTCGCAAGACCTCGGCCATGGAGATCAACAGCTCTTCCAGACTGACCTGGGGCAGCAGCTTGCGGGCCCGAGCTTCGGGCGCGTCGAGTTTCGGTACATGCAGGTCACGCCCCACCCGCGGCAGCTGGTCGAGATCTTCCGACGCCGCCTTGAACCGCTCGTATTCCTGCAGCCGGCGGATGAGCTCGGCGCGCGGGTCGAGTTCCTCTTCCTCCACCTCTGCTGAGCGCGGCAGCAACATGCGCGACTTGATCTCAGCCAGCATGGCCGCCATCACCAGATATTCGGCCGCCAGTTCAAGGCGCACGGCCTTCATCAACTCGACATACCCCATGTATTGGCGAGTAATTTCCGCGACTGGAATATCAAGAATGTCGATGTTCTGCTTGCGGATCAGATAGAGCAGCAAATCCAGCGGCCCCTCGAACGCCTCGAGGAACACCTCCAGTGCATCTGGCGGGATATACAAATCCTGCGGCAGATTGTTGAAAGCCTCGCCGTAGACAAGCGCCAGCCGCAGCTGCTCGCCGGGCGCTTTGACGATCGCCTCGGCCTGGGTGTCCTGCATGCTCTCTCCGAAACGAACAAATAGTGGAAGCGGCAACTGCCTCAGCAGGCTGTACGCTGACCGATGGCTCTAGCGGTAATTCAGACCCATGGCCTGACGCACGACGACCAGCGTTTCGCGTGCTTCGTCACGGGCCTGCTCAGCGCCCTCAGCCAATATGCTGCGCACCAGATCCGGGTTCGACTCATAGTCATGGGCGCGCTCCTGCAGTGGTGCTAATTCGAGCTTGATCGCATCGATGAGTGGCGCCTTGCACTCGAGGCAGCCGATTCCAGCGGTGCGGCAACCCTGCTCTGCCCACTGACAAACGTCTTCGGTCGAATGGGCCTGGTGCATCTGCCACACCGGGCAACGCGTCGGCTCACCCGGATCATGGCGGTGAACACGTGCCGGATCGGTCGGCATACGCTTGATCTTTTCTTCGATCTCGTCCGGCGTGTCCCGCAGAAAGATGGAATTGCTGGCGGACTTGGCCATCTTGCCACCATCGAGCCCCGACACCCTGGGAGAGTCGCTCAGCAGAGCCTGCGGCTCAGGCAATAGCAGCCTGCCGCTGCCCTCCAGATAGCCGAACAGGCGTTCCTGATCGCCGATGGTAATGGTCTGCTGATCCTTTAGTAACGCACGGGCCGTGTTCAGCGCCTCGAGGTCGCCCTGCTCTTGGTAGCTCTTACGCAAGCTGGCGTACAGCTTGGAGCTTTTTTTGCCGAGCTTGCGTATTGCCGCTTCGGCCTTAACCGCGAAATCCTCTTCGCTGCCATACAGGTGATTGAAGCGCCTGGCGACATCGCGAGCGAATTCGATATGCGGCAACTGATCGGCGCCAACCGGTACGACACCAGCGCGGTAAGCCAGGATATCGGCGGCCTGCAACAACGGATAACCGAGAAAACCGTAAGTGCCGAGGTCCTTATGTTCCGAGTCGAGCTGCAGCTCCTTGTATGACGGCACGCGCTCGAGCCAGGCCAACGGGCAGATCATCGAAAGCAGCAGGTGCAACTCGGCGTGTTCAGGTACCTGGGACTGGACAAACAAAGTGGCAGAACTCGGGCTGACGCCAGCTGCCAGCCAGTCGACCGCCATCTCATGGACGTTGCGGGCGACATCTGCGCCCGCTGCGTAGTCGGTGGTCAGTGCGTGCCAGTCAACGATGCAGAAAAAGCACTGGTACTCGTGCTGCATCCTGACCCAGCTCTTCAGCACGCCGTGGTAGTGGCCAAGGTGGAGACGGCCATTAGGCCGCATTCCGGAGACTACACGTCGCTGCGAATCCATGGAGCTCAAAAGGGTTTCCTTCGTGGGTTTGAGAAAGACGAACGGTTCAGCCGGCGAACGGTGCGGGATCGCCGCAGCCGACCCGCACAACTTCCGGGTCGCCATCCACCAGACTGATCACAGTCGACGCTTCGACGCCACCGTAACCGCCGTCAATGATCAGGTCTACCTGATGCTCCAGCGCATCCCGCATTTCGTAAGGATCGCTCATCGGCTCGGTCTCGCCGGGCAGTATCAGGCTGACGCTCATCAATGGCTCACCCAGCTCGGCGAGCAATGCCTGTGCAATCGGCTGGGCAGGCACGCGCAGGCCGATGGTACGGCGCTTCGGGTGCAACAGCATTCGCGGCACTTCCCGAGTAGCGCTGAGAATGATGGTGTATGGTCCTGGCAGATGCGTCTTGAGCAGACGGAAAGCAGCGGTATCGACCTTTGCGAACAATCCGAGCTGGGACAGGTCGCGACAGACCAGCGTGAAGTTATGCTTGTCGTCCAACTGACGCAGGCGACGAATGCGCTCGATGCCGGTCTTGTTTCCCATCGAGCAGCCCACAGCGTAAGAAGAGTCGGTGGGGTAAACCACCACGCCGCCGCTGCGAATGATCTCCACGGCCTGCTTGATCAGCCTGACCTGTGGATTTTCCGGGTGTATTTGAAAAAACTGGCTCATGAAAACTCCATGTTCAGCGGGCCATAGCCTCGCCAGGCTCATGATCGAAAGACCTCCATAGCGGCCTGAGGTCGTCAGGCAGGGCTCGATACATGCCCAACTCCGACCAGTCGCCCGGTGCGTGAAAATCGCTGCCGATACTGGCCATCAGGCCGAACTCGCGCGCCAGAATCGACAATCCCCCGACCTGTTCCAACGGCTGCATGCCGTTAACCACTTCCAGCGCATGGCCGCCAGCCTGGGCGAACTCACTCACCAGCCGGCGCCGTTTGCTGCGCGTAAAGTCGTACTGCCAGGGATGCGCCAAACTGATCCAGGCGCCGGCGTCCCGCAGCGTACTGACGGTTTGCTCAAGCGTCGGCCAATGCTGCTTCACATCACCCAACTTGCCCGAGCCGAGCCACTTGCGGAATGCCTCGGCACGGTCGCGAACATGACCGGCTCGCACCAGATAGTCTGCAAAATGCGGGCGTGCAGGAGCATTCCCACTGTCCCCTAGCTCTTGCTGGATTGCCCGCGCGCCTTCCAGCGCACCCGGCATGCCCTTGGCCTCCAGGCGCTGCGCGATCGTCTCGGCACGCTGCCAGCGACCGGCGTGCAAATCGGCAATGGCTTGCTGCAATGCAACTGCATCACGGCGAAACGCATAGCCAAGCACATGGATAGTGGCGCCGCTCCAGACACAGGACAGTTCGATGCCGTTGACCAGCCGGACGCCAAGCGAATCAGCCGTGGCGCGAGCATCATCGAGACCTTCGAGGGTGTCGTGATCGGTCAGAGCAAGCAGCTCGATTCCACGCGCATGGGCGCGCTGCACCAGCACATCAGGCGCGAGCACACCGTCAGAGGCGGTGCTGTGGCAATGCAGATCAACAATCATTCGGGACAGATTCTCCAGGGGGCTTGGCAGCTCACAGCGTGTGACCGCCAGCGCCAGCGCTCGTGCCGTCGTCCAGTTTGCCAAAGCTTGCGCAATGTCGTGGAAACGGCAGGCGGACAGCGTTCCGCCAAAAGCGCGGTTTGTTATTATGCCGGGCACATCTGCCCTCTGGCGCGCCTCGTGAAACAAATCATCGACTTCATTCCGCTACTGCTGTTCTTCATCACGTACAAAATCGAGCCTACAACGGTCGAGATCGCCGGATTCAGCCTTGGTGTGGGCGGCATTTTCAGCGCAACGGCCGTTCTGATCTCCAGCTCTGTCGTGATCTACGGCGTCTTATTCGTCCATCAGCGTCGTCTTGAAAAAAACCAGTGGCTGACGTTGGCGGCTTGCCTGCTATTCGGCGGCTTGACGCTGGCGCTGCATAGCGAAACGATCCTGAAGTGGAAAGCGCCCGTTCTTAACTGGCTATTTGCCCTGGCGTTCTTTGCCAGCCACTTTTTTGGTGACAGGCCGCTGATTCAGCGAATGATGGGCCACGCGGTCCGGTTGCCGGCGGCGCAGTGGTCGCAGCTCAATGTCGCCTGGATTCTGTTCTTTCTCGTCTGCGGCTTCGCCAACCTCTTCGTTGCATTCGTCTATCCCGCGATCTGGGTAGACTTCAAGGTCTTTGGCAGCCTTGGTCTGACGTTACTGTTCATGGCTGGCCAAGCACTTTATCTGGTGCGCCACATGCAACCCGAACCTCAAGAATCATAGGAGTTCACCATGCTCTACGCCATCATCGCTACCGATGTACCTGACTCATTGCAGGACCGCCTGGCTGCGCGCCCCGCTCACCTGGCGCGTCTCGACCAGCTCAAAAGCGAAGGCCGGCTCGTGCTGGCTGGCCCGCACCCGGCGGTGGACAGCAATGATCCGGGCGCAGCCGGCTTTACCGGCAGCCTGGTTGTCGCCGAGTTCGACTCGCTGATCGCGGCTGAACAATGGGCTGCGGCCGATCCATACAAAGCGGTGGGCGTTTATGGTGATGTCGTCGTCAAACCTTTCAAACAGGTCTACCCCTGAGTCGATCTGCCGACTCCAGGTCGTCGCTTCGTCATGGCCACTTAGAGACAAAACCGTTGAGGAAAAAGGAGTTCCGATGCGCCAAGGTCCGCTGTCCCTGCTGCTTGTTCTAGGTCTTGCAACACCCTTGCTGCAGGCTCAAGAAGCCCCCATCGATCCGCCCGCCGAACGGCAGGCCGAGCTGGAGCACCGCCTGAGTGAAAATCTACAGCAACGAGAGGCGCTCAAGGAAAACCTCGACGCAGCCGCCAGTGCGGCGGGCCAAGCCCAGCTGTTGAGGCTGCGCCAGGAAAACCAGCGCCTGCGTTTGCAACTTGAACAGGAGCAAGCGCAGACGCAGCTGCAGCCACCGCTGCTTAACGACCAGCAACAATGGTTCGCGGTCGGGGGCGGGGTTGGCGTGCTGGGCTTTCTGCTTGGCGTCCTGACCACGCGGGGCCGTCGTCGCCGGCAATGGCTGAACTGAATCGACACGAGCGAACCATGAGCGAACTGCTGCTGATAGACGACGACCAAGAGCTCTGCGAGCTACTGGTTAGCTGGCTGGCCCAGGAAGGTTTTGTTGCCCGCGCGTGCCATGACGGCAAGAGCGCCCGCGCCGCACTTGCAGAACACCAACCTGCTGCCGTCGTGCTCGATGTGATGCTGCCCGACGGCAGCGGTCTGGACCTGCTAAAGCAGCTGCGCAGCGAGCATCCTGACCTGCCGGTGCTGATGCTTTCCGGCCGCGGCGAGCCGCTAGACCGCATTCTCGGCTTGGAGCTGGGTGCTGACGACTACCTTGCCAAGCCCTGCGATCCGCGCGAACTGACCGCTCGCTTGAAGGCCGTTCTACGCCGCAGCCAGCCGGCCAGCACACCGACACAGCTAGCGCTGGGGGACCTCTGGTACAGCCCCGCACGCGGCGTGGCGAGCATCGGCGATCATGAAGTCACCCTCACACTCTCTGAAGGACGCATCCTCGAAGCACTCCTCAGCCAGCCAGGCGAACCACTGGAAAAGCAGGCCCTAGCGCAGCTGGCGCTCGGTCGAAAACTCACCCTCTACGACCGCAGCCTGGACATGCACGTCAGCAACCTGCGCCGCAAGCTTGGCCCCCATCCAGACGGCCGTCAGCGCATCGTTGCCTTGCGCAGCCGCGGATACCTTTACGCCTCCTGATAGCCTTTACCGAGCCTTTACCCAGCCCTGACCGCCGTTGACCTTGCGCGCCCTAGACTGAAGTCATCCGGTCGAAGCCTGTTGAGGCGCCCTAGACAGGCGCTTTACTGGCAACCGGTTTCCATATCAAGGAGAAACTCATGATGCGCAAGACTCTCATCGCCGTACTGTTCGCCTCCACCCTGCCCACCATTGCGATGGCCATGCCAGACGGGGGCCAGCGCCATCATGGCGGCCAGCACTCGCCCTTCGAGCAGCTCGATCTGACCAAGGAGCAACGGACCGAGATGCGCCAACTGATGCGTGAACAGATGAAGAATCATCGCGAGATCACCCAACAGTACCTGAGCAAGCTGCCCGAAGCCCAACGCAAAGCGATGCAGGAAGAGCTGAAAGCCAACCAGGAAAAAACTCAGAAGCAGGTGCGTGACTTGCTCAAGCCGGAACAGCAGAAAAAGTTCGACGAGCTGCATGAAGAGATGGCGGCCAAGCGTGCCGACCGTGCTGAGTTCGCGCAGTGGAAAGCCGAGCGCGATAAAACCAACTGATCCACTCAAACAGCAAACCTGCCCGGTTCGCCCCTTAGGGATTACACGCGCCGGGCTTTTCCCTGGAGTATCTGACCGGTGCGATCACTGTTCTGGCGCATTCTTGCGACATTCTGGCTAGCCATTGCGCTGGTGGCAGGCTTGGCCATGCTCCTGGGGCATGCGCTCAATCAGGACGCCTGGATTCTCAACCGTCACCCGGGCGTCAATGGCCTGGCCGAAGTATGGACCAAGGTCTACGAGCGCCAGGGGCCGATCACTGCACAGTTTCTGCTCGAGCGGCATCGCAACCGCTACGGTGTCGATGTCCAGGTGCTGGCCGAGAACGGCCAGCCCATCATCCGCGGTACCTTCCCGGCTCGCGCCGCCGCGTTCGAAGCGCGACAGGAACACCGCGACGGTCGCCTACCCTGGCGGCGGCTGACCACCGATTACACCAGCCCCGAGACCGGCAATACTTACCTCTTCATCTACCGCATCCCGAATCAGGAGCTACAAGCCTGGCACCGAGGCAGCCTGTTCTGGCCACTGAGTGCGCTGGCCATCGCGTTAATCGTCCTGACTGGATTCAGCCTGTTACTGACCCTTTCCATTACCCGTCCGCTCGATCGGCTTCGCGGCGCTGTTCACGACCTTGGCCAAACCACCTACCAGCAGAATTCTCTGGCGCGCCTGGCAACGCGACGCGACGAACTGGGCGTGCTTGCCAAGGATTTCAACCGCATGGGCGCCCGGCTGCAAAGCCTGATCGGCAGCCAGCGACAACTGCTGCGTGACGTTTCTCACGAGCTGCGTTCGCCGCTAGCCCGCCTGAGAATCGCACTCGCACTGGCGGAGCGGGCCACGCCGGCCGAACGCGAGGTCATCTGGCCTCGGCTGGCCAAGGAGTGTGATCGTCTGGAAGCCCTGATTAGCGAGATTCTAGAGCTCGCAAGGCTGGACGCCGACCCAGGGGCGCCGAACCCCATCAACCTGCGTTCGATATTCGAGCAGCTTGAGGAGAACGCCCGCATCGTCTCGCCGAATCAGCGAATCGACAGCCAAGTCGAAACCGAAGCCCAGCTGCAAGGCTGGCCGGACATGCTCGAGCGTGCCCTGGACAATCTGTTACGCAACGCTCTGCGGTTCAACCCCGAAGGCGCGCCGATAGAACTGCGAGCCAGCAGCGACACACAGCACCTGCTGCTGAGTATCCGCGACCAAGGGCCTGGGGTCGACGAGGCCCATCTCGCGCAACTGAGCGAACCCTTCTTCCGCGCACCGGGACAAACCACCGCTGGACACGGGTTAGGGCTGGCGATTGCCCGCCGAGCCGCGGAACGGCATAACGGCGAGCTCCTGCTGGGCAATCACCCGGACGGCGGTTTCATCGCCACGTTGAAGCTACCACTGAACCCAGCTGACGAGGCCCGATTACAAGCGGAGTGACCTAGTTCGCCCCGGTCCATTCACTGACGAATTGCTTGGGCTCCAATGCCGGCGGGGTCCGCAGGGTCCCTTCGGGGGTACCGATATAGATGAATCCCAAGATCTGCTCGTCGCCGGTCAGCCCCAAGGCTTTTGCCAGGTATGGATCGTAGGAAAACTCACCGGTACGCCATACGGCGCCGAGACCCTGTGCATGCGCAGCCAGCAACAAGCCGTGCGCCGCACAAGACACCGCGAGCACCTGCTCCGAACCCGGCACCTTCGGGTGCGGCTGCACGCGGGCAATGACGACCACCAGCAGCGGCGCGCGCAACGGCATCTTGCGGGCTTTCAGCACGGCATCATCGCTGGCCTCAGGCGAGCGCACACGCAACGACTCAGCCATCAACTTCCCCAACCGCTCCCGGGCTTCGCCTTGAATGGTCAGGAACCGCCAAGGGCGCAGCTGACCATGATCGGGCGCACGCAAGGCCGCACGAAACATCAGGTCTAGCTGGGCCGACGTCGGCGCTGGATCAGTAAGTCGCGTGACAGACACGCGGTTGAGCATCAGGTCGAGAGCTTCCATCCGACTACCTCCAAAACGAATCGGACATTCTAGAGGCCCGAGCCGTTCGTTTGGCAGTGGGAGCGTGGCAATCGCCACGTTGGCCAGTTCGTCTCAAGCCACTCGATCAGGCGAAAGCTGCGGCTCCAACGGTGGCATCAGCGGCGGCAACCCATGGGCGGCCCGAGCCGTGTCGCAATGCGCATTGTGCTGACCATCTACCCAAGAGGCCTCGAATTCGCGGCAGGTACTCGAACGTTGCTCGTACATGGTGCAGCGCACGCCACATCCCACGTCGCCCATCAAGCCGACACAACGCGCCGGCTTGGCTTCCGTCCCGAGCATGGCGACGTGAAACGGACTGACCTGCACGGTTGCGCTGTCAGGAACTGCACCACCGGATGAGGCGCATTCGCCCCAAAAGAAAGACACACGAAAATACGCGCAGCAGGCGCCGCACGTGAGGCAGGGATTGTCGATGGACATGGGAGCTGAACACTCAGAAACCGGCAAAGGGCCGGCACCGGGCGGCTATTCTATTCATCGCAGCGAACTTGGGAAGAGGCCTACAGGGCGCCGGGCAAAAGATTTTTCTGCACGCCGATAGCCGGTTTACTGCCGCAGCGACAGGCGTAGAATGGCTACCTCATTTTTCGAGCCGAGCAGCAATCACACATGGCCTTGCCGACCCTGCGCATCATCGGTTTCATTCTCGGCATTTTTCTGATCACACTCGCTGTCAGCATGGTCATCCCGATGATCACGCTGTTCGCATTTGATCGCACTGACGATTTGCAAGCGTTCCTCTGGGCTAGCCTGATCACCTTCAGCAGCGGTATCGCCTTGATCGCGCCCGGCAGGCCTGAGCTTACCCAACTACGCCCCCGCGACATGTATTTCCTGACCACCGCAAGCTGGTTGATCGTTTGCTGCTTCGCCGCATTGCCGATGATGCTGATTCACCACATCAGCTATACCAACGCTTTCTTCGAGACCATGTCGGGCATCACCACGACAGGCTCGACGGTACTCTCCGGCCTGGATTCGGCATCGCCCGGTTTGCTGATGTGGCGTTCGATGCTGCAGTGGCTCGGGGGGATCGGCTTCATCGGCATGGCCGTGGCGATTCTGCCGTTGCTGCGCATCGGTGGCATGCGGCTGTTCCAGACTGAATCATCGGATTGGTCGCAAAAAGCCATGCCGCGCTCGCACGTCATGGCCAAGTCGATTCTGATCGTTTATCTCGCGCTCACCTTACTCTGCGGGCTGGCCTATTGGCTGAGCGGAATGACGCCTTTTGAAGCGATCAACCATGCCATGACCACCATTGCCACCGGTGGCTACTCGACATCCGACAGTTCGATGGCCAAGTTCACCCCCGCGGCGCACTGGGTCGCCGTGGTGTTCATGTTGCTTGGTGGTTTGCCCTTCATTCTGATGGTTTCGACGGTTCGGGGTAACCGCTACGCCCTGCTCCATGATCAGCAGGTGCAAGGCTTCGTTGGCATGCTGCTGATCATCTGCATCTCGTTTGCGATCTGGCTGACCTTCAACTCCGACTATGTCTTTCTCGACGCCCTGCGCATTGTTTCGCTGAACGTCGTATCGGTGGTGACCACGACCGGCTTTGCGCTAGGTGATTACACGCAGTGGGGCGAGTTCGCCGTGCTGGCTTTTTTCTACCTGACCTTCATCGGCGGCTGCTCCGGCTCGACCTCGGGTGGTTTGAAGATCTTCCGCTTTCAGGTCGCCTATGCCCTGCTTCGCGCCAACTTGGCGCAGCTGGTGCATCCGCGAGCCGTCATCAAGCAGCGCTACAACAAGCACACCCTCGACGAAGAAATCGTGCGTTCGATCCTGACCTTCTCGTTCTTCTTCACCATTACCATCGGCGCGTTGGCGCTGGCGCTGGCATTACTCGGGCTCGACATGCTCACCGCGCTCACCGCAGCAGCGACCGCAGTGTGCAACGTGGGCCCAGGGCTCGGTCCAATCATCGGTCCTGCGGGCAACTTCTCCACTCTGCCAGACTCGGCAAAGTGGCTCCTGTCGTTCGGCATGCTGCTCGGCCGGCTGGAAATCATCACGGTACTGGTAATGCTGACCCCTTCGTTCTGGCGTCATTGACCGGATTACGTCTCGCCGATGTCTTCGTTCCACAGCTCAGGGCTCTCGGCGATAAAGCGGCGCATCATCTCGACACAGCGTGCCTCCTGCAGCACTTCGACCTCAACACCGCGACCACGTAGCAGCAGCTCCTCGCCCATGAAGGTCTGATTCTCACCGATCACGACCTTGGGTATGCCATACAGCAGGATCGCCCCGCTGCACATGGGACACGGCGACAGTGTGGTATAGAGGATCGACTCGGCGTAGACGCTGGCCGGTTGCCGACCAGCGTTTTCGAAGGCGTCCATCTCCCCGTGCAGCACCGCGCTGCCCTGCTGAACCCGCCGGTTGTGGCCGCGGCCAATGATTCGCCCCCGGTGGACGATTACCGAACCGATTGGAATGCCGCCCTCGGCAAGTCCCTTCTCCGCTTCCTCAATCGCCGCCTGCATGAATTCATCCATTCACACTGCCCCCCTTTTTGTCTTGGTAGATGGTGTTATCGCCATCAAGCGGTTTCGGATCGACGCTTGAACAGGCGTTTGCTCAGCTCGACCGCTGCAAACACCAGACCGCCGGCCAACATCCCGAAGGCGGCATCCAGCAGCGTCGGCAACAGCCCGGCCAGAACCGAGCCAATGTATGGCAGCGCCACAGTGTGCTCTGCGCTGTTCTCGATGAAGTGGTGGATAGCCTTGAAACCGTGGGTCAGGATGCCGCCGCCGACCATGAACATGGCGGCCGTGCCAATCACCGACAAGGACTTCATCAACCAGGGCGCGACCGAGAGAATGGCGCGGCCCAGCGACTGCGCTGCAGAACTGCTGCGTTTGCTCAGCGCCAGGCCCGCGTCGTCAAGTTTGACGATGCCGGCAACCAAACCGTAGACGCCAATGGTCATGATGATCGCAATGCCCGCGAGCACGGCGATCTGCTCGACGAAGCTAGCGGCGGCAACCGTACCCAGCGTAATGGCGATGATCTCGGCAGACAGAATGAAATCGGTGCGCACCGCCCCACTGATCTTGTCGCGCTCGAATGCCACCATGTCGACGCTCTCGTCCGCCAACGCCTCGATTTGCTTGGCATGGTGGTCCTCATCGCGATGCAGGAACCGGTGCGCCAGCTTCTCGAAACCTTCGAAACAGAGGAACGCGCCGCCAAGCATCAACAACGGTGTGATAGCCCACGGGATGAATGCGCTGATCAGCAACGCAGCCGGCACCAGAATCAGCTTGTTGCGCATGGACCCTTTGGCCACGGCCCAAACCACCGGCAGTTCGCGGTCCGCGTTGACGCCGGTGACCTGCTGAGCATTGAGTGCAAGGTCATCTCCCAGCACGCCGGCGGTTTTCTTCGCCGCGACCTTAGTCATCAGGGATACGTCATCCAGGACCGAAGCGATATCGTCGATCAAGGCAAGAAGGCTACTGGCCAATGCGGGTCATCCTATTGGTTTTTTCAAAAAGCGGCGCGAGGGCGCCGCGGTCATATATACGCAAGCTAAGGCTATAGCGGCAGAGCACAAGTTCCGGCAGGGCCACGTCAACGCTGCGCCCGGTATTCGCCAGGAGTCATTGCGAACCAGCGTTTGAAGGCGCGAAAGAAATTACTCGGATCGGCAAAGCCCAGCAGATAGGCCACTTCCAGCAAGGCGAGATCCGCTCGCGCCAAGTACTGCTCGGCAAGCGTTCGCCGCGTGTCGTCTAGCAATTGCTGGAAGCTGGTGCCCTCCTCGTCCAGGCGCCGCTGCAAAGAACGTTCAGACAGGTGCAGCGACTGCGCCACCGTTTCGCGCCGCGGTTCTCCCTGCGGCAACAGGCGGCAGATCACCTGCCGTGCCTGATGGGTCACGCGGCTGTCCGAGAAGCGTGCCAGGTAATCGCCGGCAAACCGGTCATGCAATTGGGCCAGTTCGGCGTTTGCAGTAGGTAGCGCAATATCCATATCGACATGGCGCATCAGCATGCCGTGGAACTCGGCATTGAAGCGTAACGGCGCTTGGAACGCGGCCTGGTAGGGCTCGATATCCACCGGTGGCGGGCCTTGGAAGTAGACTTCGATCGGGACCAGCGGCTTACCGGTCAGCCACCGACAGAATGCAAGCGTACTGGCCAACGAGCCATCTGCGCTCTGGCGCGCCGGAGGCAGTTGATCGCCATGGATCGCCAAGGTTAACAACGCCCCGCGATTGGTTGACCCAAACTGCACATCCGCGCCTTCGGCAATGATGCGCTGGTACCGCACCAAGCGCTGGAAGCTGTCCCTGAGCGTACTGCTGGACATCAGCGCATATCCGACCACATGCATCGCGCCGGGGCGCATCACTTTCGCCAGATTCAAGCCGATCGCCGGATTGCCGGTAATCTCCACCGCACGCTGCCAGAGCCGGGTCATGCCATCCTGGGCAAAACGCGCATCGGGGTCGTTGAGTGCGGAATAGTCGAGCCCCAGATTGACGAACAGGTCCTGGCAGTCGAGGCCGTCGAGTTCAAGCGCCTGGACAATACTCAAGGCCCAGCTCGAGGACGTGGTGCGTTCTTTCATCAATCGATTCACTCATGCTCAGACTGTACGTGGCACGCCGTCACCACAGCGATCTGCGCAGTTTCAATCGCGGATCGATGGCACACAAGGGTACTAAACTGGCACTTGGAGTCAGTGGCCTACGTTACCTAAGGTTCTAGACTCCAGCGACCACAATGACAGGAGGTGCGGCATGAGCACGCAAACCGCCGAACGCTTTAGCCGCTTTGCAGATTTCTATCCGTTTTACCTGGCCGAACACAGCAACCCCACCTGCAGACGCTTGCATTACATTGGCAGCTTGCTGGTACTGGCGATCCTGGCCTATGCGGTGATCAGTCAACAGTGGCTATGGCTGCTGGCGATGCCTTTGGCTGGATACGGGTTTGCCTGGGTCGGCCACTTCATCTTCGAGAAGAACCGTCCAGCGACGTTTCAGTACCCGCTGTATAGCTTTCTTGGCGACTGGGTGATGCTGAAGGACATGCTCACCGGCAAGATTCGATTCTGATCCAACTAGGTCATCCGGGCCGCGCCGCAACGGCTGCCGGTCACGGAATGGACCGGCGGTTTGGCGCAGTGGTGGCGACTTGGTTATGATCGCCGAGCCAGCGCCGACCGATGCGCTGTCGCCTCCAACGGCGCATTCCAGAGCGCCGGTTTCTTTCAGGGATAGCAACCATAATGTCAACCGTGACCGGTGAACGACGTAACGGGCTCGCGACTCGTCCACTGCGTGAATATTACGCGCGGGTCTTCGCCTATCTGATCTGCGCCGCCACGCTCGCCGCCGGTGTCTATAGCCAGCAGTTCGCACTCGACCTTTTGTGGTTGGTGCCCTATACGCTCTTGTATCCGCACTTTGCCTATCACCTGAGCTACCGCTTCAAGCGCGAACACCCGGAGGCAACCTCCCAGACCCTATTGTGCCTCGATGCCTTGAACGCGGGCGCCGGTATTGTGCTGCTCGGATGCAGCCTTGTGCCGAGCCTCATGTTTCTACTGACGCTGAGTTTCAGCGCGCTGGTGGTCGGTAGTCTGCGTCATCTATTGATGACGCTATTGATGGTGTGCATCGGCGTCGGACTGACCAGCTTGCTGGTTCCTTTGCGCTTCGAGGGGGTCAGCTCGGTTCTGGTATCGGCAGTCAGCATCCTGCTCACCACCCTTTACGTGTGCGTAACGGCTTATTACGTGCACCAACAGGGAATCCGACTGGCTCAGGCACGCAGCGAAGTCGAAGCCCAGCAGGCGAAAGCTGCGCGGTTGGCACGCAATCTCGCCAAGTACCTGTCTCCACAGGTGTGGGAATCGATTTTTTCCGGCAAGCGCAGCGTGCGACTGGAAACCCAACGCAAGAAGCTCACGGTGTTCTTTTCCGACATCAAGGGATTCACCGAACTCTCCGAAGAACTGGAAGCTGAAGCCCTCACCGACCTGCTCAATACCTACCTCAACGAGATGTCGAAGATCACTCTCAAGTACGGCGGCACAATCGATAAGTTCGTCGGTGATTGCGTGATGGTGTTCTTTGGCGACCCCGCCAGCCAGGGTGCGAAAAAGGATGCAGTGGCCGCCGTTTCGATGGCTATTGCCATGCGCAAGCACATGAAAGTCCTTCGCCAACAATGGCGCGGCCAAGGCATTACCAAGCCGATGGAAATCCGCATGGGCATCAACACCGGTTACTGCACCGTCGGCAACTTTGGCGCCGACACCCGAATGGACTACACCATCATCGGTCGCGAAGTGAATCTGGCGAGCCGCCTGGAAAGCTCCGCCGAGGCAGGGGAAATCCTCATTTCCCACGAGACCTATTCATTGGTCAAAGACGTCATCATGTGCCGCGACAAAGGCCAGATCACAGTCAAAGGCTTCACCCGTCCGGTGCAGATCTACCAAGTGGTCGACTTCCGTCGCGACCTCGGTGCTACCAACAGCTTCGTCGAGCACGAACTGCCCGGTTTCTCGATGTATCTCGACACCAACGGCGTTCAGAACTTCGACAAAGAGCGCGTCATCCAGGCGCTCAATCAGGCCGCCGACAAGTTGCGCGACAAGGTCATCATGTAGCACCGCCTGGCCCGGCTCGGGTCAAAGGGTCATCACCCATCGCTATCTGCCGGCGTTCCGCATGCAGTCGAGGTCTACCTTGCCGCCCATCCTTTCCCTGCGTCATTACAGCCACGACCAGATCATCCACAGCCATGAGCACACGCAGCTGGTGTTCGGCTTGCGCGGGCAGCTGGATTTTGAGGTTGACGGCCAGGGCAGTCGCGTCCAGCAGCAGCTTTTGGCCGTCGTGCCCAGCGATGCGCGCCATGCCTGCGGCAGCGCCGAGGGTAGCCTCTGTCTGGTGGTCGATATCCCCAACTGGAACTGGCTGCGGCAACGTCTAGGCCACCACGCAGATTCCGCTCAGCGCTTGCTCGAACGGCCCGCGGCGCTGCGCCTGAGCCCGACACAAAGCCAGCTGGTCGGCTGGCTCGCGGCCAGCCCAATCAACGATCCGATTATTAGCGAGCAAGGCGCAGCATTGTTGCTGACGAGCCTCGCCTCCGGTTGCGAGCCAGCCGATCAGCAATATTCGCTCCCGCTGACGGCGCTGCATGCGTATGTCGACCGACATCTGTCACATCCACTTGAAGTCAGGGACCTCGCGAGAGTTGCGGGCCTTTCCGTGCAACGCTTCCACGCACGCTTTGTCAGCGAAACGGGCTTTACGCCTCAAGAATTTGTCCGGTTGCGGCGTCTGCATCAGGGACGAGAATTGCTGATCAGTACCCATCTGGCGGTCGGCGAGATCGCTGCGCGGGTCGGTTATGCCTCGCAAAGTGCTTTTACCGCAGCGCTCAACCGCCACTACGGCCTTACTCCACGGGCTGTCCGGCGCGAGGCGCACGACAAATCGCGAGAGTAACGCGACAGACCCACCCCATCCCGCGCCGTACCATGAGCACTCACGTTGCAGATGCGCAAACGCACGCACGCCACCAGGAGAGCTCATGGACCGTTTCGACTCCCCTTCATCAGGTTTCCAAACATCTGCTCCGCTGGACGCCAGGCCATGACCCATCGCAACGCTTTGCTGGCGATCCACTTCGGCGCGCTGATGTTTGGGCTTTCCGGGGTCTTCGGCAAGCTGGCCGATAGCACGCCTCTGATCATTACCCTTGGCCGGGCAGGCTTTGCTGTCGTGGCGCTTTTACTGGCCGCACAATTCCTGCGTAGCGGTGGCGCGGCCCCAAGCCTACGCCAGCGGGCCGGACTACTGCTCGGTGGGCTGTTGCTCGGTGGCCACTGGCTCACCTTCTTCATCGCCGTGAAGATCGCCGGTGTCGGTATCGCCACACTGGGTTTTGCCAGCTTTCCCGCCTTCACCGTATTGCTGGAAGGGGTCCTGTTCCGCGAGCGCACCCGACCGGTTGAGTTCGGCATGGTCGCCCTGGTCTGTGTCGGACTGCTACTGGTCACGCCACAATTCGACCTGGCTAGCGAAAGCACGCTGGGCCTGATTTACGGCATCCTCTCCGGGCTGATGTTTGCCCTGCTTTCATTGCTCAATCGCGCGGTTACCCGCGGCGTGGACCCGGTTCAGGCTGCGCTCTGGCAGAACTGCATCATTCTGCTGTGTCTCTTGCCTTTTTCATGGTCGTCGCTGCCGGCCGTCCCGGCCATGGACTGGCTGTGGCTGGCCTTGCTCGGCGTGCTCTGCACCGGCCTCGCACACAGCCTGTTCGTGGCGAGCCTGAAAGTGTTGAAGGCTCGGACGACGTCGGTGATCTTCTCGCTGGAGCCGGTGTATGGCATCGCTATCGCCTGGTGGCTGTTCAACGAACAACCTTCGCTGGGGATGCTCGCTGGCGGGGCACTGATCATCCTCGCCTCGGTCATCACCAGCCGATTGAAGGCGCCATCTGCAGTAACCGCTGCCTCCCCATTGGCCAAAACGCCCTAGCGGCAGGAGACGCTACCTCTTGACCGCTGGGCTTTGCCTATCAGTGTGAATGCCGTGGTACATCGGCACCGCGGCAGCCAACCAGAAAGTCGAAGTCGCAACCCTCGTCGGCTTGCATGACATGCTCGACGAACAGCCGCCGGTAACCACCGTCCCACAACAGGCCCTGCGGGGCTTTCCAGGCAGTCAGACGCTCTTGCAGTTCGGCATCCGGTATATCCAGATGCAGGCGGCCCTCATAACAGTCCAGCTCGATGAAATCACCGTTACACACCACCGCCAGCGGTCCGCCAGCGGCGGCCTCCGGCGCGACGTGCAATACCACGGTTCCGTAAGCGGTACCGCTCATACGGGCGTCGGAAATCCGCACCATGTCGGTGATGCCCTTGGCCAGCACTTTGGGCGGTAGGCCCATGTTGCCGACCTCGGCCATTCCCGGATAACCCTTCGGCCCGCAGTTCTTCATGACCAGTACGCAGGTTTCGTCGACGTCCAGATCGGGGTCGGCAATGCGCGCCTTATAGTCGTCAAAGTCCTCGAAGACCACTGCACGGCCGCGGTGCTTCATTAATTCCGGGGTCGCCGCCGAGGGTTTCAGCACAGCGCCACTGGGGGCTAGATTGCCGCGTAAGACGCAGATGCCGCCATCCTTGCGCAGCGGATTATCCAGCGCACGAATGACCTCGTCCTCGCCGTAAATCGGGGCCTGCACGCAGTTTTCCCAAAGTGTTTTACCGTTGACCGTCAATGCGTCAGGGTTCGGCAGCAGATTATTTTCACCCAGCCGGCGGATCACCGCAGGCAATCCCCCGGCGTAGTAGAACTCTTCCATCAGGAAGCGCCCCGACGGCTGCAGGTCGACGATGGTCGGCATGCCCCGGCCAATACGCGTCCAGTCATCCAGCTCGAGCTCGACGCCAATCCGCCCGGCGATGGCCTTGAGGTGAATAACGGCATTGGTCGAGCCGCCAATGGCCGCGTTGACCCGGATGGCGTTCTCGAAGGCCTCTTTGGTCAGCACCTTGGACAAGCGCAAGTCTTCATGAACCATGTCGACGATGCGCATACCGGACAGGTGCGCCAGCACATAGCGACGCGAGTCCACCGCCGGAATCGCCGCGTTGTGCGGCAATGAGGTGCCCAGTGCTTCGGCCATGCAGGCCATGGTCGAGGCGGTTCCCATGGTGTTGCAGGTGCCCGCCGAACGCGACATGCCGGCCTCGGCGGAAAGGAACTCGTTGAGGTCGATCTGCCCAGCCTTGTACTGCTCATGCATCTGCCAGACGATGGTGCCCGCACCAATGTCGCGGCCCTTGTGCTTGCCGTTGAGCATCGGCCCACCGGTGACGACGATGGTCGGCACATCACAGCTCGCCGCCCCCATCAGCAGCGCCGGGGTGGTCTTGTCGCAGCCGACCAGCAGCACCACCGCATCGACCGGGTTGCCGCGAATCGATTCCTCGACATCCATGCTGGCCAGGTTGCGCGTCAGCATGGCGGTCGGTCGCAGGTTCGATTCGCCATTGGAAAAGACGGGGAACTCCACCGGGAATCCGCCAGCCTCTAGCACGCCCTTCTTCACGTGCTCGGCGATTTTGCGAAAGTGCGCGTTGCAGGGGGTCAATTCCGACCAGGTGTTGCAGATGCCGATGATTGGCTTGCCTTGGAATTCATGATCTGGGATGCCCTGGTTCTTCATCCAACTGCGGTACATGAAACCGTTCTTGCCGGTAGTCCCGAACCATTGAGCGGAGCGCAGGGGGCGTTTATCAGTCATTTTGCGTGCACCTCTCCAGCGGCAGGCCGCACGGGCCTGCCGGGTTGATCGTTTGTGGGTTGGGTCAAAGCAGCCAGGTCGAAATGGCTGGGAAGTAGAGCAGCAGGCCGAGTACCGCGATCTGGATAACGATGAAGGGCACCATCGAGCGGAAGATATCGGTCAGCGTTATATCGGGCGGTGCCACGCTTTTGAGATAGAACGCCGCAGGCCCGAACGGGGGCGAGATGTAGGACACCTGCATGCTCACCGCGAAGAGGATGCCGAACCACACCGGGTCGTAGCCGAGTTCTACAACGATGGGCACGAAGATCGGCAGGCAGAGCATGGCAATGCCGATCCAGTCGAGGAACATGCCCAGCAAGAGGAAGATCAGCATCATCACCAGCACGATGACGAAAGGCGCAACCTCAAGGCCGGTGATCGCCGAAGAGACGAAACGGTTGCCGCCCATGAGGTTGTAAACCCCGACCAGGCAGGCTGCGCCAATGCCGATCCAGACGATCATGCCGCAGGTTTCAAGGGTCTGGGTCAGGCTTTCCTGCAGCAACTTGATGCTGAATTCACCGCGTACCAGCACCGCCAGCAGTACACCCATCGCGCCCATGGCTGCCGCTTCCGTCACCGAGGCGATGCCGGCGTAGATGCTGCCGAGCACTAGTCCGGCGATGGCAATCGGAAAGAACATGCCTTTGAAGGCTTCGCCAAGGGTAAGCCGCGGAAGGCTGGAGTCCTTTTCCAGATGAGCACCGCCCATGTGCGGATAACGCATGCACATCACCACCACGTAGAGCATGTAGCTGCCCATCAGCAGCGCTGCCGGAACGATCGCTGCCTTGAACAGATCAGCGATGGAGACACTGGCAATCAGGCCGTAAATGATGAGTACGATGGATGGCGGCACCATGGTACCCAGCGAACCGCCGGCGCAGACCACACCGATGGCGATGCGCTTGTCGTAGCCCAGCCGAAGCATTTGCGGCAACGCCAGCACACCGAGCAGGACGATTTCGCCTCCAATGATTCCGGAGATGGCAGCGAGAAAGAACGCCACCACGATGGTCTGCACTGCCACCCCTCCCGGCAGCCGCCCGGCGAAGAAGCGCATGGCGTTGAACAGATCCCGCGCCAGCCCTGACCGGTCCAGCAAGCCGGCCATAAACACAAACATCGGCACCGCCACCAACGAATATTCAGTGATGAAACCGAACAGGCGGCTGGCTACTAGCGGCACGGCCACCGGGCCGAACCAGCCTAACGTGAAGCCGGCAGCGACCAGGCCTGTGACGAATGCCAGCGGCAGTCCCAGCACCAGCAGAGCGAAGATCGCGAAGATCATCAGGTACGTAGCGATCTCAATACTCATGGCTTGCCATCCCCATCGAGACGCGCACGCCGGTGAGTTGCAATCCGCACCACTTGCTGCACCGCCATCAGCGCGATGGAGACCAGCACGACTATCTTGGTGAATGCAGGCAAAGGCTGGTTCCAGGACGATCCCGAGGTCTCCAGCCGCCAGCTGCCATCTGGCGCGTGGGTGGCGTTGTAGGCCAGCACCCAGGCGGCATAGCCGATCGCCAGGCAGAACAGGATGCCCAGCGCCAGGTTGAGCAATTCCAGCCAGCTGCGCTTACGTGGTGAAAGGCGGTCGAGCAGGATGCGTATCTGGATGTGCCGGTTGGTCGCCAATGCATAGGGTCCGCCCAGGGCGAAGATGGCCGCGACGAGGAAGGTCGTGGTCTCGTGCGCCCATTCAGTAGGCGAATTGAAGCCGTAGCGCATGACGACTTCAAACACACTGACCAGCATGGCGATGAACACCAGCCAGGCAATTACCTGACCGCCACGTCGAATGCCACGATCAAGCATGCCCTGGCCCGGCTCTGGGGCGCAGACATCCAGATGATCGTCAGACGAAGGTTGAGTTTTTTTCACAGCGAAACTCCTCCGACTCTCCAACATGGGTCGGAAAGTCTTTGGTTACTCGAATATTGAATGGCCGGCTTGCGCGGCTCAGAGCATGCCCTTGTCCTGCAGGTAGCCCTGGATGGAATCCACCGCCTCCTTCGCCTGGGGGCTGCGGTCACGCCAGCGCGACCATTCGTCCCGCGCGGACTGGCGAAATTTCTTCACCTCATCCTCGGGAAGCGAAGTCAGCGTCACATCGCCTTTCTGCCTGGCCAATGCAACCTGCTCCTCGTCTTTCTTCTGCAGATCAGTGACCAGCTGCTCGGTGAAGGCATCGACCGAGTCTTCGAGGATCTTCTGTTGCTTAGGCGACAGGTCATCCCATAACGCCTTGTTAACCGAGATGTCCTTCATCGGCATCGAGTGGAAGCCGGGATAGACGGCGAACGGCGCGTACTTGTGGTAGCCCTGCTGGTAATTGGTGGAAAACACCGTGTAGTCGGCTGCATCGATCACGCCTTTTTCCAGCCCGGTATAGACCTCGGAGGTCGGCAGGTTCACCGGCGCTGCACCGACCAGCTTGAAGATATTCGAAACCATGCCTTCCGGCGCTCGCACTTTCAGGCCTTTGAGGTCGTCAAGGGTTTCGATCTTGCGCTTGCTGATCAGGGACTCCGCGCCCACAGCGCCAGCACGGATAAGGTGAACGTTGTACGGCTCCACCAGACGGTTGTAACCCGCCTCGCCGCCGGCGTTGCGCATGTAATCCAGGAACGGTGCCGGGCCGCTCCAGGCACCGACCATGTTGCCGTAGACCGCGAACGCAGGATTCTTACCGGAAAAATAGCCAGGATCGGTGATGTGGCCCTGAATGATGCCGGCTCCGACGGCATCCAGTGTCTCGTTGTTACCGACAATGGTGCCGGTTGGCAGAACCTCTACGGTGATTTCACCATTGGTTTTCTCGCCGACACTTTTTGCCCACTCCTGAGCGATGCGGTATTCGTCATCGCCGGCGTTGACGTTGATCTGGAATTTCCATTCCTGCTTGGCAAAGGCACTGCCGGACGCGAGGATCAAAGTGGCTGCGAGACCAAACCCGAAACGCTGGACGTTAAATTGCATAAAGGCTTCTCCGATTATTTTTATTAGGCACCGTCACGATCGAGGCGCTAGCCACCGGAAGCAGCAGAGCAGCGCTCTCGTTGTTTTGAAGCCTAGAGAGACAAGACATCATCAACAAATATATATTTCAGCACTACCGATACACGAATGGATATACCTGATGAAGCCAATCAACAGTAACTGGTTTGTCCGGGCACGGCTTAAGAACCGTCATATCCCGTTGCTAGCCGCTCTTGGTGATACCGGTAACCTCAATCGTGCTGCCGCCGGCTTGGGCATTTCCCAACCGGCAATCTCGAAGCTTCTGAAGGAGTTGGAAGATGGGCTTGGCGTTGAGCTGTTCGAACGACATGCCCGCGGCGTAGTCCCGACGCTGTATGGCGAAGCGATGATTCGCCACGCCAAGCGTATGCTTAACACGTTGGATAGAGCCTACAGCGAGGTCGACGCACTGCGTCACGGACAACAAGGCCATGTGCGCATCGGCACCATCCTGACGCCCTGCGCAGAGCTGCTGCCAGACGTGATCCGACGCGCCAAGCTTGGTTTCCCAGAGTTGGAAGTTACCATCCGCACCGGCTCGAGCCGCGATTTGCTGACGATCCTGGACGATGGGGAGTTGGACTTTCTGGTCGCGCGCTTTTTTGCCAGCAGTCAGCAAGTCGACTTGCACTTCGAGCCATTGGCCAAGGAGCCCTTGCAGATCTGTGCGCGCGCCGGGTTGATCAAAAGCCCTATGTCTCGCGCGCAACTGAACGCCGCTGACTGGGTGCTACCCCCAGTCGGCAGTGTGTTGCGACAGGAGTTTGATGCGCTGTTCCAGCGCGTCGGCATGCGTCCGCCACGAAAGGTCGTGAATGCGGAGAACCTGCTGATGGTGACCACGTTGGTCGAGAAGGACGACATGCTGACCGTCCTGCCACGCGATGTGCTAGCGCACTACGCGCGCTACGGCATGTTGGAGGAGATCGAGGTCGATGCGAGCATCGACGCCGATCTGAACCAAGGGCTGATGGCCTACGGCATCATCACCAAGACCCCGCAACAGCTTTCGCCAGCAGCCGCCAGCGTGCTGGAACTGCTGCGCGATACCGCGCAGCAGATGGGGCTAGGTCACGGAGCGGCACAGCGTTAGTCGAGCGAGCCGCTCCGCCCATCAGAGCGCCGCGTCGGTGGTTTCACCATCCACCAAGCGCTTGATACCCAGCGGGTTGGTGTTCTTCAGCGCGTCCGGCAGCAGCGCATCCGGGAAGTTTTGATAGCAGACCGGGCGCAGGAAGCGGTCGATCGCCAAGGTGCCGACTGACGTACCCCGGGCATCCGAGGTGGCAGGATAAGGCCCGCCATGAACCATGGAATCACAGACTTCCACCCCGGTCGGATAGCCATTGAGCAGTATCCGTCCAGCCTTCTGCTCCAGCAGCGCTACGAGATCGGCGGCGTCCGCCAGGTCAGTAGGTTCAGCAATGAGCGTCGCAGTGAGCTGGCCATGCAAGCCTGACAGGGCGCGCATCAGCTCAGCCTTGTCATTCACTTCCACCACAACGGTGGTCGGGCCGAACACCTCCTCCTGCAACAGCGGATCGCCATCGATCAGCAGCTTTGCGTCAGCCTTGAACAGTTGCGGCTGCGCCTGGCTGCCCTGCTGATCCTGGCCGGCAAGATGGCTGATCCCCGGATGGCTTTGCAGATGCTGGACGCCCTTTCCGTAGCTGCTGAGCGTGCCCGCATTGAGCATCGTCTGCGCCGGTTGCTCGTTCATGAAGCCGACCAGCCGCTGCAGAAACTCGCTGAACTCCGGCGAGCGAACACCAATGACCAGACCCGGGTTGGTACAGAACTGACCACACCCCATCACCACCGATGCGGTCAGCTCGTTAGCGATGGCATCGCCGCGGCTCTTGAGCGCATCAGGCATCAGCACCACAGGGTTGATGCTGGACATCTCGGCAAAGACCGGGATCGGCTGCGGACGCGCGGCGGCCATGTCACAGAGTGCACGACCGCCGCGTAGCGAACCGGTGAAACCTACCGCCTGAATGAGCGGATGCTTGACCAGCCACTCACCGACACCGCCGCCGTAGATCATGTTGAACACGCCCTTGGGCATGCCGGTTTTCTCCGCCGCGCGAATCACTGCGTCGGCTACGCATTCAGCCGTCACCATATGGCCGCTATGGGCCTTGAATACCACCGGGCAACCGGCTGCCAACGCAGAGGCGGTGTCGCCACCGGCAGTCGAAAACGCCAATGGGAAGTTGCTCGCGCCGAATACCGCAACCGGTCCCAGCCCCATGCGGCACTGGCGAAGATCAGGGCGTGGCAGCGGCTTGCGTTCTGGCAGCGCTCGGTCAATTCGTGCGCCCAGAAAGTCTCCGCGGCGCAGCACCTTGGCAAACAGCCGCATCTGCCCGCTGGTACGGCCACGCTCACCCTGGATTCGACCCGCTGGCAATGCTGTCTCGCGGCAGACCAGCGCAACGAAGTCATCGCCCAATGCATCCAGCTCGTCGGCAATGGCATCGAGGAAGTCGGCTCGCCTGCCCGCAGGAAGCGCTCGGTACTCTGGATAGGCGCTGGCTGCCGCTTGCGCCGCGGCATTCACTTCGTCTTCGGTCGCCTGATGAAATTCATACGGCAATGCTTCGCCGGTGCTGGCGTCGACGCTCTGGACGACAACCGAACCCTGAGCGCTGCGGGCCCCGGCTATGTAGTTCTGACCGCTGATATTCGGCATGGAATTGTTCCTCTGATGATGTGGTTCATGAGGCTTCGCCCAGTCCGCCTAAGAGCGAAGAGTTTGAAACGTAAAACCCAGCGCGAGGTGCGCCGGGGCATTGCGGCCAGTCACTAGCCATGCGGATGTCAGAGTGGCTTCACGCCGCCCGGGGAAATACCCGAACGGCAAATGCTGATGCCGTTGCGCAGTGGTGCGCCAAACTCATCCAGGCTGACCTCAAACTGATCGCCCGCCTGGGCTTTGACTCCGTCCGCGAACGAGAGCGTCGCTGTCCCGAAAAAATGCACGTGAACATCGCCGGGGCGCAGGAACTGTGCATATTTGAAATGGTGATACTCAAGGTTTTCCAGCGTGTGACACATGTTTTCCTCGCCGGACAGAAACTCTTTCTCCCACAGCACTTGTTCGCCTCGGCGAATACGACTGACTCCAGCCAAGTGCGCCGGCAATGCCCCTACCCGCAACTCGGGACCAAACGAGCAGTAGCGCAACTTCGAGTGCGCAAGATAAAGGTAGTTCTTGCGCTCAAGCACGTGATCCGAAAACTCGTTGCCCAGGGCAAAGCCCAAGCGGTACGGCTGGCCGTCATCCCCGATCACATAGAGGCCGGTGAGCTCGGGCTCTTCGCCGTAGTCCTCGGCAAAATCAGGCGCCGGGAAGTCCGCACCGGGACGCACCACAATGCTGCCGTCTCCCTTGTAGAACCATTCAGGCTGGGCACCAACGCTGCCTGACTTCGGGCGACCGCCTTGCATACCCCAGCGGAACATCTGCATTGAATCGGTGAGCTTGGCTTCGTCCTGCTCGCCCTGTTGATGCATCTTGTCGCGAGTCGCGGCGCTGCCCATGTGGGTTAGACCCGTGCCGCTGACCAGGCAATGGGCAGTATCTTCATGGTCGAGCGGCGGCAGCACCCGCCCTGCCTCGAGCAGCTCGCGGTACAGCGGACCGGCTTCGCGTGCCTGGGACTGGACGTGTTCAGCGAGGCGACGATGCTCGCGTATGGCCGCCAAAGCCAACTCGCGCGTGCTGGTGACGCCAGTTAGGACCTCGATTCGCTCGTCGGCTACCAGCCCCACGTGCCTGCAACCCTGCTCGCTCTCGAATTGAATCAACCGCATGCGCACCTTCCTTTTGTTGTGATGACGCCCAGCCTGATGGGGGTCTTGTTGCGATCACTTTAAAAACCGTGTCCGCTGGTGCCTAATGACGACTTCTGATTGAGCGATAACTTCCAGTCATCCCATGATTGCCGCCCTCCCCTCCATTGTTTCTCGTCTCAGGCTCAAGCAGCTGCGGTTACTGATTGCGCTGGATGAGCAGGGCTCGGTGCACCGCGCGGCCGAGCAGGTCTTCATCAGCCAACCTGGCGCGACCAAATCGCTGCATGAGATCGAAAATACCTTCGGAGCCGAGCTCTTCACCCGCAATAGCCAAGGATTGGTGCCCAACGATCTGGGCCGCTGCGTGATCCGCTACGCCCGGTTGATTCACAGCGACGTGGCGCACCTGCGCGAAGAAATGGTGGGAATTCTGCAGGGTCATGGCGGGCGGCTTTCCGTTGGGACCATCATGGGTGCCGTACCGATGCTTATGCGCGCACTCGGCCAGCTGCGGCGCAAGCAGCCGGAGCTTTCGGTCGAGATCGTCGAGGATACGAGCGCGCGGCTGTTGGGTCTGGTCGATCAGGGCCGGCTCGATCTGGCGATCTGCCGCAGCAGCGTCAGCCAGCGCCCGGACGCCTACGATTGTCTGACGCTACACCCCGAACAACTGACGGTCGTGGCCCACCCAGACCATCCGGCGCGCGCCGCCACGCTCGAACTGGCCGAACTTAGCATCTACCGTTGGGTGGTCTACCCAGCGAACATGCCCATGCGCCTGCTGCTCGAACGCGAGTTCAGTCAATGTGGGCTGGAATTCCCGCGTTACCCGGTCGAAACCGCCTCGACCTTCACCATGCTCAGCCTCTTACAGGAGGATCCCGAACTGGTGGCCGTTATGCCATTAGCCGTGGCCGAATTCAGCGAGAAGTTCGGCATGATCCGCCGCTTGCCACTGAACCTGCAGTCACGCAGCGAGCCCTATGGCGTGATAGCCCGCCACGGCAGCACGCTGTCAGCAGCGGCGCAGCTGCTATTGGAAGAATTGCAGACCGAGCAGCTGTCGGTCTGATCGGTTCGCCGCTGGAGCAGGCTCAGGCCCGATCGTTATGCCCCAGATTTCGCTCCGGGTCGATCTGGTCCCGCACCCGCTGTTTCAAGATCTTGGCTTCAGGAAAGCCGCCGTCCAGCTTGCGCTCCCATATCTGCACACCGTCGCAGGTGATGTGAAAGGTCCCGCCCGTTGCGGGCACGAGCGACACCTTGCCGAGGTCATCCGCAAAGGTTGAAAGCAGCTCTTGGGCCAGCCATGTAGCACGCAGCATCCATTGGCACTGGGTGCAATAGGTGATCACAATTTCGGGCTTGGTATCGGCCATGTCGAGGCGCTCGGGTAGCTGACGGGACCCTATAATAGCTGCCATTTCACGTCAGTCCGTCCGGTGTGCCTTCATGTCTCGTCTCCTCTTTCTGCTGATCCTGCTCGTCCCCCTGGCAGGCTTTGCCGAAACCCAGCCGCGCACTGGCCTGGTCCTTTCCGGAGGCGCCGCGAGGGGCCTGGCGCATATCGGCGTGCTTAAGGCGCTGGAAGAACAAGGCGTGCAGATCGATGCAATTGCTGGCACCAGTATGGGTGCTGTGATCGGCGGCCTGTATGCCGCTGGCTACAGTGTCGATGAACTGGAAAAACTGGCACTCGAACTGGACTGGCAGCAGGTGCTTTCCGACGATCCTCCGCGCGAGGACATCCCCTTCCGGCGCAAGCAGGACGACCGGGACTTTCTGGTCAAACGCAAGCTTAGCTTTCGCGACGATGGCAGCCTCGGCCTTCCGCTTGGTGTGATCCAGGGGCAGAACCTGGCGCTGCTGCTCGAACGGCTGTTGGTTCATGCCAGTGACATCCGTGACTTCGACCGTTTGCCAATCCCGTTCCGCGCTGTGGCGACCGATATCGCCAATGACAAGAAGGTCATTTTCCGTAGCGGCCACCTACCCCAGGCCATCCGCGCCAGCATGTCGATCCCAGCCGTCTTTGCCCCGGTGGAAATAGATGGCCGGCTACTGGTCGATGGCGGGATGGTCGACAACGTTCCGATGGATGTCGCTCGCGACATGGGTGTAGACCGTCTGATCGTAGTGGACATCGGCACGCCACTGCTGCCGCGCGAACAGCTGCTGACCGTCGTCGATGTGCTCAACCAGTCGATCACCATGATGACCCGGCGCAACTCCGAAGCGCAGCTGACCACCCTGAGACCGGAAGACCTGTTGGTGCAACCGATGCTGGCGGCGTTTGGGTCGACCGATTTCGGACGAGCCGAACAGCTGATCGACGCGGGCTATCGTGCTGCCGATGCGCTGGGTGGTCGGCTGGCTACCATGCGCAGCGAAAGCGGCGGCAACCTTTCGCTGAGCCTCGCCCGTTCGGCCGAACCGCGCACCCCGCTGATTACCGCCGTTCGCATCGAGAACGATTCCAAGGTCGGCGATGCAGTGATACGCCGGCATATCCGCCAACAGGTCGGCAAGCGGCTGGACGTGCAGGACCTGCAAAAGGACATGGGCACGCTGTACGGACTCGATTACTTCGAACAGGTCGAGTACCGCATCGTCCACGGTAAACCCGGCAATACGCTGGTCGTCACAGCCCGAGAAAAGCGCTCCGGCACCGATTACTTGCGTCTTGGAATCAACCTCTCTGATGATTTTCGCGGCGACAGCGCATTCAACATCGGCGCAAGCTTCCGCAAGAACGGCATCAACGAACTGGGTGCCGAGTGGCTGACGCGTCTGCAACTGGGCGATCGTCAAGAATTCTTCAGTGAGTTCTACCAGCCGTTAGACGCTGGCTCCCGCTGGTTCGTCGCGCCGAACCTCATTGCGCAAGCGCAGAACGTCGAGGCTATCCTGGATAACGACCCTATCGCCGAATACCGCCTGCAGCGCTATGGCTATGGGCTAAGCCTGGGTAGACAGATTGCCAATAACGGCGAAATCCGCTTTGGTGTGGGGCAAGCCTGGGGTGAAGCTGATGTTCGCGTCGGTGACCAGCAACTGCCAGACTTCTCATTCGAGGAAGGTTACTACCAGCTGCGGTATTCGTTCGACACGGTGGACGACGTCGACTTCCCTCGTGAGGGCGAGGACATCGGACTTACCCTTCGCCAGTACGATCCTAGTCTGGGCTCCGATAGGCGCTATCGTCAGTGGGAGTTTCGCCTGGACAAGGCCTTCAGCTTCGGCCTGGATACGTTGGTATTTGGCGGACGCTACGGACGAACACTGGATGATGCCGAGATCGTCACCTCAAGCTTTCTGCTCGGCGGCGCGCGGCAATTGTCGGGGTTCCGGCAAGACGCCCTGTCCGGCCAGAACATCAGTCTGGCACGCATGATCTATTACCGCCGAATGACACCCCGCTCGTTTCTGCCGCTGGATTTCCCGCTCTATCTGGGTGCGTCACTGGAGCGTGGGCGCGCCTGGAACAACGACAACGCGTTCGATAGCGGCTATATCAACGCAGGCAGCATCTTTATCGGCTACGAGACACCGCTAGGGCCGCTGAATTTCAGCTACGGTCTGAACGACGAAGCTGAGCGCGCCCTGTATCTGAATCTGGGGCGAAGTTTCTGATCGCTGCGCCCCTTTCTAACCTGCTCCGTTAGGCGATCAGTGCAAGCAACTCGTTGACCTGCTGCCGCTGCGCTGCATCTCCCTCAGTCGCGAGGGATTCGAGAATGATGCAAGCATTCTCCATGTCGCCCTGCTTGATATACGCAACGGCCTGGTTGAGACGGACCAGGTGTTCGGGATTCGGCTCGAGCTGGCGAAGTTCTTCCGCTGTCGGTTTCGATTCGACCGGCTCCGCATTGCCGAGCAACGATGTCAGCTCGCCAAGCGTCAATGCCTCATCGAAACCATCAATCAATGGCTGAGCGGGGTACGCCTGTCCGGCCTCCACCGCTGAAGTTCGCGGGACGGGTTCAGATGCAGAGTCCAGAAAGTCTGCCGCCACTGACTCGTCCAAAACAAAGGTGATATCCGAATCCAGGAACGGCTCAGCTACTGCTGGTTTGGCGACAGAAACCGCCGAAGCCAGCGCGGGATGAAACGCGAGCAGCTGATCGAGCTGTGCACGCTCGCCCCCCGCCTGCAGATAGGCGTCGGCAGCCACGCAATAACTGGCGACGTTGCCGACCTCAGCAAGAAGCCCGAGATGGCGAAGACGAATATCGAGTTGCGTCGGCGCCCGCTCGATTCCGCGCGACAGCACGTCAATCGCCTCATCGCGGCGGCCATAGGTGATATAGATATTTGCCGCTTCAAGCACGTCAGTCTCGCTGACAGAGGCATGCGCGGGCTGGCGAGGCATTTCCGGCGCAGCTGCGACGGCCACCGGCGGCACACGCGTCGGCTGGGGAGCGGCAACGGCAACGGGCACCGCATCTGGATATTTGGGTTCGGATTTTTTGCGGCGACTGAACCACAGGCCACCCAACAGCATGGAAATCAACACTCCGCCGCCGGGCAACGTCCATTTCTGCCATCGAAACGACGAAATAGCCTCGGTTGGGGCCGCCTCAGCTGGCGGCGGCACGATCGGCTGACCCTCCGGCATTATCGCTGGTGCCGGTTGCTCCACGGCTGTCGAAGCAATCGCCTGCGGCCGCCCCTGCTCCACTAATTGTGCAGTAACAGCTTCGAGCTGAAGCCGCATGTCGATCAGCATTTGCTTGAGCTGCTGATTCTCTTCACGGCTGGCGGCCAGCTCTTCGAACAGCTGACGACGCAACATGGCTACCTGATCGTCAACGAGTGTCGGATCGGCAGGCGCCGGTGCAGTTGGCTTGGCATCAGCTGTCAGCTGGCTCTGCGCGGTGGTCTCGGCGATCGGCGCTGGCGAAGCGGGCTCTACGAACTCTGCAGCGGCTTGTATGGCTGCATCTGGCAACAGCAGATCTGCCCCCGCCTTGAGACGTGCCGCATCACCATCGGCAAAGGCATCGGGATTCAAGGCCTGAATGTCGCGCATGAATTGCGCCTGTGACGCCTGGGTGCCATCTGCGTAGGCGCCGGCGATAGCCCACAGGCTCTCACCTCTAGCCACCCGGTGACGCTTACGCTGAGACGCTTGCGGCAGCTCGGCAGGCGGCACGAAACGCGCGGGTTCGACACGCGCCGGCCGAGCCTCGGCTTGCGGATTATTCACGACGAAACTGCTCGAAACCTCGGACGAACTTGGCATCGGATCAAGCAGAACCGTGTACTCACGGAGCATCCGGCTCTTCGCCCGGGTGATCTCGACCAGAAAGTTGAGATAAGGCTCGCGGACGGGCTTATTGGTCGCAACGCGGATCCGGCTCCGGTTACCGTCGATAACCGGCGTGAAGCGCAGATCCTGCAAAAACGCCAGGCGCTCGACGCCCACACGCGCAAAGTCTGCGTTAGAAGCCAACACCACGCGGATGTCATCGGCGCCCAGATCGCCTACGTCCAATAGGTCGATTTCGGCACTCAGCGGTTGATTCAGGGCAGAGTTGAGCGTGATGTCGCCCATACCTAGGGCGGAAACCATACCGGAATAGATCAGCGAGCCAGAGGCCACCGTAAACAAGACTCGACGACCGAGTGCCATGAAACCTCCGCAGGTGGCGTTCGGCGTGCTTCTTCGCCGGTCCACGGTTCGATTACTGAACTGTGACGCGGTTATCGACTGATGCGGAAAAAATTAGAGGCAGTTCGTCGGCGTGCGCGCGAAGGCATTGTGCCATCATTTGCAAAACATAGCCTAGCGTCAAAAGACAAACGGCAGCTGAAGGCAGTGCCTGAAATCAGGCGGCTTATGCACGCGCTTTAGAATGTTGCGTAGACGCCCGGCGCGCCAACCTAGCCATAGCCAGATCGCGCGCAGGCCTGTGCGTAGGAACGTATATGGCAGGGCTGCCTTAACGCTTGGCTTTTACAAGGTTCGCCAAGATGCGTTCATGTACTTGCTGGCACTTGCGCAGATCTTCTTCGTCGATCCCGTCGAAGAGTTCGTGGCGAACCTGAGTGGAAATCGCCTCGATTCTTTGGATGAGCGGGCGCGCTGGGGCACCTAGCGTAATGAGTTTGGCGCGGCGATCACCGGGAGCCGGCTGGCGATGGACTAAACCTTGTGCTTCGAGACTGTCCAGTAGCCTCGCCAACGTTGGCCCCTCGACTGCAACACTTTGTGCAAGCTCCCGTTGTGTAGGGTCGTGGTCGAATCGGGCCAGATGCAATAGAACCAACCATCGCGCCTGAGAAAGGTCGAGGTCTGCTAGACGACGGTCCAGCTCGGCGCGCCAGCCACGCGAAAGTTGAGCCAACTGCATGGCGAAGCGATGTTGGTCGGGATACATGGAGCGGTCTTTCCGGAAAAACTAATTATTAGCGAGCTAACCACAGCTCCGAGAGGCTGGCAAGGCTACCATCGGCCCGGTACGTAACCCTGTATTGCGGCGCACCGCGCTAGCCCGTATAGCGAACAAGCGCAGCGGCAATACGCCGCACCCCTGAGGGTGACCGCTAGAGCTCGAATTCGGCTTGCAACGATGCTCGTACGCAGAACAAGACCGGCTCGGGGACTCGTCCGGCAAACTGTTCAGCAACGGCCGCAACCGGAGGTAATTCCCCTTCGCCATCAAGGAACGCTTCCTGGATTTCCCCGAGCAACTCCTCTGGCAAGTCTAGCGCCTGCTCAAGGCTCAACTGCTGCTGGCCTATGGCTTCGGCAAGCATGGCGTAGACGTTCTTTTCGCTGCAATCGAGTTGCCGTGCGATCTGCGCCGGCGTCATGCCCGCGCGGGCCAGAGTGATCAGTTCGTGGCGAACATCGGCTGGCGATTTGGCCGCTGGTGCCGTGCCTTGCAGCACTTCAAGAAACGCTTGGCCGTAACGGTCGAGCTTGCGTGCCCCAACGCCGCTGATGCGCGCCATATCGCTGAGTGTGCCGGGCTGGCTGCGAAGCATCTCAAGAAGCGTCGCGTCCGGGAAGATGACGTAAGGCGGTACACCATGCTCCTCAGCCAGTTTACGGCGCAGGGTGCGCAATGCTTCCCAGGTCTCACGCTCTTCGCTGCGCACCAGCTGACTCGCTGCGCTCGCGGCGGACTTCGGCGCCTTGGTGGACAGCTCTCGACGCAGCTCCAGGGTGACCTCGCCCCTGAGCAAAGTACGGCAGCTGTCGCTGAGGCGAAGGCCACCGAAACCTTCCAGATCGACGTCGGCCAGCCCGCGGGCGACCAGCTGGCGAAACAGTGATCGCCACTCCCCTTCGGACAGCGCCTTGCCAACGCCGAATACTGACAAGTGCTGATGACCGAGGCTGCGGATCTTTTCGTTGTCTCGCCCAAGGAGGATATCGACCAGGTGACCAACACCGTAGCGCTGGCCGCTGCGGTAGATCGCCGACAGGGCTTGCCGCGCCGGCTCGGTGGCGTCCCATGTCTGCACGCCGTCGACACAATTGTCGCAATGCCCGCAGGGCTCCGGCATATCCTCATCGAAGTACGCCAGCAGCACCTGACGACGGCAACGAGTTTCCTCACAAAGCGAGAGCATCGCGTCGAGTTTGTGCTGCTCGATGCGCTTGTGTCGCTCGTCGCCTTCGGAATTGTTAAGCATCTGCTTGAGGAAGATCACGTCTTGCAGCCCGTATGCCATCCAGGCGTCGGCGGGCAAACCATCGCGACCCGCGCGGCCGGTTTCCTGGTAATAGGCTTCCAGCGATTTCGGCAGATCCAGATGAGCAACGAAACGCACGTTGGGCTTGTCGATGCCCATACCGAACGCGATGGTCGCAACCATGATCAGGCCTTCCTCATTTAGAAAGCGCCTCTGGTGAAACGCCCGAAGATCATTCGGCAGACCGGCATGATAGGGCAACGCCGGAAAGCCCTGCTCTGTAAGAAAGGCGGCAATGTCATCAACCTTCTTGCGCGACATGCAATAGATGATTCCGGCATCACCGCGGCGCTCAGCAAGGAACGCCATGAGCTGCTTGCGAGGCTGTTCCTTCGGCACGATGCGATAGAAAATGTTTGGCCGATCGAAACTTGAAAGGAATCGCTCGGCATTCCCCAGATGCAAGCGCTGGACGATTTCTTCCCGTGTGCGCTTGTCAGCCGTGGCAGTCAGCGCAATTCGTGGAACGCTGGGGAAAAATTCAGCCAGCTGGCCGAGCTGCAGGTACTCAGGACGAAAATCATGCCCCCACTGTGATACGCAGTGCGCCTCATCGATGGCGAACAAACCAATCTGCAAGCGCTGCAAGAACGCCAGCATGCGCGGCTGGACCAGCCGCTCGGGCGCGAGATACAGCATCTTGATTTCGTTACGGCGCAAACGGTCGGCAATGTCGCGCTGCTGTTCGGGCGTCAACGTCGAGTTGAGCGCAGCCGCCGCAACGCCCAATTCCTCGAGCGTAGCCACCTGATCGTCCATCAACGCGATAAGCGGCGACACCACTACGGCCAAGCCGTCGCGAAGCAACGCCGGCACCTGATAACAAAGCGATTTACCGCCGCCTGTCGGCATCAGCACCAGCGCATCGTCGCCGTCGGCCACGCGCTGGATGATCGCACCCTGGTTGCCACGAAACGCGTCGTAGCCGAATACATCTTTGAGAATGCGCTGTGCCTGATCGAGCATGCCGGTCTCCGAAACAAGACGCGCGAGTATACGCGACACAGCCGTCCGGTTCAGGCAGAACACTGCGCCTACGATAGTTGGGTGACCCACGGCGGCACGGCGGAACTCCGGGCGAAATTTTCAATCAGTCGAAGACGCAGTGGCAGGAAATGCCCGCAGCCGCCGCAGCGTCAAAGCGCGCGGTAGCCTGAGGCCTGCAGCTCGTCTAGAATCAGCGCTGTTTTCTCTCCAAGGTAGCCATCGATGTCCTTCGCCGAGCAACTCGCCCGCCTGCAAGTGTTTCTGGATGCAGATGATCTGCACGAAGAAGCCCTCGATTACATCGCCGCCCATGGCTATCTCACCGCCTTGTGCATCTGTTCGGAGCAAGTGCCGGAACGCGAATGGATCGACGCGCTGTTTGCCGAGCCGCCAAAATATGCGGACGACACCGAGCGCGAAGCCATCGAGGCGACGCTGATCCAGCTCAAGGCACACATTGCACGGCAACTGGCCAGTGATGAAGACATGGAGCTCCCCTGCGAACTCGACATGGGTGACGAGCCTGACGAGTCCGACCTGCGCGGCTGGTGCATCGGCTTCATGGAAGGCGTGTTCATGCGCGAGTCGGTGTGGTTCGAAGATTCCGAAGAGGAAGTCAGCGAGCTGCTCTTGCCGATCATGGTCGGATCAGGTCTTTTCGACGAGCAACCCGAATTCAGCGATATCGCCACAGATCAGAACCTGGTCGCGGAGATGGTCGAGCAGATTCCAGAGATCCTTACGGCGCTGTACCTGATCTGTCATGCACCTGAAGAGAAGCCCGCTCTTCTCAAACCTCGCAAGCACTGACGCCGGACAGCCTCTTGGCTCACCGCGATATTCCAACGTATCGCAATCCAGTAGCACGTTATGTGCTGCTGGTGATCGGCTGGTTAAGCGTCACGCTCGGCATCATCGGAATCTTCCTGCCAGTCCTGCCAACCACGCCTTTTCTTCTTCTTGCTGCTGCCTGCTTCGTCCGTAGCTCTCGTCGTTTCTACGACTGGTTGGTAACACACCCCCGGCTAGGTCCTTGGTTCCGCGATTACCTGGAAGGTAAAGGCATTCCACTCAAGGGCAAGGTTTACGCCATTACGACCATGTGGATCAGCATCGGCGTCTCCTGCTGGCTGGTACCGATGTTCTGGGCGCGTATCGGCATGCTGACCAGCGCAACGCTGGTCAGCCTCTATATCCTTCGCATGAAAACGCTCCCTGCCCGCTGAGAGACCTCAGGCCTCACGACCATGATTACGCTGGTAGGTTTCTTGGCCCATCGCATCTATCTGCGCCTCGATCAAGGCTTCAAACGGACGAAGCAATTTATCGAACCGCCCTTCGCCCTCCAGTATGTTCAACGCCGTGACAATTGCCTCGAGGGTTGAAAGCGCACCTGGCGCCGGCGCCTTCCGCAAGCGGTAACGGGAGACAAGCCCCGTGGGCAGTGAAACGCGAGGCAAGGTCGCCAGCTCGGGATTGAGATGCAGCATTTTGCGCGCCTTTCGCCAGGTGCCATCGGGGACGACCAGTCGCAACGGTCTCTCACCCTGAGTCAGGCTTTCCAGCGGAATGGCATCGTCCCCCGGAAATAGCAGATAGTTGTTACGCTCATCGGCTGGAACGCTGACGACTTCGCCCACCACCAACTTTGCACTGCGCAGCCCCAAGACGGCCAATCGAGCCGTGTTGAGCGCATGCGCGGTTTCGCTGGGGTGCTGCAGGATGAGTACCTGCGTCTCGCTAGTCAGCGAGGGGATCAACGGGCACAAGCAGTGGCTGGAAGGCCGCTGACAGTATTGGCATTGCGGACGGGACATGACTTCTCCTGTGGTCGGCGAAGTCTGCCATATCGCACGCAACGGCAGGCTATGCTGGTCCCACTCACTGAAAACTGGGAGGCAGTCGCCAATGATCACGCTCCACCATCTGGAAAACTCTCGCTCGCAACGTGTGCTGTGGCTGCTAGAGGAGCTGCAGCTACCCTACGAAATCAAGCGTTACGCCCGGGACCCGAAAACCATGCTGGCGCCGCCCGAGCTGAAGCAGGTGCACCCGCTGGGCAAATCCCCTGTGATTACTGACGGCGACCTCTCCCTCGCCGAGTCCGCAGCCATTCTGGAGTATCTGGTCGAACGCTACGGCGAAGGCCGGCTGGCGCCCGCTGTCGGTACGCCGGACTACCTTCGCTTTCGTTATTGGATGCATTACGCGGAGGGCTCGGCAATGCCGCCCCTGCTGCTACGACTGGTCTTCGATCGCGTCGCCAACGGACCGATGCCATTCTTCATCCGGCCCGTGGCCCGAGCGATCGCCAAAGGCGCCAATCAAGCGTTCATCGGCCCGCAGCTCAAGCTGCATCTGGACTACATGGAAAGCGAGTTATCCAAGACGCAGTGGTTCGCGGGCGAAGATTTCACCGTCGCGGACATTCAGATGAGCTTTCCGCTAGAAGCCGCTCAGGCGCGCGCAGGCCTGGACGCCAGTCGGCCAAACCTGACGGCATTCTTGAAACGTATAAGAGAGCGACCCGCTTATCAGCGCGCCGTTGAAAAAGGTGGTCCGGTAATGCCGGGGCGCTAGAGCTACCGCGCCCGGCCCGCCGAGATCAGCGACGCTGGGCCGCTGCTTTGTCTCGTTGCGCTCGTACCGGGATCGGCTGCAAACGAGGCGGTTCGACAAACCCAAGCGCCACTGCCAGATTCCAGCACACACTATTGAGCAATGCTTTCATGACTAACCCCTCCTGCTTGATACGGGTTTTTGGTGGAGCCCTGGGACTTCGAGATCAGCATAACCCAACAATCGCAACATAGCCTGCGAGAGGTGTTGCAGAGTATTCAGCCAACGCGCCGTTCGTCCGGCTCTTATGAGTAGCGACCCGCGCTGTCCGAAAGCGTTCGCCTGGCGCGACTACTGGGCGGTCTGCATCTTGCGACGATACGGAAAGACATCAATCACTTTGCCGTCGCTGATTGCCTGCTGCAGGCCCTTCCAATAGTTAGCGTCGTAGAGCTCTCCATGCAGCTTCGCGAACAGCCGGCGCTGCCCGATATCGGCAAACAGAAAGCGAGGAAACTCCTCCGGGAACACATCGTTGGGCCCTACGGAATACCAGGGCTCAGATGCCATTTCATCTTCGGGGTATCGAGGCTCGGGTATGTAGCGGAAATTGACCTCGGTGAGAAAGCATATCTCGTCGTAATCGTAGAACACGACGCGGCCATGGCGGGTTACACCGAAGTTCTTCAGCAGCATGTCTCCGGGGAAGATGTTGGCAGCCGCCAGTTGTTTGATAGCCAGCCCGTAGTCTTCCAGCGCTTCATGGACCTGCTGTTCGCTTGCGTTTTCCACGTACAGGTTCAACGGGGTCATTCGCCGCTCGGTCCAGCAGTGACGCACCAGTACCGTATCGCCTTGGACCTCGACCGTAGAGGGTGCGACCTCAAGCAGTTCAGCGAGGCACTCTGGTTCGAATTTAGCTTTTGGAAAGCGGAAATCGGCGAACTCCTGCGTGTCCGCCATGCGCCCTACGCGGTCGACACTTTTCACCAAGCGGTACTTTTCCACCACCGTCGCACGGTTAACGTTCTTGGTATGGGAAAAGCGATCCTTGATGATCTTGAACACGGTATTGAAGCCAGGCAGCGTGAATACGCTCATCACCATCCCGCGCACGCCGGGCGCCATGATGAAGCGGTCGTCAGTGCTAGCCAGATGGTTAATCAGCGCCCGGTAGAACTCCGATTTACCGTGTTTGTAGAAGCCGATCGAGGTATAGAGTTCGGCGATGTGCTTGCCGGGCATGATCCGCTTGAGAAAGCCGATGAACTCCGCCGGGATAGAAACTTCCACCATGAAGTACGAGCGGGTGAAGGAGAAGATGATCGAAACTTCCGCCTCATCGGTAATCAGGGCATCGGCAACCAATCCATCGCCTTCCCGGTGCAACAGCGGGATCACCAGCGGCCATTGCTCGTCGCAGGTGAAGATGCGCCCCACAAGATAGGCGCCTTTGTTGCGATACAGCACCGAGGTGAAGAGCTCGACGACGAGTTCCGGATCCTTGCAGACCCAATCGGGTAAGGACACCTGCAGCTGAGTCTCGAGCCGCTGCAAATCTCCTTCCCGATCAGCGTACGGCACGTCGAACGCAAAATCGCTGAGAATCTGTTCGAGCACACCGTGCAGATCGCCGCTGGGTTGGTAGCGCCGCGTCTGCGCCATTCGCTGGGCGCGGTTAGCCGGCCGTGTGGTGTGGATGAACATGGTGCTGTCATTGATGCAGTCATGGCTGAACAAGGTACAGAAGATCGAGTTGTACCAAGTTTCCGAAAGCTCATCGTCAAAGCGCGGATTGATCAGTCCAATGTATTCATCCTTGACCTGTGGCCAACGGTCCACGTCGAGCAGAACCCCTGGTTCCACAGCAGAACGCAAGGCTGCCGCTGTCTCGCTGACTTTTTCTTCGTACAAGTTGATACGCGCTGCCGATGCACGCTGGGCATCTTGCCACCGGGCTTGCTCAAAGCGTGCCCGGGCGCCCTCAGTGATCAACCTGAAATGTTCGCGGTAGTCATCGAAGCCCAGAAGGATCTGCTGGGCGATCTCGAGGTTCGGCGAATGCTGCGCCATATCATTTATCCCGCTGCATGAAAGCGTCGAGCTTATCCACAGCAACTTCTCAATGAAAGCGAGTCAGCTCAACGGGCGTTTTGAAAGCGAGTTTAGAGTTGTCAGGCGAGCCCGCCTCACCAACACTGACGACTCGACCGCCGGAGCTCTGCTATGCGACTTCTCGACCTGTTGCGTCTGCTCAGTCTTGCCGCTATCTGGGGTGCTAGCTTTCTCTTCATGCGAATCATCGCGCCGGAGCTTGGCACTTTCCCCACCGCTTTCTTCCGTGTGCTGTTCGCTTGCATTGGCCTGCTGGCGATTCTGGCGCTCATGCGGACCCGCTGGGATTTTCGCGGCAAACTTAAGCTGTGCCTGATTCTGGGCATGATCAACTCAGGCATTCCGTTCGCTCTCTATGCCTTGGCGGCGCAATTCCTACCGACTGGCTATTCGGCGATCTTCAATGCGACCACGCCGATGATGGGCGTACTCATCGGCGCATTATTCTTCGCCGAAGCACTGACCGCAGCAAAACTGCTCGGCGTGCTGTTCGGCCTGAGCGGCGTTGCGCTGCTGACGCGCACCGGTCCTGTCGCATTCGACCTACAACTGTTGATCGGCGCACTCGCCTGCCTGGGTGCAACCGCGTGCTATGGATTTGGCGGCTTCCTGACCCGGCGCTGGATCAACCAACATGGCGGTCTGACCAGCGAACTGGCCGCCTTTGGAAGCCAGGTCGGAGCGGCACTATGTTTGCTGCCGCTGTTCGCCATTTCTTTGCTGACAGCACCGCCTGTTTCCTGGGGCGGCAGCACCGTCTGGCTAAGCCTTGCTGGCCTCGGCATCGTTTGCACGGCCTTTGCCTACATTCTCTACTTCCGCCTACTTGCCGATATCGGTCCGGTTCGAACGCTGACGGTGACGTTCATCATTCCGCCGTTTGGGGTGCTATGGGGAGCTCTGTTTCTGGGCGAACCGCTGGACTGGGCCTACGCCTACGGTGGTGCGCTGATCGCCGTGGCGCTCTGGCTCGTGCTGAAACAGGCACCATCTGAAGTTGAAGCTGCGCCCCACCCCCAACGCGGCTAGGCGGGTTTGGCGCCGCGCGCCTGGCCTCTGGTAGTGGCTGCGCCAGGCTGCAACACATCCCGGCGCAGCGTTGATTACTGCTGCAGCTCTTGCTCGCCGAACATATCGGAGAACAGCATGGACGACAGGTAACGCTCACCTGAGTCGGGCAGGATCACCACGATGTTCTTGCCCTGCATTTCCGGCTTTTCGGCCAGACGAACCGCCGCCGCCATCGCAGCACCGCAGGAGATACCACAGAGGATGCCTTCTTCGCGCATCAGGCGCAGCGCCATGGCCTTTGACTCCTCATCATCGACACGTTCGACCTGATCGACGATCGACAAATCCAGATTCTTCGGCACAAAGCCTGCACCGATCCCCTGAATCTTGTGCGGACTCGGTTTGACTTCTTCGCCCGCCAGGGTCTGGCTGATTACAGGGGAGCTGACCGGCTCCACCGCAACGCTCAGGATCTGCTTGCCCTTGGTGTTCTTGATATAGCGCGACACGCCAGTGATGGTGCCACCCGTTCCCACGCCCGCCACCAGTACGTCGATACTGCCTTCGGTGTCGTTCCAGATTTCCGGCCCGGTGGTTTTTTCGTGAATGGCAGGGTTAGACGGATTTTCGAACTGTTGCGGCATGAAATAGTTGTCAGGATCGGATTCTGCAATCTCGGCGGCTTTCTCGATCGCACCTTTCATGCCTTTTGCCGGCTCAGTGAGCACAAGCTCAGCGCCGAGCGCCTTCAATACCTTGCGACGCTCCAGACTCATTGAGGCCGGCATGGTCAGCATCAGCTTGTAGCCACGCGCCGCAGCAACGAAGGCCAAGCCAATGCCCGTGTTCCCAGAGGTCGGCTCAACCAGCGTCATACCTGGCTTCAGGCGTCCCTTTTCTTCGGCATCCCAGATCATCGCCGCGCCAATCCGGCACTTGACTGAATAAGCCGGGTTTCGACCCTCGATCTTGGCCATGATGCTGACGCCCTTAGGCCCCAGACGGTTGATCATTACCAGTGGCGTGTTGCCGATGGTTTGCGCGTTGTCAGCGAAGATGCGGCTCATGACGGTATCCCTGCGATGAAAAAACCAAGACTGATCAGCCTAAGCGCAGTCTCTCGACTCGTCCAGCCGAACTCATAGTTGGCGACAAGGGTCCATCCAGAAGCAGAGCCGCCCATGTTTCCGCTCGATCAGGCCTCCAATGAAGACACGTTATCGCCGCCCGCTGTGGGTCTTGTTGTCACTTGCACTACTGCTATTGGTTATTCATCTGGCACTGCCCTACGTAGTACTTAACTACCTGAACGGCAAACTTGCGGATTTGGGAGACTACCGAGGCCACATCGAAGACGTCGACCTCGCCTGGTGGCGGGGCGCCTATCGGCTCGATGGTCTGGTGATTGACAAAAAAAACCAGCAAGTCCAGGCGCCGCTGTTTACCGCAAACGCTGTCGATATCGGTCTTAGTTGGCGGGCGCTGTGGAAAGATCAAGCGCTGGTTGGTGAGATCATTTTGGAACAGCCTCACCTGAACTTCGTCGACGGTGAGGAAAAGGAAAGCTCGCAAACGGGCGATGGGGTCGATTGGCGTGATCGTCTCAATGGTTTGATGCCGTTTACGCTCAATGAACTGAAAGTCGTCGACGGGCAAGTCTCGTTTCGCAACTTCCAGGCAGACCCGCCCGTTCATGTCTATGCCAGCGCGATCGACGCCAGCCTCTTCAACCTGACCAATACAGCGGATCAGAAGCAAGGGCGCGTCGCGCGATTCGAGGGCACAGCACAGTTATTCAATCAGGCACCGATGGAAGCCAGCGCACAGTTCGATCCCTATACAGACTGGGAAGACTTCCAGTTCAGCCTGCGTGTTACAGACGTCGATCTGACCAAACTGAATGACTTCAGCAACGCCTACGGAAGCTTTGATTTCGCAGGCGGCACTGGCGATCTTGTGATTGAAGCCGAGGCCACCGACGCTCAGCTGGATGGCTATATCAAGCCGCTGCTGCGTAACGTCGAAGTATTCAACTTCGAGCAAGACGTTAAGAACGAAGACAAAGGTTTCTTTCGCGGGATCTGGGAAGCGGTTGTTGGCGGTGGTGAGGAAGTGCTACAGAACCAGCGCAAGGAGCAATTCGCCACGCGCGTAGAGCTGGACGGCAGTACCAAGAACACCGACGTAAGCCCTTTCCAGGCATTCATCGCAATTCTGCGTAACGCCTTCGTAGAGGCCTTCTCGGCGCGTTTCGAGCGTTCGCTGGGTGAAGATGAGGAGTAAGCGCGAACACCGACGGAACGGCCGCCCATTCAGTGACTGAATGATCCGCTCACGTTCACACTCGCGCGCCCATCACTTATAGTCGGTCGTCTAAATCAACATGAAGTGCCTGCGTGCCAGGCCCGATCCAAGGAAACTCCGATGAAGTTCGAAGGCACCCAGTCCTACGTCGCCACAGACGATCTCAAACTTGCCGTTAATGCGGCCATCACCCTGGAGCGTCCGCTTCTGGTGAAAGGCGAGCCGGGCACCGGTAAAACCATGCTGGCCGAGCAACTGGCTGAATCATTTGGCGCGCAGCTGATCACCTGGCATATCAAATCCACCACCAAAGCCCATCAGGGGCTTTACGAGTACGATGCCGTCAGCCGACTGCGTGACTCGCAGCTGGACTCCGACCGTGTCCACGACGTACGCAACTACATCAAGAAGGGCAAGCTGTGGGAGGCGTTTGAGTCCGAGCAGCGCGTCATCCTGCTGATCGACGAGATCGACAAGGCCGATATCGAGTTCCCCAACGATCTGCTGCAAGAACTCGACAAGATGGAGTTCTACGTTTACGAGACCAACGAAACCATCAAGGCCAAGCAGCGGCCGATCATCATCATTACCTCGAACAACGAGAAGGAACTGCCCGACGCCTTTCTGCGCCGCTGTTTCTTCCACTACATCGCCTTCCCTGATCGCGACACGCTGCAGCGGATCGTTGACGTGCACTACCCCAATATCAAGAAGGATCTGGTGGCCGAAGCGCTCGATGTGTTCTTTGATGTACGTAAGGTGCCAGGCCTGAAGAAGAAGCCGTCCACCAGCGAGCTGGTCGACTGGCTGAAACTGTTGATGGCCGACAACATCGGCGAAGCTGTCCTGCGCGAGCGCGACCCGACCAAGGCGATCCCTCCGTTGGCCGGCGCCCTAGTGAAAAACGCGCAGGACGTGCAATTGCTTGAACGTCTGGCGTTCATGAGTCGTCGCGCCAGTCGCTGACCGGCGGCGGCTCACAGGAGCCGGACGCCTCACTTACTGGAGAAAGATCCATGCAAACGCTAACCGGTAGTTGCCTCTGTGGCGTCGTTCGTTATCGCATCGATGCTCCGATCAATGAGCTGACCCATTGTCACTGCAAGATGTGTCGCAAAGCCCACGGTGCGGCTTTTGCCACTTATGCGGGCGTGCCGCTGGATGCGTTTCACTTTCTCTCCGGCAAGGATCAGTTGGGTGTCTATCACTCGTCCGATCATGTAACTCGGACGTTCTGCATTCGCTGCGGCTCCAACCTGCAATTCGTCGACAACCGCGAGCATGAGCTCGGCGTTGCTGCCGGCACGCTCGACTCGCCGTTGCCCGCCCCGCCCCAGGAGCACATTTTTGTGGGCTCGAAGGCGGACTGGTACGAGATCCGCGACGGACTCCCGACGCACGACGAAGACCGCTGACCATTAATACAAGGTGCCGCGATGACGGCACGCCTGAGGTTCTGCCATGTTGCTCGGCCTGTTCAATGAGATGCGCGCCGCCAAGGTTCCGGTGTCGGTGCGCGAGCTGCTCGATCTGATCAATGCGTTGAAATACAACGTCGTATTCGCCGATATGGATGAGTTCTATTATTTGTCCCGGGCGATTCTGGTGAAGGACGAGCGGCACTTCGACAAATTCGATCGTGCCTTCGGCGCCTATTTCAAAGGCCTGGAAAATCTGGATCAGCATATCGAGGCCTTGATTCCTGAGGAGTGGCTGCGCAAGGAGTTCGAGCGTTCCTTGAGCGATGAAGAGCGCGCCAAGATCGAGTCTTTAGGCGGCTTGGACAAGCTGATTGAGGAGTTCAAGAAACGTCTCGAGGAGCAGAAAGGCAAACATGCCGGCGGCAACAAGTGGATCGGCACGGGCGGTACCAGTCCTTTTGGCTCCGGCGGCTACAACCCCGAGGGCATCCGCATCGGTGACGCAGGCAAGCGTCAAGGCAAGGCAGTGAAGGTATGGGATCAGCGCGAATACAAGAACCTCGACGATCAGGTCGAGCTGGGGACGCGCAACATCAAGGTCGCGCTACGCCGCTTGCGCAAGTTCGCCCGCCAGGGTGCGCAAGACGAATTGGACCTGGACGGCACCATCGACCACACCGCTAAAGACGGCGGCCTGCTGAATATCCAGATGCGCCCCGAGCGTCGCAATGCGGTGAAGCTGCTGATCCTGTTCGACATTGGCGGTTCGATGGATGCGCACGTCAAGGTCTGCGAAGAGTTGTTCTCCGCCTGCAAGACGGAGTTCAAGCACCTCGAGTACTTCTACTTTCACAACTTCATCTATGAGTCGGTCTGGAAAAATAATTTCCGCCGGACTTCCGAACGCACCTCGACCCTGGACCTGCTGCATAAGTACCGCGCTGACTATAAGGTGGTCTTCGTTGGCGACGCGGCCATGGCGCCCTACGAAATCACCCAGCCTGGCGGCAGCGTAGAGCACTGGAACGAAGAAGCCGGCTACGTCTGGATGCAGCGCTTCATGGAAAAATACAAGAAGCTCATCTGGATCAACCCTTACCCGAAGGATACCTGGGGCTACACCTCTTCCACCGGCATCGTCCGCGACTTGCTGGAGGACCGCATGTATCCACTAACCTTGAGCGGACTGGAAGAAGGCATGAAGTTTTTGTCGAAATAGGTCGCTATCGACCTTCAGCTGCAGGGACGCACCGATGAAAACACGATTGGCCCTTTGGGCCGTCACAGCCGTGACGGCAATCACCATGGCCGGTGCGCTACAAGCAGCCTTTGGCTTATCAGGTGAGCGTGCCATACATAGCGTCGGTGCCAATGCGCCAGCGATAGCCCGCTTTGCGTTGGGCTATAAGCAGACCATCATCATCGTGAATCTAGCCGCTTCGGCTCTGCTACTGATTTGGTGGCTAGCCGCAACGGCCAAGCCGACCCACCGACCAGGGTTGAGGCTGGCAAATGCTGCCTTCGGTAGTTGGATACTGGTCCAGATGCTGGTGATCTGGACTGCTGTCTTAGGCATTCTTCAGCAGGTGTCAGGTTTATCCGATGGAGAGCCTATTCAAGCTGCCTTACTGATCATTGGGGCCTCTTCGCTCAGATGGGTAATCCCGTCGACATTCTGCTTGCCTATCCTTCAGTTAGGTTTGGGGGAATGGGCTTACCGCGTCACCGCGCGAGTAGCACATCCCCAAGGCGTCCGGACTATCGCTTCGACGGAAGCGGGCTAGCCGTACGACGGCGGCGTCGATAACGCTGTGGAAACAGAGCCTGGCGAAGCAAGACGAAGAGGCTTTCAATGATCCATGCAAGCAACAGCGCGCAGCTTAGGCCCCAGGCGATGGCCTCGGGCGCCAACAGTACCTGAAAGCGGTAGCTATTCCATACCTGGCGTCTTATCTCACTGTTTGCCCCGACCAACACGTGCCAGGCCTGTGCGTACCAGGGCCCTTCCATGATCCGCCATTCACGATCAAGCAAACGTGCGCGCTCGACCAATGCCGAAACGCTGCGCGCATCGCTCTGAAACACCGCATCTTCGCTGGCTCGGTAATGCTCGACCAAGGCGTTCAGATCACCTTTGAAAAATAGCCCGGCTGTTTCCTGGAACCCAGCCAGACCCAGCTGCGCCTCTAGCCGACGCGCCTCGACGTGATCACTGTACGCATCGATGAAGCCCGGCACCTGAATACCGATGAGCAACCCAAGGGCAAACAAGGTCAGCCGCAGATAGCTTCTCAACATCATTGCACCTGCCCGCGCGCAACACACTCGCCCAACCGCCAAAGCGTCCATTCGCCCGATTGATGAATATCCCACTGCTCGTTGTCGGTTAATGGCTCGGTTGCCAGCACCGTTACGACGTCGTTTGGCGTCGTCTCCGCGTTGAAGTCTACCGTCAGTTCGGCATCTTTCAGTTGCGCCGGGCCGAAAGGGGCGCGACGGGTGATCTGCGCCAGTTTGGTTGAGCAGAAACTGAACAGCCATTCACCGTTGCTGAGCAAGCAGTTGAATACGCCTTTGGTACGGTAACTGGCACAGGCATCGAGCAGATGCGGGACCAGATCCTCCGCAGCGACCCGCTCGGGAAAGTCGCCGCGTATCAGATTGAGCAGATCGCAGAATGCCGCTTCGCTGTCCGTATCCCCTACCGGCTGATAGAAGCCGCGCGCCGGGCTGAAATCCGCTAGTTGGCCATTGTGGGCAAAACACCAATGCTGCCCCCACAGCTCCCGGACGAAAGGATGCGTATTGACCAGCGCGACTTTGCCGACGTTGGCGTGACGGATATGGCCGATCACCACATGACTCTTAATCAGGTAATGCTGAACCATCTTCGCCACTTCCGACTCGCAGCTGGCCACCGGATCTTGGAACAGTCGCAGACCGCGACCTTCGTAGAACGCAATACCCCAGCCGTCCTTGTGTGGTCCAGTGCGGCCGCCGCGTTGCATCAGCCCGGTAAAGCTGAAGTGGATGTCGGTGGGTACATTGGCGCTCATGCCGAGCAGTTCACACATGCGCTATCTCCCGATAGGTTCTGCTGCGCCTTGGGCGAGAAAGGTTCAGTGTCAGAGTCTGGGTTCGGTCCGCGCCTCGTAGCGGTTCATCGGACGGTAGTCCTCTTCGTCGTCATCCTCGAGTCGTTCGCGCAGGGTACGAGGGTCTTCATGGCGCGATTCGCTCGGGTGCTGTTTCGCCCGCCGCTCGAGCAGCCAACGTATAAGCACAAAAACCGCATAGATGGCGAATGCAATCAAGCCGTAGAGCGCGAGGTCAGCCACGGCACGCCAGGCATTACTGCCGACCTTGAACAGCAGATCCAGAGTTGTGATGGCGACCGCCGGGGCGAACAGATCCTTGGCGGGATCGACGATGGTCGGCGTCAGCAGCAATACGGCCATGATCAGCCGCAACGGTTCGCGCAGCCAGCGCCACAGGGGACGGGTGATGCGCAACCAGACCAGCAAGCAGCCCAGCGCAGCGATACCGTAGGCAGACCAGGCAAGCAAATATTCATTGGCGGGTAGGAACATGGCGATCTCTGTACAGGCCGGAGGAAGCCCCGGCATTAACGCCGGGCATGATAACAGTCGTGAGCGACGGCACGGCTAGCCAACTGATGCAATGCAGCTGGCCATTGCGCATCCAACGCCGTATAAACCCTGAAAAAAAACGCGTTGCAGCCCATATCGCGTGCCTAGAAGCCATACTTGTAGCAACCGACATTTCAGGAGATTCATCATGATCTACCAGCATATTCTGGTCGCCACCGACCTGAACGACGATTGCCATCCAGTGGTCGCGCGCGCTCAGGCGCTGGCGACCGCCAGCGGTGCGAAACTGGCGTTGGTCCATGTCATCGAACCCATGGCGATGGCCTTCGGTGGGGACGTGCCAATGGATCTTTCAATGCTGCAACAACAGCAGTTCGACCAGGCCCGTGAGCGCTTGGCCGGGTTCGCCGATCGTTATCCGGGGCTAACCGCGGAACAACGCCACCTGGCCTACGGTCAGCCTCGTCAGGAAGTTCACCGACTGGCTAAGGAGCAAGGTTGTGATCTGGTAGTGGTGGGCAGCCATGGCCGCCACGGCCTCGCTTTGCTGCTCGGCTCCACGTCCAATGACATCCTGCATGGTGCGCCCTGCGATGTGCTCGCCGTACGCCTGAAAAAACCTGAGTGATCCGTCGCCCGGCCTGAGCCAGCTGGTTCAGGCCGTTTCAACACCGTCCCCGGCGCTCATCACAAGCGGCCGAATCTTTTGCAGCTGCGTCTCCAACGAGTAGGTCAGGCTCGATGCCATGGAGAAGAAGGTCAGGAAGGCCTTTAGGTTCGAGTCCTCGTGGCAGGTATCGTGGATGCGCTGCCAGAACGCCTGATTAACCAGCTGCAACTGCTGGAACGACCTCACCAATCCCCGCAACTCCCAATCGGCGTGCCGTCCTTCGCGCAGGTTGAAATACTGTCTCGCCAGGTACAGCGATACCGCCCGAAGTACAAACTCCTGATTGCTCGCGAACGGCAAATGCTGATGGGCCATCGGCTTGAGCCGGCCAAGTATCGGACATGCACTGGTGGCCATGATCACACCCAGAAGCGCGCGCAATCCTTCTTCCAGCCCGACCAGCTTGTTGTACTCCCGCTCAGGGGTACGGACATGCACCTGCGCTTTACGAATGGCGGGCAGACCTTGGAAATCCTCGATGACTCGATGCAGGTCAACCGCCGCCGGGCAATGGCTGAACTCGTTACGACTCAACGGGCAATTGTTGCACTGCTGATGATCCAGGCGCGTCCATCTCGGCGCCAGCTTCGCAGTCTCGTGATCAAAGACACGGTCCGGCTCGATCCGATAGCAGAACTCATGCTCGTCATCGAGGGTGATTCGGTATTCGATTGCCATCTATGCTCCGTCTGCTGGCAGATATCGTTATCTTCACGAAGTCCCGCTCAACGCAGACTCGTAAGTCGCACGCTCTATCGGTGAACGTGCGGGTCTTGCAGGCTGGGGTCGCGCCGTTGGGACGGCTCAGCCCTCCAACTCGGCCCAACGCTCGAGCAGCGCATCGAGCTCAAGCTGCATCGCTTCGAGCTTGGCAATGGTTTCGCCGGTCCGCTCAGCACTCTGCTGATAGAACGCCGGCTGTGCCATCTCCTCTTGCAGCGCAGCGATGCCCTTTTCCACTGCGTCAATCTTGCCCGGCAGTGCTTCCAGCTCGCGCTGAACCTTGTAACTGAGCTTTTTTTTCGCAGGGGCCGGCTCAGCAGGCGCTTGCTGTGCAGCCGGCTTGGCCTGAGCCGCCTCAGCCTTCGCCTCTTTGCTCTCCTTACCTTCACCGACGCCGAGCAACTTTACCGAGCCGCCTTGACGCAGCCAATCCTGATAGCCACCGACGTATTCACGAACCACGCCATTGCCTTCGAATACCAACGTGCTGGTCACTACGTTATCGAGAAATGCCCGGTCGTGGCTCACCATCAGAACCGTACCCTGGAAATTCAGCAGGACTTCCTCCAACAGCTCGAGGGTTTCCACATCGAGATCGTTGGTGGGCTCATCGAGGACCAGCAGGTTGGCGGGTTTACTGAATAGCTTGGCGAGCAAGAGCCGTGCCCGCTCGCCGCCCGAGAGTGCTTTAACCGGCGTACGGGCGCGCTGGGGACTGAACAGGAAGTCTCCGAGGTAGCTCAGGACATGTCGGTTCTGGCCGTCGATGGTGATGAAATCGCGTCCCTCGGCAACGTTGTCGACGACGGTCTTTTCCAGTTCCAGCTGGTGACGCAGTTGGTCGAAATATGCCACTTCCAGCTTGGTGCCGGGTTCTACCGTGCCGCTGGTTGGTTGCAAATCCCCAAGTAGAAGCTTGAGCAACGTGGTCTTGCCGGTACCGTTGGCGCCGAGCAAGCCGATACGGTCGCCACGCTGCAACACCGTCGAGAAGTCGCGAATCAACAACTCGCCCCCCGGATGTCCGAAGCTCGCATGTTCGACGACGATGACCTGCTTGCCAGACTTTTCAGCGGCGTCAATCTGAATGTTGGCCTTACCCTGCTGCTCGCGTCGTTCGCTACGTTCAGCACGCAGGGCTTTCAGCGCTCGCACGCGCCCTTCATTGCGGGTACGCCGCGCCTTGATGCCCTGGCGAATCCACACTTCTTCCTGAGCCAGCTTCTTGTCGAACAGCGCATTGGCCGTCTCTTCGGCTGCCAGCTGCTGCTCCTTGTGCACCAGGAAGCTCGCGTAGTCGCCATTCCAGTCGATCATATGGCCGCGATCAAGCTCAAGAATGCGGGTTGCCAGGTTCTGCAGGAACGCGCGGTCGTGAGTGATGAACAGCACCGCACCGTTGAACCCGGTGAGCGCTTCTTCCAGCCAGGCGATAGCGCCGATGTCCAGGTGGTTGGTCGGCTCGTCGAGCAACAGCAGATCGGGCTCTGACACCAGCGCCTGGGCCAGCAGCACGCGCCGTCGCCAGCCACCAGACAATTCGGCCAGGGTTTTATCGGCCGGCAACTGCAAGCGGCTCAAGGTGCTGTCCACCAATTGCTGCAGGCGCCATCCATCCTTGGCTTCGAGCGCCTGCTGGACATGCATGAGCTTGTCGAGATCGGCTTCGTTCTGGATGTTCTGGCTCAGATGATGATATTCGGCAAGCAACTGCCCCACCCCGGCCAGCCCCTCGGCGACTACGTCGAAGACGGTACGCTCATCGGCAATCGGCAATTCCTGTGGCAACTCGCCGATCTTCAACCCTGGCGCCCGCCAGATTTCGCCGTCATCTGGTAGCTGGCTGCCCTTGACCAAGCTGAGCATGCTGGATTTGCCGGTGCCGTTGCGCCCGATAATACAAACCCGCTCACCCCGCGCAATCTGCCAGGACACTCCATCGAGCAATGGATTGTTGCCATAGGCGAGGGACACATCGGTCAACTTGAGCAGGGTCATGACTATCTCCGGAAAACAGGGCGCGCATTCTAACAGAAGGCATCGCCCCGCCGGGCTGCAGCGGACGCCTGGCGGCCTGTTTGACGGTAAATTTCCGCCAGCGCGTCAGCTTCTGCCCGAGCGGACCAGGACAGCCCTAACCCGGCACGGACATGACGCTCGTCGGAAGTTTCGCTTTGAGCCTTTCAAGCGCTTAATCCTCGTTTAACTGCTTGAGCGGCCAAGCTAAGCTAGCCACAGAAATTCCCGTACCTCCCCCCGTTTTCGGAAGTCTCATGCGCGGTCGACTCTCCAGTATCTGTTTGTCTCTGTTTCTCTCCGTCGTCACCGTTGAAACCACCCAAGCTGCGAGTTTGCAGCAGCAGCGTCAGTTGTACGACGAAGCCAAGCGGGCCTTGGCCAAGGGCGATAGCGGGCCATACCGGCGCCATGCCAGCGCCCTACGTGACTATCCGCTCGAGCCCTATCTGGCATACGACGATCTGACCGCACGGTTGAAAACTGCCAGCAATGACGAAGTGGAGAAATTTCTCGCCGAGCATGGTGATTTGCCACAGGCGAGCTGGATGAAGCTGCGCTGGCTTCGGCTGCTGGCGGCGCGCGGCGACTGGCGCCCCTTCGTCGCTCACTACGACCCAAAGATGAACTTCACCGAACTTGATTGCCTGTATGGGCAATACCAGCTCATCAGCGGTCAGAAGGAACAGGGCTATGCCACAGCCGAAAAGCTCTGGCTGGTGGGCAAGTCCCAGCACAACGCTTGCGATGCTCTGTTCGAACGGTGGGAAGACGAGGGGCAGCTTACCGAGGCTCTGCGCTGGAAACGGGCCAAGCTGGCAGTCGAGATCGGCAACTATGGCCTGGCCAAGTTCTTGGTCAAAAGCCTGCCGACGCTGAAAGCACAGGGCGAGCTTCTGCTCGATGTCGCCCAGAAGCCACAGTTGCTCAGCCAGCCTGAACGCTTCTCGCCAGCCACCGAGACCATGGGTGATGTCGTCTCGATCGGCTTACGCCGGTTGGCCAGAGTAAACCCGGAGCAAGCCCTTGGTCTGCTCGACAGCTACGCCAGGCGGATGTCCTTTTCGGCGGAGGAAAAGGTTTCCATCGCACGTCAGATCGGCCTCACCCTGGCCAAGCGTTTCGACCCCCGCGCACTCAAAGTCATGGCTGAATACGACCCAGAGCTGCGTGATGACACGGTCAGTGAATGGCGGGCTCGCCTGTTGCTCCGCCTGGGCCGCTGGGATGACGTCTATGCGCTGACTCAGCGATTCCCCGAAGAGCTCGCCAACAGCAATCGCTGGCGGTACTGGAAAGCGCGCAGCCTGGAACTGGCGAAGCCCAAAGATGAGCGAGCCGCCCAGCTCTACCAACCGGTCGCTGGCGAACGGGATTTTTACGGTTTCCTTTCGGCTGACCGCATCCAGGCGCCCTACAAGCTCAACCATCAGCCCCTCGCGCTTGACCCAAAGCTGGTCCAGAAGGTCCGCAATACCGCTGGGATTCGCCGCGCCATGGAATTCCATGCTCGCGGGCAAATCGTTGATGGGCGCCGCGAGTGGTATCACGTCAGCAGGTTGTTCAGCCGCGACGAGCTGGTTGCACAGGCGCGACTGGCCTATGAAATGGAATGGTACTTCCCTGCAATTCGCACCATTAGCCAGGCGAAGTATTGGGACGACCTGGACATCCGCTTCCCCATGGCCCATCGCAGCAGCCTGGTGAACGCCGCGAAAGCGCGTGAAATCCACCCGAGTTGGGTGTTTGCGATCACTCGCCAGGAAAGCGCATTCATGGCCGACGCCCGCTCCCATGTGGGCGCCACAGGCCTGATGCAGTTGATGCCAGCTACGGCGAAAGAAACGGCCAAGCGCTTTGGCATTCCGTTGTCGTCGCCCCAGCAAGTGCTCAACCCCAACATCAACATTCAGCTAGGCGCCGCCTATCTCAGCCAGATTTACGGTCAGTTCAACGGTAACCGAGTGCTAGCTTCGGCGGCTTACAACGCCGGACCCGGGCGGGTTCGCCAATGGCTGAAGAATGCAGACCACCTTCCGTTTGACGTGTGGGTCGAGAATATCCCGTTCGATGAAACCCGCCAGTACGTGCAGAACGTACTGACCTATTCGGTCATCTACGGGCAAAAGCTCAACTCGCCACAACCACTGGTGGAATGGCACGAGCGCTACTTCGATAATCAGCGATAAGGCGTAAAGATTGGATGAGCTGCGGCGTATGTCTGGCGCCGCAGCAGGCGCGGAAAGGCTTAGTTGTGGCGCCGTTCCAGATGCGGTGGCTTGCCCCAGCCGAGGTTACTCGAGCACTTCAACAGGCATGCCAATCTGCAACTGGCCAGTGCCTTCGGCGATGAGATTCTGACCAAAGAATACGCCGCCATCGCCCTTCCGGTAGTTCATCAGCGTAGCCAGTGGCTCGCGGACGGGGCTCCGCTCACCGCTCAGCGGATCGATGGTCGGGATGATGCAACGTGAACAGGGCTTGACCACGCGGAACGCCAGATCACCGATGCGAATGCGCCGCCAGCGATCCTCGGCGTAGGGCGCCGCCCCGGCGATCACCAGATTGGGCCGAAACCGGCGCACATCGAGTATTTGCCCAACCCGGGCCGAAAGATCATCGAGTGATCGCTGGCCGATCAACAGAAACGGAAATCCATCGCTGAATGCCGTGCGTTCGCCTGGCCGGGCATAATCCTGATCGACCTGGATGCCCCGAGACGCGGGCAGATGCACCAGTCGACAAGGACGACCAAGCAGGCGTGTCAGCCACTCAGCCGCAGCGTCGCCAGCATCGGGCGCCTGTAGACTTTCGCGCCAGATCAGCACGCCACGCTCAACGCCACCCTCCTCCGGAACCGCAACAGCCAACGCATCCATCCCCGGCGCCGTCAACAGTAGCTCGGCGTCACCTTGCCAACGAGCGTTCAGCAACGCCATGCCGGGCAGCATTCGCTGGGTCAGGAATTTTCCGCTTGCGGCGTCGACCACCATCCAGCGCCGGTCACCATACACACCCAGCTTGTCGCATCGCTCTTGTTCCAGTAACTCAGCCGAACCGGACTTGAGTGGAAAACGGTACAACGAGGAAAGGTGCATGCGGGGCCCTCGAGCGATTGGTCAGGTCAGCGAGTTTCGTCCAGCAACAAACGCTCGCGGACGACGTCCACCAGTTTCTCCGGCTGAAACTTGGAAAGGAAGTTGTCACAGCCAACTTTCTGCACCATTGCCAGGTTGAAGCTCCCGGAGAGGGAGGTATGCAACACCACGTAGAGATCACGCAGGCGCGGATCGTTGCGGATCTCCGTCGTGAGCCGGTAGCCGTCCATCTCCGGCATTTCGGCATCGGTGAACACCATGAGCAGACGATCAGTGAGCGCCTCCCCACTATCTGCCCAGGCCTTCAGTTTGTTCAAGCCCTTCATGCCATCGCTGGCGGAATGCACGGTGATACCCAGCTGGCTCAAGGTTTCTCGCAGCTGCGCCAGGGCAACGGTCGAGTCGTCGACGCAAAGCACTTCACGCCCCCGGGCGCGCTCGAGCACCGGGTCAGTCAAGCGCTCCGGCGCGATGCTCGTGTTGTAGGGCACGATCTCAGCCAAGACCTTTTCCACGTCAATGACTTCGACCAGCCTGTCCTCGACCTTGGTGATCGCTGTGAGGTAGTGCTGCCGTCCCGCGGTGGTCGGCGGCGGCAACACTTCCTCCCAGTTCAGGTTGAGGATGCGGTCTACGCCGCCGACCAGAAACGCCTGAATCGAACGATTGTATTCAGTCACGATGATGGTGCTGCGCTCATCTGGAACCAAAGGTCGCAAACCAATGGCACGCGACAGGTCGATGACCGGCAGCGTCTGCCCGCGCAGGTTGACCACGCCGCATACCGAGCCGTGCCGGTGCGGCATCAGCGTCATCTTCGGCAGCTGCACGACTTCCTGCACCTTGAACACGTTGATCGCGAACTGCTGCCGTCCGGACAGACGGAACATGAGAATTTCCAGGCGATTCTGCCCCACCAAACGGGTGCGTTGATCGACTGACTCCAGAATGCCGGCCATTGCGGGCTCCTTTGGCGAATAAGGGACTTAGGAGCTATCGGCCGCAAGTGCCCATGCTTTATCCGCTGGCGATAGATTTTGTCAGCCCTGCCCGCTCGTTGCGCTCGTATCTGAAACCGTAAAGGATCAGGCGGATGGATCATCGTGCTTGATCAGTGGCTCGTCACGCAGCAGCGGGCTGTCTGCAGGCAGATGCAACCGCAGCGCTCGGCGTTTCACGGAGAAACGCATCTGCTTTGCGGCGACCGGTTCGCCGTCAAGATTAATGCTGATTTCTTCGGGCGCCTCCACCTCGAACCATGGCGCACGGGCATTTACCGAGACCGTATCGATGCCCAGCAATCCGCCACTCAGCAAGGTACCGAGCGTCCCGACCGCATCAGCCGGCGCAGGGACGATACAGATATCGAGCAACCCGTCGACGATCGAGGCCTGAGGGCAGAGCTGCTGGCCGCCACCCGACTGGCGACCGTTGCCAATGCCCAGCGCTAGAAATTCCCCCTCCCAGGTAAAACCGGGCGCCACGAAGCGCCCCCAAGTAGCCCGCAACTCACTGAAGCGCGACAGGCCGGTCAACAGATAGGCACTCCCGCCCAGAACCCGTTTCAGCTCTGACGAGGTGGTGGCTGTCACCTTGGAGCCGAAACCACCCGTCGCCATGTTCATGAAAAGCTCGCCGTTCATTTCACCGACGTCGACCCAAACAGGTTCGCGATTGAGCAGGGTGAGCGCATCAAAGGGTTCCAGCGGTATCTCTGCCGCATGGGCGAAGTCATTAGCGGTGCCCAGCGGCAACACCGCCAAACTCGCGTCAGTACCGCTGTCGATCAGAGCCTGTGCCATCTCCCGTAAGGTCCCGTCACCGCCGCCCGACACCAGGGTCCGATAACCCGCCGCCAGCGCTTCCTTGACCAGGCGCTCGGTGTCCCCCGGCTCCCACGTCACCCGGACGGCGAGCTCGTTACCCAGCTGACGCCATTCGGTTACGGCCGCCCTAAGGTCTTCGTTGAGCCCTTGCTTCCCATGAAGGACGAGCAATGCCTTGGGTTCATTCATGCAGGTCGTTCCAGTCATCCGTTTCAGTATGCGCAGATAGACACGCTTCAGGCACATAAAGTTGTGGAGAGCCCCACGCCTGCAGGCTTAAGCCGACCACGCAAAACACTGACCATCGGTCAGCGAAAGAAGCGAAAAAAGCCCGCAAGCCGACCTTTTTGATCGCTTTATCACTTACGTATCAATGAGTTGCGTGATGCATTTAATTCTTTTGAGGCAATTGGCTCTTTGCACGATTCCGGTGAACTCATTTCTTGAAGGGCGGTCGGAGCACTTGTCCAGGTGAGGGTTGCGATAGCGGCCTGCCATCAGAACCGCGGATCGCGGCGATCAAAACGAGTATTGAGCTAGCAATAGCCATAGGAAGGAGCCTTGTATGCGCTTACAGTCCGTTGGAACCCTTGAGTACGCCCACCCCAGTTTCGTCGATTACTTTCTTGCCAGCATTCGCCTGATTCACGGGCTGACCTCTGTGCTGCCGGGCGTTCTGTTGTTGCTGTTTCTGCCCCTCGACCTGCCCGCAGGCGGAGGCACATTCAGCACCTTCCTGATGTTTTTCGGCGTGATCAGTGTCGTTATCTTTCAGTCGGTAGGCATCTACAGCGAGGAAGTGTTCAGCACGTTGCTGCGCTTTCGCACCATGCTCGTTGCCTGGGCCGCGGCTTTCAGCTTGATGATTTTCATGCACCAGGGCCTGGGTATGTTCGGCTACCTCGAGGCCAAACATCTGACCTTCTGGTTCGTCACCAGTGGCATCCTGTTCGGCGCCGAGCGACTGATGATGCTCGCCCTGTTCCGTCGTCTAATGGCGAAAGGCGTGTACCTGCAGAATGCCGTAATCCTTGGTGGCACCGACAACGGCGTGCGCGTTGCCGAGTATCTGGCTAATCACCGCGATATCCGCACCGGCGTGCTCGGTTTCATTGACGACCGCCTCGAGCGCCTGCCGAAGACGTTGGCCGACCTGCCGTTACTAGGCAACACCCGCGACCTGGAACAGATGATCCGTGAGGAAAAGGTCACCCAGGTACTGGTCGCGTTGCCCTGGTTTGCCGACAGCCGCATCGGTCAGTTGATCAACGAGTTGCGCCGACTCCCCGTCAACGTTCTGCTGGTACCGGACATGGTCGCTTTCCGCCATGCCAACAAGCGCATCACCGAAGTCGGTGGACTGCCGACGCTGATTGCCTCTGATCTGCCGCTGCGTGGCTGGTCGCCAATGTTCAAGCGCATCGAAGACATCGTGCTCTCCAGCCTCGCTCTGCTGGCGGCTGCCCCGGTCATGCTCCTCCTCGCGCTGGCCATCAAGCTCGACTCGCCCGGTCCTGTGTTGTTCAAGCAGAAGCGCTACGGCTACAACAACCGACTGATCGAAGTGTTCAAGTTCCGCTCGATGTACCACGCCAAGTCGGATGCCAACGCCGAACAGCAAACGACGCGCAACGATGACCGCATCACCCGGGTGGGTCGTTTCATTCGCAAAACCAGCCTCGACGAGCTGCCACAACTGCTCAACGTATTCCTTGGCAGCATGTCCATGGTCGGTCCGCGCCCCCATGCAACCGCGACCAAGGCCGCAGGCGTGCTGTTCGAAGACGCCGTATCGGAATATTCCGCACGGCACCGCGTCAAGCCGGGCATCACGGGCTGGGCGCAAATCAATGGCTACCGCGGCGAGACCGACACCCTGGAGAAGATCGAGAAGCGCGTCGAATACGACCTCGATTACATCGAGCGTTGGTCGGTCTGGTTCGACATCTACATCCTTGCCCGCACCATCCCCGCCCTTCTGTTCAACAAGGATGTCTACTGACTGCCACACGCATTGACCAGCTCCATCCTGGCAACAAGCCACATTCATGCGCGAGCGCAGCAGGAAGATTGAACTAATGAAGCGAGCCAATATCAGATTTGCGTTCTGCAACAGGCAGACCTGTATGCCCACGACACCTGGGCTACGAGGCTGAGCGAAATGTTCCAGAACATATTGATTGTCTGTGTGGGCAACATCTGCAGAAGCCCCGCAGCCGAAGCGTTGCTAGCCCACAAACTTGAAGGCAAAGGCCTGACGATAAGTTCGGCAGGCATAGGTGCTCTAGTAGGCAACCCAATGGACAAGACTGCACATGAGGTGCTTAACGACCACGGAGTGGAACACGCGTCCCACCGTGCCCGTCAGGTCGATAGCGAAATGCTGCATCGCGCAGACCTGATCCTTGTGATGGAACAAAGCCACGTCCAGCACATTCGTCAGATCGCACCCGAAGTACATGGCAAAACCTTCCTGCTGGGTAAATGGCTGGACGATACGGAAATCCCTGATCCCTACCGCCAGTCCAAGCCCGCATTCGAACATGTTCACAGCCTTCTGACTCAGTCCGTCGAAAGCTGGCTTCCTTACCTGAAATAAGAAGAAGGAACTTCAATGACCACCATGCCCCGACCCATCTATGAAACAAAAGAGGACAAGGACATTGACCTGGCCCACCTCTTTGACACGTTTCTAAATAACCGAGCGCTGATACTCACCATTACGGGGTTCTTCGCCGCGCTGGGCGTTGCCTATGCCCTGCTCGCGACGCCGGTATATCTGGCAAGCGCGATGATTCAGATCCAGGCGAAAGGTGGCTTGCCAAGCCTTACCGATGTGGTTGGCACCGCCCCTGCCGTTTCACCGGCGCAGACCGAAATCGCACTGCTCAAGTCGCGCTCGGTGGTTGGCGGAGCGGTCGAGGATCTGAACCTCGACATCATCATCGAGCCTCACCACTTTCCGGTGGTCGGCGGTTATATCTTCCGTCGATTCGAGCCCACCGAGGAAGGTGAGCTGGGCTGGTATCCCGAGGGCTTCGAATCCTACGCATGGGGTGGCGAATCACTGCGCGTCACGCAGCTGATCGTGCCAGACAAAATGCATGGCGAAGAGCTGACGCTGGAAGCCGCCGAAAACAACGGCTTCATCCTGCGCGACCCCGAAGGCGAGGTAGTCGTGCAAGGGGTCGTCGGCGAGCCCATCGAGACCCCGGATTACGGCATCACCGTGGCAGAGCTGAACGCACGGCCGGGCACCACCTTTACTGTGATCAAGAACCGCACCTACGCCACCACCGAGGACTATCAGAATCGCCTGAATGCCGGTGAGCGCGGCAAGCAGTCGGGCATCCTCAACGTGACGTTGGAGGGCACCGATCCAGAAAAAGCAGTCACGGTGCTTGAGGCAGTAGCGCAACGCTACGTCGACCAGAACATTGCGCGCAACGCGGCGGAAGCGACTCAGAGCCTTGAATTTTTGAGTGAGCAGGTGCCGGAGGTCCGCAAGAAGCTCGACGCCGCGCAGACAGCCCTGAACGAGTTCCAAACCGGCAATCGTTCGGTGGATATCTCGGCGGAAACCCAGTCGGTGCTTGATCGCATCGTTGATCTGGAGAGCCAGATTTCCGAGCAGAACCTCAAGCGCACCGAGATGGAAAGCCGCTTCACCCGTCAGCACCCTAATTTCCAGGCGCTGATGAACCAGATCAATCAGCTGCAAGCGCAAAAGACTGAACTGGAAAAGCAGATCGGAACCCTGCCGTCTACTCAGCAGGAGCTGCTGCGCCTCAACCGCGATGTAGAGGTTTCTTCTGAAACCTATTCGATGCTGCTGAACAAGACCCAGGAGCTCGACATCATTCGTGCCGGGACAGTGGGCAACGTGCGCATCGTTGACCACGCTGCGGCAGACATCGATGAACCAATCAAGCCGAACAAGCCGTTGATTGTCATCGTCGCCACGCTGCTTGGCGGGATCCTTGCGGTCGCCTTCGTGTATGTCCGTGAAGCACTCAAGCGTGGCGTGGAAAATCCAGAAGAGATCGAGCGCGTTGGCATTCCGGTGTACGCGGCGATTCCGTTCAGCGAGAAGCAGGGCCTGCTGGAAAAGCGCCTCGCCAATTTCAAACGGGACAAGAGCAGCGCTTCGTATCTGCTCTCGATCAATGATCCCGCCGATCTGGCGACCGAAGCGATGCGCAGTCTGCGCACCAGCTTGCATTTTGCGATGATCGAAGCGAAGAACAACATTCTGATGATCACCGGCCCGAGCCCGGCGGTGGGCAAGTCGTTCGTGACCAGCAACCTCGCCGCAGTTATCGCGCAGTCCGGCAAGAAAGTGCTGCTGATCGACGCCGACATGCGCAAGGGGTATCTGCACAAGGTCATGCGCTGCCAGGGTGAAAAAGGCCTTTCCGACATCCTGTCTGGCCGTATCACGCTGTTCGATGCAATCCAGAAAACCCAGCTGAATAACCTGCACGTGATCACCCACGGCCAGCTACCGCCTAACCCATCGGAACTGTTGATGCACGAAAACTTCTCGCGCTTCGTCAAAGAGATCAGCAGCATGTACGACCTGGTGATCTTCGATACTCCGCCTATCCTGGCCGTCACCGACGCCGCACTGGTCGGCAGCCAGGCCGGCACCACCCTGATGGTGACGCGTTACGGGCTGAACGGCGTGAAGGAAATCGAGTTTGCCAAGCGACGCCTTGAGCAGAACGGAATTCTGGTCAAAGGCGTCATCTTCAATGCCGTGGTGCGTAAGGCGTCGACTTACAGCGAGTACGGTTATTACCAGTACGAGTACCAGAGCAAGTAGCGCTCCTCTGACTCTAAGTAAGCCCGGGCACATTACCCAATGATGCTATCCGAACCGCTCTCCTGATTATCAAGGAGAACGGTTCGGATCGAGTGCTTAGCTGAACATCAACAGGGCCGTCGAGTTGACAGTTGGCCCTCTGGAGATAAAGGTCATCATGGAACGTCGCCCCCTTTCTCTTTTGTTTCGCACCGCAAGGTTGATAGCCGGCCTGACGATTGCCGGATGCGTGTCGTTTGTGCAAGCGCAGCCCAGCGAAGATAAAGGCATCGACCTGATCGGCATCAATATGTCTGGTGCGAACTTCGCTCCGCATATCACGCCTGGAAAACTGGGCACCAATTATTTTTATCCTGAAGAGAAATACTTCAAATATTACGCGGACAAGAACATTCGCTTGATTCGGTTCCCCTTCATCTGGGAGCGCCTGCAACATGATCTGTACAAAGGCGTGAATTTCGATCAGATGCGGTTGCTCAAGCGAACGCTCGACTTCGCCGCCCAACATAACCAGAAAGTCATTCTGGATATGCACAACTATGGGCGATACAAGGGCAAGCTGATCGGTTCGCCACAAGTACCCTACGAAGCTTACGCAACTGTTTGGCGCAAGCTTGCCGAAGAATTCAAGGACCACCCTGCATTGTTAGGCTACGACATCATGAACGAGCCCCACTCCACCGATGGGTTGTGGCCTGGAGCAGCACAGGCAGCGGTCGATGCCATCCGCAAGGTGGATATGGACAGCTTGATATTCGTCGAAGGTGACCGCTGGGCGAGCACCTTTCACTGGCGCTACGTCAATGAGTATTTTCTGATCGAAGATCCGGCAAACAAGATCATTTACGAGGGACACCTGTACCTCGACAAGGATTTTTCCGGGCGCTATGCGAAGGACGAGGTGGTCGATCCAATGTTAGGGGTGGAGCGCGTTCGGCCGTTCGTCGAGTGGCTGAGGGAAAACAACCTGAAGGGTTTTCTCGGCGAGTACGGTGTGCCTGGCCATTCAGATTCGATGCTGGTCGCGATGGACAACCTGCTCGGCTACCTCAACGAAAACTGCATGCCCAGCGCCTACTGGGCGGGCGGACCAGGCTGGGGCAAATATGTTTTGGCTATAGAACCGCTCAACGGCAAAGACAGGCCTCAGATGGATGTCCTGCAAAAGCACATTCCCAATAGCTGCAAGGAGTATGGCCCTACCCAGCAGCCTTGACAGGCTTGTGGCATGGTTCGCGGCGAATGGTGTGAAGCCGTTCAGAAGTTTTCAGCGAAACCTGAAAATCACACGCAACCCTGCCATTCCTCGCTTGTCCAAATTCAACCTTACATCGAGCGGCTTAATGCGGGCGGAACTCAAACACCCCTGCGCAATCCAATCAGTTTGGATACTGAACCATTGCTGGAGCCAGTTAGCCTAACACCGCTCAGCGGTACGAAAGGTGGCGGCGCACCGAAGCAATTGATGTGGCAATCCTGAAGCTTGAGTTTGTTGCGGCGTAGTTAATCTGGAATGGAAATGCACCTAAGGACCCAGGTGATGACAAACATCAGCTCGAAATTTTTCTTTCTGCCGTTGGCGGTGCTGGCAATCGTCTTGCACTTTTCGGTATTTGGTGACAGCACGCATAACCCGATCGGCTTCAAGTTCCTCAACGAAGCCTATTTGGCTGTTTGCCTAGGTCTTTCGCTTCTGTTGATTCTCGCCAGTACCGAGGAAGCTTCCAGAGAATTTCGCATCCTGATGTATTACGCTTTTTATAGCGTTTTCGTCTTCACCGTGCTGCCTGCAATCTTCTCGTTCTATACCTTTGGCCAGCCAATCACCTACGGCCTAATCGAAGAACGTCGGATTCTTTTTACCTTTGGCTTCGTACCGCTGCTATTGCTTGCCAAGCACATCAGCACCCGCCAGTTCGAGCATGCACTAATCTACGCGGCACTGATTGCTGTGATCCTCTCTTGGTGTTTCAAGTTCGGACTGGTCCCGGATCTGCGCGAGGAGCAAACATCCTGGGACCGCCCGGACCGCTCATCCATCGGGCCGTTCCTGATCTGTTTCGCCTATTTCTACTGCATTCAGGTATGGGCAAAAGGCAAGTCGCCTATCAATGGCGAACAACGACAGCGAAAACTGTACCTCCTCATTGCCGCCGTACTGTTGCTGACCCTGGTCTTTGCCACTCAAACGCGTCAATTGATTGTGCTATGTCTAGGGAACGTCTGAAGAACTGACCCCGCTGGCGG
>NZ_KQ033943.1:0-73649 GCF_000970615.1 Pseudomonas sp. 10B238
TCAGGTGTTGCACTCAGTTTTTGCCGCCGCCCCCTTTTGCTTCTTAATGGACTTCATGGAAAAGCTCCTTTGTTGGTGAGGTCGTTGGACCTGTAAATACATGAGCAGCTTCTGTGCCAGGCGAGGGAGGGTGGTCGGGCTGGAATCTGCAGTTGTGCGGTGGCGCACTTTTTTTGGGCCGTGAGGCTTCTGCTTTGCGGATCGTCATTTGTGCGTCGGGAAATTGTTTTCGCCGCGGGGCGCGCTTTCCATAGGGCGGGTGCTGGACTGATAGCCCCGCTGGGCTGGGGTTGTGGGCTTTGCGCGGAGCGTGTCGGATGGTGGGCCGGAGGCGGACAAAAGCCGGTAGATAAGGTAGGGGTGAAGCGTTCGCCGCGGAGCGCGCCTCCCCCATAAGAAAGCGGTGGGGGTGTGCGGGTTGGTAGGGAAAAGGACGGCTGGCTTGGGGATTGATTTAGCCTTTCAAGTCAGCATGTGACAAAAATTGCCACTTAGTTTTCATGCGTTTGGCACGCCTCTGGAACTACGTTATAAGGGCGCCACATTTCCCTGGCCTCTATAGGCAGTTCAATGAACGAAAACGCTCCCCTCGGTGGCTTGGCTCGCCAGTTAGTATTGGTCGGTCAGCTTGATGAAAAGATTGCGCTGCAGGCGCAGCAGCAGGCCCAGCGCAACCAGGTGCCACTGGTGTCCTGGCTGGTGCAGAACAAGCTGGTTAAGAGCCGGGCGGTGGCAGAGCTGGCGGGGGAGCATTTCGGCGTTCCGTACTTTGATCTGACTACGTTGGATAAAGAAACTCAGCCTCAAGATCTCGTCAGCGAAAAGTTGGTCCGGCAGCACCGGGTGCTGCCTCTGCAGCGCCGTGGCAATAAACTGTATGTGGCGGTGTCCGACCCAACCAATCACCAAGCCATCAGCGATATCCAGTTCAATACTGGGCTGTCGGTAGAGTCGGTGTTGGTGGAGGATGACAAGCTAGGTGAGGCCATCGAAAAGCTTTTCGAGTCGGCCAATACGGCGCTTGATGGACTGTCCGACTCCGATCTGGACGATCTGGACATCGAAGTGGGGGGCGGTGCGGCCGAGAAGGAAGAGGGCGAGCATAACGAGGCGGATGACGCCCCGGTTGTCCGTTTCGTCAATAAGATGCTGCTGGATGCAATCAAGCGCGGCTCATCCGACCTGCACTTCGAGCCCTACGAGAAATCCTATCGTGTTCGGTTCCGTACGGATGGCGTGTTGCATGAAGTGGCGAGGCCACCGGTGCAGTTGGTCAGTCGCATTTCGGCACGGCTAAAGGTCATGGCGGCGCTGGACATTGCCGAGCGGCGCAAGCCCCAGGATGGCCGGATCAAGATGAAGGTTTCCAAGACCAAGTCCATCGACTTTCGTGTCAACAGCCTGCCCACGCTGTGGGGCGAAAAGATCGTGATGCGAATCCTGGATTCGTCCAGCGCCAAGATGGGTATCGATGCGCTGGGCTATGAGGAAGAACAGAAAGCATTGTACATGGCCGCGCTCAAGCAGCCGCAGGGCATGATCCTGGTCACCGGGCCGACCGGCTCGGGCAAGACCGTTTCCCTGTACACCGGGCTAAATATTCTTAACACCGTCGATGTGAACATCTCTACGGCCGAAGACCCGGTGGAGATCAACCTCGAGGGTATTAATCAGGTCAACGTCAATCCGCGCCAGGGCATGGACTTTGCCCAGGCGCTACGTGCCTTCCTGCGTCAGGACCCGGACATCATCATGGTGGGGGAAATTCGAGACCTGGAGACTGCGGAGATTGCCGTCAAGGCCGCCCAAACCGGCCATATGGTCATGTCGACCCTTCACACCAACAGTGCTGCGGAGACGCTCACTCGTCTGCGTAACATGGGCGTACCGGCCTTTAACATCGCTACCTCAGTCAACCTGATCATTGCCCAGCGGCTCGCTCGTAAGCTTTGCTCTAGCTGTAAAAAGGAAGTGGAGGTGCCACGCGAGGCGCTTTTGAAGGAAGGGATACCAGAAGACAGGATTGGCACGTTTCAGCTCTACGGGCCGGTGGGTTGTGATAATTGCAACGGCGGCTACAAGGGCCGTGTCGGTATTTATGAAGTGGTTAAAATCACGCCTGCCCTGCAGCGGCTTATCATGGAGGAAGGTAACTCCATCGATATCGCCATTCAGGCGCGCAAAGATGGTTTCAATGATTTGCGCATTTCCGGTCTGGTTAAAGCCATGAATGGCATTACCAGCCTGGAGGAAGTCAACCGTGTGACCAAGGATTAACCATGGCGCAGCAGAAAGCGTTGAAAACCAGTGTGTTCAGCTGGGAAGGGACGGACCGCAAGGGCAGCAAGATCAAAGGGGAGCTCTCAGGCCAGAGCTCAGCGCTGATCAAGGCACATCTCCGCAAGCAGGGCATCAATCCGCTCAAGGTGCGCAAGAAGGCTGTCTCGCTGTTCGGGGCCGGCAAGAAAATCAAGCCGATGGACATCGCCCTTTTTACTCGGCAGATGGCCACCATGATGAAAGCGGGCGTGCCGCTGTTGCAGTCTTTCGACATCATCGGTGAGGGCTTCGACAACCCCAGCATGCGCAAGCTGGTGGACGAGGTTAAGCAGGAGGTGGCGGCGGGTAATAGCTTCGCTGGCTCGCTGCGCAAGAAGCCGCAGTACTTCGATGACCTCTATTGCAACCTGGTCGAGTCCGGCGAGCAGTCGGGTGCGCTGGAGACTTTGCTTGATAGGGTCGCTACATATAAGGAAAAGACCGAGCAGCTCAAAGCGAAGATCAAAAAGGCAATGACCTATCCCATTTCGGTCATTGTGGTTGCGATTGTGGTCTCAGCGATATTGCTAATCAAAGTAGTGCCGCAATTTCAAGATGTGTTTGCTGGCTTCGGGGCCGAACTACCCGCTTTTACGCTTATGGTAATTGGGTTGTCAGAGGCATTGCAGGAGTGGTGGTGGCTGGTTTTGTTTGTTGCTGGTGGTACGGCCTTTGCTTTCAAGGAAATGCTCAAACGTTCCGAGCGTTTTCGTAACGGTGTTGACCGAACTATGCTCAAAGTCCCAATCGTTGGGGCTATTTTGTATAAATCTGCTGTAGCCCGCTACGCTCGGACATTATCAACAACTTTCGCGGCGGGTGTCCCACTGGTGGATGCGTTGAATTCCGTTTCGGGGGCGACCGGTAACGTTGTGTTCAGGAACGCTGTCGATAAGATCCGCAACGACGTTTCATCAGGTGTGCAGCTGAACTTCTCGATGAGAACAACTGGGGTTTTCCCGTCTATGGCCGTCCAGATGACTGCCATCGGCGAAGAGTCTGGCTCTCTGGATGAAATGTTGGATAAGGTGGCTGGCTTCTACGAGGAAGAAGTAGACAATATGGTCGACAACCTCACCACATTGATGGAGCCGATGATCATGGCGGTCCTGGGCGTATTGGTGGGTGGTCTAATCATTGCCATGTATCTGCCTATCTTCCAGCTAGGCGGCGTGGTCGGATAAAGCAATGATTCTCGACGTTCTGGCCAGCAGCACGCTGGCCTTTGTTTTATGTGCACTGGTGCTGGGTTTGCTGGTGGGCAGTTTTCTCAACGTTGTTATCCACCGTCTTCCGATCATGATGCAGCGGGACTGGCGTGCTCAGGCGCGTGAATATCTTGATTTGCCGATCGAGCCGACTGCGACCTTCAATTTGGTTCTGCCCAACTCTCACTGTCCGCAGTGCGATCATGAAATACGCCCGTGGGAGAACATTCCCTTGGTCAGCTGGCTAGCGCTGCGTGGCAAATGCTCGTCGTGCCGTGCGCCGATCAGCAGTCGCTACCCCTTGGTCGAACTGCTGTGCGGTGTTTTGTCCGGCTATGTGGCCTGGCACTTTGGCTTTTCCTGGCAGGCCGGTGCGATGCTGTTGCTGACGTGGGGCCTGCTGGCGATGAGCATGATCGATGTTGATCATCAGTTGTTGCCTGACTCCCTTGTGTTGCCTCTGCTTTGGCTGGGCTTGATCGCTAACCATTTTGGTTTGTTTGCGCCGTTGCCTGATGCAGTGTGGGGGGTTGTTGCTGGCTATCTGAGCCTGTGGTCGGTGTACTGGCTGTTCAAACTTGTAACTGGCAAGGAGGGCATGGGTTACGGCGACTTCAAGCTGCTGGCGATGCTGGGCGCTTGGGGTGGTTGGCAAGTTTTGCCGCTGACCATTTTGCTTTCGTCCGTCGTGGGGGCGGTGTTGGGTACGATCATGCTGCGCATGCAGAAGGCCGATAGCGGCACGACAATTCCCTTTGGCCCCTACCTCGCCATTGCGGGATGGGTCGCTTTGCTCTGGGGCGACCAGATCACTTCGGCCTATCTGCAATTTGCCAGGTTCTAGCGGTTGGTGTATCCGGGGCTGGTTCGCTTTAGCGGTTTCCCGCCGGCTAGTTGGCCACCCCACGCACTAGCGGGGGAGTGATAGGCTGGCCCCATAGGCAGAGCAGGAGCTCACTGCTGGTCTCGCTTCTGAGAGCTGCTTGTAGCACCACGATTGCAAAGATAAGTGCAGCGACGTCGACTCCCCGCCATCGCTCAATAGGCTGCAACGTGTTGCTTTGGTATGACGTTCGTCCCCCTTGGCTAATGCTGGCTTCTTCAGTGCTAGAAAGGTCGGTCAACTCGGGCACGCATCGACCTTGCTCTTGCACACTCGCAATCCAAACGTTACTACTGCGCGTCGTTTTTTGCCTTTTGGACGGTTCCTGATGAAGCCTTGGGTGCTTGGTTTGACCGGTGGTATCGGTAGCGGCAAGAGCGCGGTTGCGGAAGCGTTCGGCCGCCTCGGGGTGCATTGGGTCGATGCTGACCATGCCGCACGCTGGGTTGTCGAGCCAGGCCGGCCGGCCCTAGGGCTGATTGTCGAGCGGTTCGGTGAGATTGTTCTCGCGTCTGACGGTGGTCTGGATAGAGCGGTACTGCGTGAGCTGGCGTTTAGAGAGCCGGACCAGCGCAAGTGGCTTGAGCAACTGTTGCATCCGCTGATACGCCAGGAAGTCGCTGAGCATCTTGCTCGGGCGACCTCGCCGTACGCGATCATGGTATCGCCCTTATTGGTGGAGTCCGGTCAACACCAGCAGGTTGCGCGCGTGCTGGTTGTCGATGTGCCAGAGGCGCTGCAGTTGGAGCGCGCCATCCAGCGCGATCAATCCAGCGAAGCGCAGATCCGCGCCATTCTCGACGCACAGACCAGCCGCGAAGAGCGTTTGCGTCATGCTGATGATGTGCTGGTCAATGATCGGGACCGGGCCTGGCTGGAGAGTGAGGTTAAACGTTTACATGATTTTTATCTGACGCTAAGAGGAGGTCAGGAATGAGTATTCCTGTTGTCGAGTGCCCGACATGCGGCGCGCCGGTCGAGTGGAGTGTCAAAAGTGCAAATCGACCTTTCTGTTCGGAACGGTGCAAGCTGATCGACTTAGGTGCCTGGGCATCGGAAGAGCATGCGATCCCGAGTAATGAGCTTGAGGATGATCTTTTCTCGGAGGACATGCCGCCGCGCCAGCACTGAGCTGGCGGTGGAGGAAGGCTCTAGTATGGGGTCGGTTTGCGCAAGAGGCTCGCTCAAACTTCGTCGCTGCCGTCATCCTTCCATGGGGCTTGCAGATAACGACTGCGGTTGAAGGTTTCCATCCAGTCCGGGTAGAACACCACTAATGCACTAACGACCGCGCCGTTGATAAAAGCCTCGGGAAACATCACCAACCAGATGTACCCGGCGAAGTCATCCAGCCAGGGCGGCATTGGATAGAGGCCGTCGATTAGCAAGATTCCGAGCCCTGCCAAGATGCAGATCAGGGTCGCGAGGCCGGCCGCAAAAAAACCTGAGAAGAATATATAGACGAATAGGTTGCGAGGCTGGGTGCGCTCCACGGCGATCGCGCAAGCTTCAGTGACCGTCACGGGTATCAATACCAGCAGCACGCCATTCAGGCCGAGGGCAACCAATTGCTGGTGGCCTGTGACCGTCAATCCAAGTTGGGCGACAAAGGCAGCGAGAATCGCCAAGGGCCAGTCGAGCAGTAGCGTGACCGCAGTCAGTCCAATGAAGTGGAAAGACAAACCCGAATCGAAGTCTCGGCGGACCAGCCAAAGCAGAAAGACCGCGAGGACCGCGCCGAACAGCAGGTGCTGGCGCCGCGTATCGCTAAACAGCTCGACCCAGGGCGCACGGATGCAGGCCCATATCAGTCCGGCGGCGTATAGCAGCCAACCCAGCACAAGGCTGGTCGGGGCAAGCAATTCGGCAGCGATCATCTATGCGCTCCTTGCGCCAAAGGCTATGAGTGGTGGCGCCGGCAGGGTTTGCGCAGTGCTGCCATTGCCGGGTGGTTGGTCCATTATCCCTCAGGGTGCGGGATTGGGTTGCGCAGTGTGAATGGCTTCTATGGCTTCGAGCACCTCGGCTGATAAATGCAGTTCCGAGCTTGCGAGATTGCTTTCTAGCTGTTCGATTGAAGTTGCGCCGATGATGTTGCTGGTTACGAAAGGCTGTTGGGTTACATAGGCCAGGGCCATTTGTGCAGGGTCCAGTCCGTGCTCCTTGGCAAGCGCCACATACCGTGAGCAAGCCGCCTGCGATTCCGGCTTGGCGTAGCGCGCGAAACGACTGAATAGCGTCAGTCGTGCTCCGGCTGGCTGTGCGCCTTGCTCGTACTTGCCGCTGAGCATGCCGAAGGCCAGCGGAGAGTAGGCGAGGAGTCCGCATTGCTCGCGCATGGCGATTTCGGCGAGCCCGACCTCAAAGCTTCGATTGAGCAGGTTGTAGGGGTTCTGGATGGATACGGCGCGCGGCCAGCCTCGGGCTTCCGCGATCTGCAGGAACTTCATGGTGCCCCATGGTGTTTCGTTCGATAGCCCGATATGGCGGATCTTGCCGGCTCTTACTTGCTCGTCGAGCACCTCTAGCGTTTCCTCGGTCGGCGTGAAGTCCTGATCCTGGTGACGGTAGCCGAGCTGGCCGAAGAAGTTTGTGCTGCGCTCCGGCCAATGCAGCTGATAAAGATCTATCCAATCCGTTTGCAGGCGCTGCAGGCTCGCATCCAATGCAGCAACGATGTGCTGGCGATTCATCTTCAGTTGGCCGTCGCGGATGTGGCTGATGCCGTTGCCGGGGCCGGCGATCTTGCTGGCCAGGATCCAGTCGGCACGATTACCGCGTGCCTTGAAGTAGTTACCTATGTAGCGCTCAGTGGTGGCATAGGTGTCCGGCTTCGGCGGTACCGGGTACATTTCGGCGGTGTCGACGAAATTGATGCCTGCAGCTTTCGCGCGATCCATCTGGGCGAAAGCTTCACTTTCATTGTTCTGCTCGCCCCAAGTCATGGTGCCCAGGCAGAGTGCCGTGACGTCAAGATCAGTACGGCCTAGTTGGCGCTTTTCCATGCAGTGTCCTTGCGTTTGAAGAGATCTCGGTTGGGATGGTAGTGCAGGCGATAAGTTTCCTGCTTCGCAGTGGTGCGGGGGTATTCGTCACGGTAGGCGGGTACTGGCAGCAGCTCCCTGATTTCGCCGCGGCACGCCGTCTGCTCAGAACGGCGATAAGCTGCTTGCTATTTGGCTGGTAATCCGGATAATTCCGCAGCCTGTCGCCGGGGATGCCTAGCCCGTTGACGCAAAAACAAGGTAGGGGATGCCTAGCCTACCGAACACTGCCGTAGCGGACGCGCTGACCCGAGCCCCCGATAGCGTCTGTTTCCGGCTGTCCTGGTCTTGCCAGGGCGAGCACCATTCAGTAAGATTCGCCGTCTTATTTTCAGGGCGGCCCCTGAGGCTATAACGAATGAAGACTTTTACTGCTAAACCGGAAACCGTCAAGCGCGACTGGTTCGTCGTCGACGCTGCCGGCCAGACCCTGGGTCGTCTGGCAACCGAAATCGCTAGCCGCCTGCGTGGCAAGCACAAGGCGGAATATACCCCTCACGTCGATACCGGTGATTACATCGTCGTTATCAATGCCGAGCAAGTGCGTGTTACCGGTGCGAAAACCACCGACAAGATGTACTACTCTCACTCCGGTTTCCCGGGTGGCATCAAGTCGATCAACTTCGAGAAGCTGATCGCCAAGGCGCCAGAGCGTGTGATCGAGACCGCGGTCAAGGGCATGCTGCCTAAGAACCCGCTGGGTCGCGACATGTACCGTAAGCTGAAGGTGTATAAGGGTGCCAATCATCCGCATACCGCTCAGCAGCCCCAAGAACTGAAGATTTAACGGAATAGTTCATTATGTCGGCGACTCAAAACTACGGCACTGGCCGTCGTAAGACTGCAACCGCGCGCGTATTCCTGCGTCCGGGTACTGGCAAAATCTCAATCAATAACCGCGAGCTGGACAACTTCTTCGGGCGTGAAACCGCTCGCATGGTCGTTCGTCAGCCTCTGGAACTGACCGAGACCGTCGAAAAGTTCGACATCTACGTAACCGTTCTGGGTGGTGGTGTGAGTGGTCAGGCCGGTGCGATCCGTCACGGTATCACTCGTGCGCTGATGGAGTATGACGAGACTCTGCGTCCTGCTCTGCGCAAGGCTGGCTTCGTCACTCGCGATGCTCGCGAAGTTGAACGTAAGAAAGTCGGTCTGCGTAAGGCGCGTAAGCGTCCGCAGTACTCGAAGCGCTAATTCAGGCTTCTCAAAAAGAACGCCCAGCTTCTCACGGAGCTGGGCGTTTTTTTATGGCTGCCGTTTCGCTGCTGCGACAGCTTGTCACGCGTCAGGCCCCGATTTTAGGGGCCTGACGTAAGGTTGTATCCTGTTATTACCTTGTCATGCGAGGGGGTTTTCTTTACCATTTGGCGAATTTTTAGCGGCCTCGTTTTACAGTAGACGCACGTAGTAGACGCCTGCTTTCGGTAGGCCATAAGAAACTGATGGGAGACGACTGAATGAGCAATGACGGCGTGAATGCTGGCCGGCGTCGCTTCCTGGTAGCCGCTACTTCGGTAGTAGGTGCTGCAGGAGCGGTGGGTGCCGCGGTCCCGTTTGTGGGATCGTGGTTCCCAAGTGCCAAGGCCAAGGCAGCCGGTGCACCGGTTAGGGTCAATATCAGCAAGATCGAGCCAGGCCAGCAAATGGTGGCAGAGTGGCGCGGTCAGCCGGTGTTTATCGTTCGTCGTACCGATGAGGCGCTGGCGAATCTGGATAAGCTCACCGATACGGTAGCCGATCCCAAGTCCGAGGCCTCGGTGCAGCCTGCCTATGTGGATCCGCAGGTTCGCTCGATCAAGCCGGAAGTTCTGATTGTCGTCGGGCTCTGTACGCACCTTGGTTGCGCTCCATCGTTCCGTCCGGAAGTGGCGGCGGCTGACCTCGGAGCTGATTGGCTTGGTGGCTATTTCTGTCCGTGCCATGGTTCGAAATACGATATGGCTGGCCGTGTCTACAAGGGTCAACCTGCGCCATTGAATCTGCCGGTTCCCCCACACACCTACGAAACTGACTCTGTGGTCATTATCGGCGTGGATCAGGAGAGCGCGTGATGAGCAAATTCATGGAATGGGTCGATGCGCGCTTCCCCGCGACCAAGATGTGGGAAGACCATCTAAGCAAGTACTACGCGCCGAAGAACTTCAACGTTCTGTATTTCTTCGGCTCCCTCGCCTTGTTGGTTCTGGTGAATCAGATCCTGACCGGCATTTGGTTGACGATGAGCTTCGAGCCGTCTGCAGAGGGTGCATTCGCCTCAGTCGAATACATCATGCGGGACGTCGAATACGGCTGGATCATTCGCTACCTGCATTCTACGGGGGCGTCGGCATTCTTCGTCGTGGTCTATCTGCACATGTTTCGTGGGATCCTGTATGGCTCCTATCAGAAGCCGCGCGAGCTGGTTTGGATCTTCGGCATGATGATCTATCTGGCGTTGATGGCTGAGGCCTTCATGGGCTACCTCCTGCCGTGGGGTCAGATGTCCTACTGGGGCGCCCAGGTGATTATCTCGCTGTTCGGTGCCATACCTGTCATCGGCGACGATCTGACTCAGTGGATTCGCGGTGATTACCTGATCTCCGGCATCACCCTGAATCGCTTCTTTGCGCTGCATGTCATCGCACTGCCGATCGTGATCCTCGGGCTGGTCGTGCTGCACATCCTCGCGCTGCATGAGGTGGGGTCGAACAACCCGATGGGTGTCGACATCAAGAAGACCAAGAACGAAGCTGGCGTGCCGCTCGATGGCATTCCGTTCCATCCGTACTACACGGTTAAAGATATCGTGGGTGTGGTGGTGTTCCTCTTCGTGTTCTGCGCCATCGTGTTCTTCTTCCCGGAAATGGGCGGCTATTTCCTCGAGAAGCCGAACTTCGAAGTGGCGAACGCCTTTAAGACGCCTGCTCACATCGCTCCGGTTTGGTACTTCACTCCGTTCTACGCAATTCTGCGTGCCGTACCGGACAAGCTGCTTGGCGTGATTGCCATGGGTGCCTCGATTGCCGTGCTATTTGTGTTGCCATGGCTTGATCGCAGTCCAGTTAAGTCCATGAAGTACAAGGGCTGGATGAGCAAGATCGCGCTGCTGGCGTTCTGCATCTCCTTCATCATTCTCGGTGTGCTTGGCGTACTGGCTCCGACTCCTGAGCGCACGCTTCTCGCGCGGATCTGTACTGCTATCTACTTCGGCTACTTCATCCTGATGCCGTTCTATACCAAGCTCGAGAAGACCAAAGTGGTTCCGCAAAGGGTGGCTGGCTGATGAAAAAGCAATTTGCTGCATTGATTCTTGCTCTCGTGCCGGCATTTGGTTTCGCCGCTGGTACTGATGTTCATCTTGATCCGGTCGATATTGACCTAACCGATAAGGTGGCCCTGCAGGACGGTTTACAGACCTTTACAAACTACTGCATGGGCTGCCACAGCGCGAAGTACCAGCGGTACGAGCGTGTTGCGACAGATTTGGGTATCCCCGAAGAGATTATGCTCGACAACATCGTGTTCACTGGCGCCAAGATCGGCGACCACATGAAGATCGGCATGACGCCGGACGATGCAAAGACCTGGTTTGGTGCCGCTCCGCCGGACCTGACGCTGGTAGCGCGAGTGCGTGGGAACGACTGGCTATATACCTACCTGCGCAGTTTCTATGAAGATCCTACGCGTCCGTATGGGGTCAACAATACGGTGTTCCCTAATGTCGGCATGCCGCATGTTCTGGCCCCGCTGCAGGGGCGTCAGGTGTTGCCAAGCAAGCTGCCTGAAGGTGAGTCGGTAGCGTGTAAGCAGGTTCAGATCGTCGAAGACGGTCGTAAGCAATTCGATCCGCTGACCGGTACTCCGATTACGCACGAAGACTGCCATGCCATGACGGTCGTGCCGGGTAGTGGTGAGCTCACCGAGGCCGAATACGACGAGAAGATCAAGAACCTGGTGACCTTTCTCGCTTACTCGGCCAACCCGGTCAAGCTGGAAAGCCAGCGCATCGGTACCTATGTGTTGTTGTTCCTGGCGTTCTTCTTCGTATTCGCTTATCTGCTCAAGCGGGAATACTGGAAAGACATTCACTGATCCTGTGCTGTTTTGCGTTACCCTGCGCGCGCCCTGATGGGCGCGCGTTTTTTTCTGCCATTACATAATTCCAATGAGGAGGGACCCTATGGCCGCTACCAATCGGTTGGCCTGCTATTCCGATCCCGCCGACCACTATTCGCATCGTGTGCGTTTCGTCCTGGCCGAGAAGGGCGTCAGTGTCGAAATCATCGACGTCGACGCAGCGCATTGCCCAGTAAGGTTGACCGAAGTAAATCCCTACGCGAGCGTGCCCACGTTGGTGGATCGTGATCTAGCGCTCTACGAGCCGAGCGTGATCACTGAGTATCTCGAGGAGCGTTACCCTCATCCGCCCCTGCTACCGGTTTATCCCGTGGCCAGAGCGAACACTCGTCTTCTGGTGCACCGGGTTCAGCGGGATTGGTGCAGCCTGGTGGACAGGATCGCTGATCGCCGTACTGCCGATGCTTCGCGAGCGCAGGCGCGCAAGGAATTGCGTGAAAGCCTCACCGGCGTTTCCCCTGTCTTCGCCGAAAAGCCGTTCTTCATGAGTGATGAGATTAGTCTTGTGGATTGTTGCCTGTTGCCTATCCTTTGGCGTTTACCGAAACTGGGGATTGAGTTGCCGCGGGCGGCGAAACCGCTTCTCGACTACATGGAGATCAACTTTGCTCGCGAGGCATTCCAGGTCAGTTTATCCACCGTTGAGCGCGACATGCGCTAAAGAGGGGGTTGTATATGACATCGAGTCGACCTTATCTGGTACGGGCGTTGTACGAGTGGATCGTCGACAATGACTGCACTCCGCATCTGCTGGTCAACGCTGATCATGCAGGCGTTCAGGTGCCGGATGGTTTTGCCGGTGATGGCCAGATCGTCTTGAATGTGGCGCCCAGTGCGGTGCGTCAATTGAAGATGGATAACCAGGCGATCAGCTTCGAAGGGCGCTTCGGTGGTGTTCCGCATAGCTTGCACGTCCCGGCTGCAGCGGTCATGGCTATCTACGCAAGGGAGAATGGGCAGGGGATGGTATTCGAGGTTGAGCCTACTCCGCCGGATGGCGAGACTCCATCCGATGATGCCTCGGCCGGCACCAGCGCGCCGTCACGTCCAGCCCCAGGTGGGCGTCCTAGCTTGAAAGTAGTTAAATAATAGAAATCGATAGGCGCTTGAGGCTGAAAGGCAAGGCGGTGGTATGCAAGGCTGCATCCACCTGTGCGCTTGCCGCCTCCGGGCCTTTAATCGATATATTCGAACAGTTTGACGATGCGCTGCACGCCGGAAACGCCTTGCACCACGCTCGTTGCACGATTGGCTTCCTGTCTCGTGACGAGGCCAAGCAGGTAAACAATGCCGTTCTCGGTAATGACTTTTATGCGTGAGCCAGGAACGCTAGCGTCTGCCAGCATCTGTGCCTTGATCTTGGTTGTCAGCCAGGAATCGTTGCTGCGAGCCAGGGCGGATGAAGGTTTCAGAACCTGAATTTCGTTGTGTACACGTTTGACGCGCTGAACTGAGCTGGCGGCCTGTTCGGCTAGCTGCTTCAATTCTGCACGTGGTGTTTGGCCTGCCAGCAGAACCACGCCGTTGTAGCTGGCAACGATGACATGGGATGCCTGATCGAGGTCCGGGTGGGCCTTGGCAATATTCACGGCTGCTTTCGTTTCGATTAGCGAGTCGTCAATGGTGCTGCCGATCGTGCGGGTTCCCCGATTATCGTCAATTGGGTCGTCGCGTGTGGCGGTAAGCACGGAACTGCAGCCAGTGACGGCGAGGCACAGCGCGAGCGTAAGCGCATGCAGGTGAACTGAAGTCATTCTTCGCTCCCAAAGAGTTGGTTGTCGATCAGGTCGCATAGGCAATGAATGGTCAGCAGATGGACCTCTTGAATGCGTGCGGTCACCTTGGCTGGCACTCGGATTTCAACGTCTTCCGGTAGCAGTAGCGAAGCCATTCCACCACCGTCGCGACCGGTGAGGGCGACCACCACCATTTCCCGGTCGTGCGCGGCCTGTATCGCCTGGATAACATTAGCGGAGTTGCCGCTGGTTGAAATTGCCAGCAGCACATCGCCCGGCTGACCCAGTGCGCGGATCTGCTTGGAAAACACCTCGTTGTAGCTGTAGTCGTTGGCGATGGATGTCAGTGTCGAACTGTCCGTGGTCAGCGCGATTGCCGGCAGGCTAGGGCGCTCCCGCTCGAAACGGTTGAGCAGCTCTGAGGAGAAATGCTGTGCATCGCCCGCGGAGCCGCCATTTCCGCAGGTCAGGATTTTTCCTTCACTGAGCAAGGTATTGACCATCACTTGCCCGGCCTGCTCGATGCTGGGTGCGAGCACTTCCATCGCGCTTTGTTTGGTTTCGATGCTGGCGAGGAAGAGCTGACGTATACGGGATTGCATGTCCATCGGAAATAAACCTTCAGGTGACGGGCTGGGCTGCTTTAGCCGTGCCGCAAGGAATCTTTGGTGCAGATGTGATGCTGACGAGATGCTGCGAAACCCGCATGTCGCGTTTTTAGCTATCGAAGGCATTTCGAATCCAGCTGGGCTTCGTTCCGCTCTCGGTCGAATCTATGGCAACGACATCGAAGCGACACGGATGCTTTGCCCAGCGACTCTCCTTTAGTAGGAACAGCTGGGCCGCCTTGATCAGCTTCTGCTGTTTGCGCAGGTCTACGCTCTCGAGTGCGCCGCCCCATGCGGCATGGCGCCTGTACCGAACCTCGACGAATACTACTGTATCGCCATCGAGCATGACCAGATCAAGCTCGCCACTACGGCAGCTCCAGTTGCGACAGAGCAGGTGTAGACCGTGCGCCTGGAGGTGCTGCAGTGAAAAATCTTCTGCGCGCTTTCCACTGAGCTGTTTGCTGGTCGCTATCAATCTGGAATATCCGCGAGCGGTTGGACTTCCCCGTCGCGGAACTCGGCCCAAGGCAAGCGCCGTTCGATCCGCTGCTGCGGAGTTAGGCTGAGCGTTCCTGAAAGGCCATCAATCCGTGTGTCAGGTAGCGCAAGAAGCTGATTCAGGCGCGGCGCCAGCTGGTAGGCATCGGCGCCCATGGCATACAGCCTGCCGAGGCTGCCCCGGGCTTGCGGCCACTTGCGCTCGATCTCCTGGCGCAGGGGCAGTTGCGGGTCAAGCAGCCATGGGGTTTCGGTAAAGCGAATGCCTTCGAGATCCAGGTATTGCGTGCGGTTATCAGTGGCGGCATGAAGGTGCGAAGTCGCGTAGACCGGGAGGTCGCCGGCGTACTGAAAAATCAGGGTGGGTTTGACTTGTTGCGCCTGTTGCGGCGTGGCGGCAAGAAAAAGGAAATCAATATCTTGGCGACGCGATGGCTGCGACTCATCGCTGCCTCCGTTGCTGCGTATCTGCAGCATATCCGCAATCTGGTTTGCCAGCTCGATGGGCTCGGCCAGGGGTTCAGCGGCAACCACTGTGCCACCTAGCGTCTGCCATTCCTGGCGGAAAGCTTCAAACACCCGATTGCCCCAGTCGCCGCGAGGCGTCAACGCCACTGCGCGGCGGTGCCCATCGGCCCAGGCGCGGCGCGCAACTTCACGAGCTTCGTCTTCTGCCGCCAGTCCGAACTGGAACAGTTGCGGCGGCACCTGTTGGTTCGCATCGCTGTAGTTCAGGGCCAGGGTCGTAATGGGCAGCTGTTCGCGATCGGCCAGTTGGCGGACCATATCCTTTTCCAATGGGCCGATCACCAATTCAACACCCGAGGCAGACGCTTGCCGGTAAAAGTCGTCTAGAGAAGACAGGCGGGTGCTGTCGAACAGTTCGATTTTCAGGTCCTGTTGCCCTGCAAGATGGGCTGCTAGGAATCCGTCGCGCAAGGCGCGTGCAACGCTGGCCAGCGGCCCTTCCATCGGCAGCAGAAGCGCTACGTGCGATAAGGGTTTGTCTGCCAGCTGCTTGAGCTTTAACAGCGGGTCGGGCAGGCGCCGTGCGGCTGGGTGATTAGGGTTTTGCTGCTGCCAGGCCTCGATGGCGCGTTTTTGCTGGCCGAGCGTGCCGGCCTGCTTAACGGCTGTGGCCAGCGATATCCAGCCTGCGAGGTCGGTGTCGGCGGTTTGTTGCAGTTGCTCCGGCGCGAGATTCGAGACCAGAGACCAGATCGTCTCATGATTTTGCTCAGCCGCTTCACCGCTGAGTAGGGGTGCGATGAAGGTGCGCTCGCGCGCTGCATCGAGCGGCTGGTTGTTTGCTTCGAACGCCTCGGCGCGAGCCAGTTGGGTGCGAAGCTGTTGCTCTACAGGGAGTTCTGCGAGACGTTCAAAGGCTGGATGCTGTAACGCCTGGAGCGCACTTTCGGGCTTCCCAGCGGCCAGGGCCAGCTCGGCTTCCAGCGTTTTGGCGAACATCTGCTGGGCTGGCATCAACTGGTCAATGGCGACTTGTTCCAGTATCTGTCGCGCTTGGGTCAGGTTGTCTTGCTGCATGCTCTGGTCGGCCGCTGACAGCCGCAGCAACGCAGCCTTGCCTGGATCACTGGCATCGGCATCTTTCAGCAATTGTTGCGTCGATGCCTGTGGGGTGCGAGGCAGTTCGCCGAGGGTGGAGGATGGTGAGCTGGCGCAGGCCGACAGCAAGGCAGCAATGCATAAGAAGATTAGCGGGCGAAAGCGGGCCGTCATGTGTTCATTCCTGAAAAGGCGCTGGCGGGTGTCGGTGGATTGTACCCAAGCGTTGGCGGGGTCGCGATGTCGCGGCCCGTAAACGGGCTACAATGCGCGTTTTAGTGACTGAGGTAAGCGTTGTGACTGCGACAGATGATGTGAATTCCGCGGCGGGAACGCTCTATGTCGTCGCCACACCTATCGGTAATCTCGAAGATATAAGCGCGCGGGCTTTGCGCGTGTTATCCGAGGTCGCGCTGATTGCGGCGGAAGATACCCGGCATTCATCTCGCCTGCTGCAGCACTTTGGCATCACCACACCCTTGGCTGCATGTCATGAGCATAACGAGCGAGACGAGGGAGGGCGTTTCATCCGGCGGCTGTTGGCTGGCGAAGATGTGGCCTTGATCTCCGATGCTGGCACGCCTTTGATATCCGACCCGGGTTACCACCTCGTCAGGCTGTCTCGCGCCGCGGGTGTCCGGGTCGTTCCGCTGCCCGGTGCGTGTGCGCTTATTGCCGCGCTTTGCGCCGCTGGGCTGCCGTCCGATCGTTTTATCTTTGAGGGGTTTCTGCCTGCTAAGCAGGCTGCACGCCTTGCTCGCCTAGAGCATCTTCGGGCTGAGCCGCGTACGTTGATCTTCTACGAGGCGCCGCATCGTATTCTTGCTGCGCTTGCTGACCTCGAATCAGTGTTCGGTTCCGACCGACCTGCGGTGTTGGGGCGGGAGCTGACCAAGACGTTCGAGACGTTGAAAGACCTTCCTTTGGGTGCATTGCGCGCTTGGGTAGAGTCCGATGCCAATCAGCAGCGCGGCGAGTGCGTGCTTGTAGTGGGGGGCTGGCAAGCGCCGAATGAAGACGAGGCGGTCGATGCGGATGCGCGCCGGATTTTGGATCTGCTCTTGGCTGAGCTGCCGGTCAAACGAGCCGCGGCGCTTGCTTCTGCAATTACCGGAGTCAGAAAGAACCTGCTTTATCAGCTGGCCTTGCAAGAAAAGGGTGCGAGTCAGTAAGTGCACTGGTGGCCAGTTCGAGTGCTTCTGAGGCTAAGGTGGCCAACTATCAAGCTTGCGGGTGTCGGCGTAGACAAGTACCCTGGCCGCCGGAGAGTCGATCGGACAGTCGCTGTCTCTTTTTGTTCCGCAAGAAGGGAGGGAGGAAAGTCCGGGCTCCATAGGGCGAAGTGCCAGGTAACGCCTGGGAGGCGTGAGCCTACGGAAAGTGCCACAGAAAATAACCGCCTAAGCGTTTCGGCGCCGGTAAGGGTGAAAAGGTGCGGTAAGAGCGCACCGCGCGGCTGGCAACAGTCCGTGGCTAGGTAAACCCCACTTGGAGCAAGACCAAATAGGGATCCATTGGCGTGGCCCGCGCTGGATCCGGGTAGGTTGCTAGAGGCAGTCAGTGATGGCTGTCGTAGAGGAATGACTGTCCTCGACAGAACCCGGCTTACAGATCGACTCTCCGACTTTTCTTGAAATATCCCGCCTGTCTTAGTCCAAAAAATTCTTGCTCTTCACAAAGTACTTTAACTTCGAAGTGCAGGCTTCTGCGTTTGCTGAATATCTCTATCAGCTATCCCTTCCGGTTTACCGTTTATCTCCGTTTCGGTTGCTAAATTCCCGTCACATAAGGGTTTTTCCCGTCAGGCGTACCTTGACGGTGGGGCTGCTGCATTTCTATAGTGCGCACAAGTGGTAGAAAGTGGAACGAAGTGGGTATTTATGGGCATGGAAAGCTAAATCAGGGGAAGCGCAACCGTGTTTCGCGGAGCAAACGCCATCAGTCTCGATGCCAAAGGCCGGCTAGCCATGCCCAGCCGGTATCGTGACGAGCTCGTTTCGCGTTGCGAGGGGCAGCTGATCATCACCATTGATGCCGTCGACCGTTGTCTCGGAATTTACCCATTGCCGGAATGGGAGCAGATCGAAGCCAAGTTGCGCGAGCTGCCCTCTCTCAGAGAAGAAAGTCGCCGGCTGCAGCGCTTGCTCATTGGTAATGCGGTCGATCTTGAGATGGATGGCAATGGTCGCGTCCTGGTGCCACCGCGTTTGCGCGAATACGCCGGTCTGGACAAGCGGGCCATGCTGGTCGGTCAGCTGAACAAGTTCAGCCTGTGGAACGAGGACGACTGGAACGCGCAAGCAGATGCGGACCTGGCGGCCATCAAACAACCCGGTGCTTTGCCGGAAGAATTGCGTGATCTAATCCTGTGAACCAGACCAGCAGCTATAACCATGTGACCGTTTTGCTCGACGAGGCCGTCGCGGCACTCGCCGTGCGCCCGGATGGCCGCTATCTGGACGGGACCTTTGGGCGCGGCGGGCATAGCCGTCTGCTGTTGCGGCAGCTTGGGCCTGATGGCTGTTTGCTAGGATTCGATAAAGACCCGCTAGCAATCGTTACGGGGCAAGCACTGGCGGCCGAGGATGGCCGCTTTGTCGTTGTGCAGAGAAGTTTTGCCGAGCTTGGCGCAGAGCTCGCGCAGCGCGGCTGGACTGGCACATTGAGCGGTGTGCTGCTAGATCTTGGCGTGTCTTCGCCGCAGCTGGACGACCCCGAGCGCGGTTTCAGCTTCCTGCACGATGGCCCATTGGACATGCGCATGGACCCAAGTCGAGGGATCAGCGCTGCCCAGTGGATCGCAACGGCCGACGAAGACGATATCGTCCGAGTGCTCAGGGAGTACGGTGAGGAGCGCTTTGCCAAACGCATGGCCCGTGCCGTGGTACAGCGTCGGGCTGTGCAGCCTTTCGAGCGTACGGCGGATCTCGCCCAAGTGTTGACGGTGGCCAATCCCGCTTGGGAGAAAGGCAAGAACCCAGCGACACGCGCCTTTCAGGGGCTGCGCATTTTTATCAATAACGAGCTTGGCGACCTGGAAGCTGGGCTTGAAGCCGCTCTTGAAGCGCTGGACGTCGGCGGCCGGCTGGTGGTCATCAGCTTTCACTCGCTGGAAGACCGCATCGTCAAACAGTTCATGCGCCGGCATGCGAAAGGCGAGGCCGATACCTTGCCGCGCGACCTCCCGATCATTCCTGAAAAATTCGTGCCGCGTCTGAAGCTGCTGGGCAAACCGCAATACGCGTCCGCCGAAGAGGTCAAAGCAAACCCCCGTTCGCGCAGTGCAGTGATGCGTGTGGCGGAGAAGTTGCGGTGAATCAGCTGCGCCGCGCCATGCCCCACGGCAGCCTGCTGATGCTGGTGTTGTTTATTGCCGTGCTGATGTCGGCGATTGCTGTCGCCTATAGCGCGCACTGGAACCGCCAGTTGCTCAATGAGCTGTACGGCGAACTCAGTGTGCGTGACAAGGCGCAGGCTGAATGGGGCCGCCTGATACTTGAGCAGAGCACTTGGACTGCTCACAGCCGCATCGAGACCTTGGCTTCCGAGCAGTTGAAGATGCACATTCCTGAAGCGGGCGCTGTCAGGCTGGTGGCTCCATGAAACTCCAGGGCGCGCTCTATCCATGGCGTTTTCGCATCGTGCTCGCTCTGCTGGCACTGATGGTAGGGGCCATTGCTTGGCGAATTGTCGACTTGCAGGTGCTGGATCAGGGGTTTCTAAAAGGGCAGGGAGATGCGCGCAGCGTGCGGCATATTCCAATCCCCGCACACCGTGGCCTCATGACCGATCGTCATGGCGAGCCTCTGGCGGTGAGTACCCCTGTCACCACGCTTTGGGCGAACCCACGCGAAATGCAAAGTGCACAGGCCCGCTGGCCCGAACTGGCTGAAGCGCTGGGGCAGGACACTGCTGGGCTGCATCAGCGCCTCAAGGATCAGGCCGAGCGAGAGTTCATGTACCTGGTACGCGGCCTGACCCCTGAGCAGGGGCAGCGAGTTCTGGATCTGAAGATACCGGGCGTTTACGCGCAAGAAGAGTTTCGCCGCTTCTACCCCGCTGGCGAAGTGGCCGCTCACGTGGTGGGTTTTACCGATATCGATGACCACGGTCGTGAAGGCATGGAGCTGGCCTATAACGAGTGGCTGGCCGGTGTTCCGGGCAAGCGACAGGTGCTCAAGGACCGTCGTGGCCGTCTGATCAAAGATGTTCAGGTCGTCAAGAATGCCAAGGCCGGCAAGGCGCTTGCGCTGTCCCTTGACCTGCGCCTGCAGTATCTGGCGCATCGCGAGCTGCGTAACGCTTTGCTGGAGTTCGGCGCAAAGGCCGGCAGCTTGGTCGTGCTCGACGTGAAAACGGGCGAAGTGCTGGCCATGGTCAATCAGCCGACCTATAACCCGAACAATCGCCGGAATCTGCAACCAGCGGCGATGCGTAACCGGGCAATGACGGACCTGTTTGAACCGGGTTCGACGATGAAACCCATCTCTATGAGCGCGGCCCTTGAAACGGGCCGGTGGAAGCCCAGCGACCTGGTTGAGGTATGGCCAGGGTCGCTGCGCATCGGTCGCTACACAATCCGCGACGTCTCCAGAACAGAAGGCCGTGAGCTTAGCCTGACGGGCATCCTCATTAATTCTTCCAACGTCGGTATGAGCAAGGTTGCTTTTGATATCGGCGGCGCTGCGATTCATGAGGTCATGCGTAAGATCGGTTTTGGACAAGACACCGGTTTGGGCTTCCCTGGCGAACGAGTCGGCAATCTTCCAACACATCGTGAATGGCGCCAGGCCGAAACTGCCACGCTTTCATATGGTTATGGCCTGTCGGTAACCGCCGTGCAACTGGCTCACGCCTATGGCGCGCTAGCCAACGATGGCCGCTTGGTGCCGATGTCATTGACCAGGGTCGATCACAAGCCAGAAGGCGTAGAGGTGGTGTCGCCGGAGGTCGCGAAAACCCTCCAAGGCATGCTGCAGGAGGTCATCGAGGCCCCGCGTGGAGTGTTCCGCGCCCAGGTGCCGGGTTATCACGTAGCTGGCAAGAGCGGTACCGCGCGCAAAGCTTCGACCGACAGTCGGGGTTATCAGGAAAATGCCTACCGTTCGATGTTTGCAGGTTTCGGGCCCATGAGTGATCCGCGTATTGCCATAGCAGTGGTCATCGATGAGCCCAGCAAGAGCGGCTATTACGGTGGACTGGTTTCGGCTCCGGTGTTCAGTCGCGTGATGTCCGGCGCGCTGCGCCTGATGAATGTTGCTCCTGACAACTTACCGCCCGAAGACGTCAAAACCGCCGACGCTGACAAGAGCAAGGGAGGGCGTATCTGATGCCGATGCCGCTGAATCAGTTACTGCCTCAAGCTGCCAGCGATACCCTCATTCGAGAGCTGACGCTGGACAGCCGCAAGGTCCGTCCGGGCGATTTGTTTCTGGCTGTGCCCGGTTACCAGCAAGACGGCCGCGTGCACATTGCCGATGCGATTGCCCACGGCGCAGCCGCTATCGCCTACGAAGCCGAAGGTGCTGCGAAAATGACTGCGGCAAGCGCCGAGTTGGTGCCGGTTCGCAACCTGGCAGGGCAGCTATCGGCTATCGCAGGGCGGTTCTACGGCGAGCCAAGCCGCAGTCTGCACCTGGTCGGCGTTACCGGGACCAATGGCAAGACCAGCGTGACCTACTTGATTGCCCAGGCTCTGGATCGTTTGGGTGAGCGTTGCGGGATCATCGGCACCCTCGGGACCGGCTTTCACGGAGAGTTGGTCCTTGGTCAGCACACCACGCCTGATGCCATCGGTGTACAGGCCAATCTGGCGAGCCTGCGGAAGCAGGGCGCGCGCGCCGTTGCCATGGAGGTGTCCTCGCATGGCCTGGCGCAGGGCCGGGTTGCCGCGCTCGCGTTCGATGTGGCGGTGTTTACCAATCTTTCCCGAGACCACCTCGACTATCACGGTTCCATGGAAGCCTACGGCGAGGTCAAGGCGCGGCTGTTCAATATGCCGGGGCTCGGCTGTCGGGTGATCAATCTGGACGACGCGCTGGGCCGATCGCTCGCGCAAGAGCACCCGGAATCGCGCTTGATCACTTATAGCCTGGAGGATGCTTCGGCTTACCTCTATTGCCCAGAGGCGCGGCTGGACGACAGCGGAATCCACGCGCGTCTGGTGACCCCGCAAGGGGAGCGCTCGCTGCGTAGCCCGCTACTGGGTCGGTTCAATGTCAGCAATGTGCTTGCGGCGGTAGGCGCCTTGCTGGGCATGAATTACGCCCTCGACGAAGTTTTAGCAGTGCTGCGTGAAATTGACGGCCCTGCCGGCCGCATGCAGCGGCTAGGTGGTGGCGATTGTCCGTTGGTGGTGGTCGATTACGCCCATACGCCGGATGCGCTTGAAAAGGTACTTGTCGCTCTACGCCCGCATGCCAGCGGCCAGTTGCTGTGTCTGTTCGGCTGCGGTGGCGACCGTGACCGTGGCAAGCGCACGTTGATGGCTCAGGTTGCCGAGCGTTTGGCAGACCGCGTTACAGTCACCGATGACAACCCGCGTAATGAGGATCCGCAGCAGATCCTCGATGAGATTCGTGCAGGTTTCAACGCGCCCGAACAAGCGCTATTTGTGCCAGGGCGCGCTGCGGCCATTGCTCGCTGTATTGAGAGCGCCAGCATTGACGATGTGGTGCTGCTGGCCGGCAAGGGGCATGAGGACTACCAGGAAATAAAAGGCGAGCGCCTGCCATTCTCCGATCTCGAACAGGCCTTGACGGCCCTGGCTGCCTGGAGGGGTTCTCATGCTTGAAGCCAAGCGTCTTAGTGCTCTGGTCGAGCCGTTGTCAGCCAAGTTGATCAATGCCGATGCAGCGTTTAGCTCTGTCAGCACCGACAGCCGCGCAATCGAAACTGGGCAGCTTTTCGTCGCGCTCACCGGGCCTCGCTTCGACGGCCATTCCTACCTTGCAGAAGTTGCGGCCAAGGGCGCCGTCGCTGCGCTGGTTGAGCGCCATGTGCCAGAGGTTTCGTTGCCTCAGCTTGTTGTTGCTGATAGCCGTATCGCCCTAGGCCAGCTGGGCGCATTGAACCGCAACGCGTTCAACGGTCCGGTCGCGGCCATTACCGGCTCCAGTGGCAAGACCAGCGTCAAGGAGCTGCTTGCCAGCATCCTGCGCGCTGCCTATGGCGACGATGCGGTTCTCGCCACCCGCGGCAATCTAAACAACGATCTGGGCGCACCGCTCACGCTGCTGGAGTTGGGCGCACAGCACAAGGCTGCGGTGATTGAGCTAGGCGCTTCACGTGTCGGCGAAATTGCCTATACCGTCAGCCTGACTCGGCCAGATGTCAGCTTGATTACCAACGCGGGCACGGCTCATGTTGGAGAATTTGGTGGTCCGGAGAAAATCGTCGAGGCCAAGGGCGAGATTCTCGATGGCCTCAGCCCAAAGGGCGTTGCCGTGCTCAATCGAGACGACCGCGCCTATTCAGTTTGGGAGCGCCGAGTAGCAGGCAAGCACGTCGTGAGCTTTGCGTTAACGAGTCCGCTGGCCGACATCCACCCCGCTTCGATTGCCTACGACCTTCGCGGCTGTCCCAATTTCGTCCTGACTGGACCGACCGGGTCGGCGCGCGTCCAGCTGAACTTGCTCGGACGCCACAGCGTAGCCAATGCCCTAGCCGCCGCCGCCGCCGCCAGCGCGTTGGGCGTTTCGCGGGAACATATCGTCGCCGGGCTCGAGAGCCTGCAGCCGGTGAAGGGGCGAGGCGTCGCGCAAATGCTGAGTAATGGCGTTCGCCTCATAGACGACACCTACAACGCCAATCCGGCCTCGGTCTGCGCAGCTATTGACGTGCTGGCGGGCTTTGCCGGACGCACAGTTCTGGTACTGGGTGACATGGGCGAGCTGGGCTCGTGGGCCGAGCAGGGGCACCGAGACGTCGGCAGTTATGCCGTAGGTAAAGTGGACACCTTGTTTGCGGTCGGGCCGCTAATGAAGCACGCCGTCGATGCCTTCGGCCATGGCGCACGCCATTTTGCCGATCAGCAGAGCCTGATCGAGTCTTTGCGACTGGAGCAAGGCAATGCGACCACCATTTTGATCAAGGGATCACGGAGCGCTGCGATGGACAAAGTCGTCGCAGCGCTTTCCGCGTCCGGCATGGAGAAACATTAATGCTGCTGCTACTCGCCGAGTACCTGCAACAGTTCCACACGGGCTTCGCGGTCTTTCAATACCTATCCCTGCGTGGAATTCTTGGCGTACTGACCGCGCTGGTCCTGTCGCTGTGGTTGGGACCCTGGCTGATCCGTACGCTTCAGCTGCGCCAAATTGGCCAGGCGGTACGCACTGATGGGCCACAAACGCACCTGTCGAAATCCGGCACGCCAACCATGGGCGGGGCACTGATCCTCAGCGCGATCGCCATTAGCACATTGCTCTGGGCCGATCTGTCTAATCGCTATGTTTGGGTAGTGCTGGCTGTGACCTTGCTGTTTGGCGCGATAGGTTGGGTTGACGACTACCGCAAGGTGATCGAGAAGAATTCTCGCGGCCTCCCGAGTCGCTGGAAGTACTTCTGGCAGTCTGTCTTCGGTGTCGGCGCTGCGATCTTCCTTTATATGACCGCACAGACCCCGGTCGAAACCACCTTGATATTGCCGCTGCTGAAGGACATCGAGATCCCGCTGGGGATCGGCTTCATCGTGCTGACCTATTTCGTCATCGTCGGCTCAAGCAATGCGGTAAATCTCACCGATGGGCTGGACGGCCTGGCGATCATGCCGACTGTGATGGTTGGTGGTGGTCTGGGCATCTTCTGCTACCTGTCGGGCAACGTGAATTTCGCCGATTACCTACTGATTCCATACATCCCAGGAGCCGGTGAGCTGATCGTGTTTTGTGGTGCGCTGATCGGCGCCGGGCTCGGCTTTCTCTGGTTCAACACCTATCCAGCGCAGGTGTTTATGGGCGATGTCGGCGCCCTAGCGCTTGGCGCGGCCCTGGGCACCATTGCCGTGATCGTTCGGCAGGAGGTGGTGCTGTTCATCATGGGCGGGGTCTTCGTGATGGAAACCCTGTCGGTGATGATCCAGGTCGCCTCGTTCAAGCTGACCGGTAAGCGCGTGTTCCGCATGGCGCCGATTCATCACCATTTCGAGCTCAAGGGCTGGCCAGAGCCCCGAGTGATCGTGCGCTTCTGGATCATCACGGTGATCCTGGTGCTGGTCGGTCTCGCCACGCTGAAATTGAGGTAATAAAGAGTGCTCATCGCTTCCGATCAGTTCCGCATCGTCGTAGGTCTCGGCAAGAGCGGCATGTCCTTGGTTCGCCATCTGGCCAGCCGCGGTGTGCCGTTTGCCGTCGCCGATACGCGTGCGAACCCACCGGAGCTGGCCACTCTGCAAGCGCAGTACCCGAATGTCGAGGTTCGGTGTGGCGAGCTCGATCTGCAGTTCCTCAGCCGCGCCAGCGAGCTGTTGGTAAGCCCGGGCCTGCCGGTCAGCACGCCGGCATTGCAGGCTGCAGCGGCCAACGGGGTGAAGCTGTCCGGTGACATCGAACTGTTCGCTCGCGAAGCCAAGGCGCCAATCGTGGCTATCACCGGATCGAACGCGAAAAGCACGGTGACCAGCCTGGTCGGCGAAATGGCTGTTGCGGCCGGTCGCAAGGTGGCCGTGGGAGGGAACCTGGGTACGCCAGCGCTGGATCTGCTCAATGACGATGTCGAGCTCTACGTGTTGGAACTGTCGAGCTTCCAGTTGGAAACCACAGACCAGCTGAATGCCGAGGTCGCAACCTGTCTGAATATCAGCGAAGACCACATGGATCGTTACGACGGGCTGCCGGCCTACCACCAGGCCAAGCATCGGATATTCCGTGGTGCACGTCAGGTTGTGATCAACCGTGATGATCGCCTCAGTCGGCCGCTGATCGCAGATGATCTCCCCACCTGGTCCTTCGGCCTCGGCAAGCCTGATTTCAAGGGCTTCGGGTTGTTCGAAGAAAATGGCGAGAAATATCTCGCCTTCCAGTTCGATGCGCTGATGCCGGCCAACCAATTGAAGGTGCGTGGGGCGCATAACCAGTCCAATGCGCTAGCGGCCTTGGCTCTCGGTCACGCTGTCGGCCTCCCGTTCGGGCCGATGCTCACGACCCTGCGAAACTTCAGTGGGCTGGCCCATCGCTGCCAGTGGGTCGGAGAACGCAAAGGCGTTACCTACTACGACGATTCGAAGGCGACTAACGTCGGAGCTGCTCTGGCCGCAATCGATGGGCTGGGTAGCGACATCACGGGCGAGTTGGTGCTCATCGCCGGTGGCGATGGCAAGGGTGCCGATTTCTCGGCCTTGCACAGTCCGGTCTCGCATCAATGCCGCGCGGTTGTTTTGCTGGGGCGCGATGCTCAGCAGCTAGCGGCTGCGCTTGACGGAGCTGCACCCATCCACCGCGTCCAGACACTCCAAGATGCCGTAGAGCTGGCCGCCAAGCTGGCCCAGCCCGGCGATGCGGTCCTACTGTCGCCAGCCTGTGCCAGCCTCGATATGTTCGAGAATTTTGAAGATCGCGGACGTCAGTTCGCCGCCGCGGTGGGGGCGCTCAGCTGATGCTCGCATTCTTGCGTAGTGCGCCTTCGCCCCTGTTCAGCCGTCGCGGTCTGGACCTCGACTTCCCTATGCTCGCAGGCTGCCTGGCGTTGTTGGGCCTTGGCTTGGTCATGATCACTTCCGCTTCCTCCGAAGTCGCGGCGGTGAACGCCGGCAATCCCATGTATTACATGGTCCGCCACCTGGTGTACGTCCTGCTCGGACTTGTCGCCGCAGCCTTGGTTCTGTTGGTGCCCCTCTCAGTCTGGCAGCGGCTGGACTGGATGCTGCTGATCGGTGCTTTCGTGCTGTTGATCCTGGTGTTGATTCCAGGCATCGGTCGCGAGGTGAACGGTTCCATGCGCTGGATCGGCTTCGGCGCCTTCAACGTACAGCCGTCGGAATTGGCCAAGCTGTTCGTCGTGGTTTACCTCGCCGGTTATCTGGTGCGCCGCCAACAAGAGGTGCGGGAAAGCCTATGGGGCTTCCTCAAGCCGTTTCTGGTTTTGCTTCCCATGGCCATGTTGCTCCTGCTTGAGCCGGACTTCGGTGCGACCGTGGTGATGATGGGCGCGGCGGTCGCCATGCTGTTCCTCGGGGGCGTCGGCCTGGTTCGATTCAGCCTGCTGGTTCTGCTCGCTGTCGGCGCGGTGTTCGTTCTGGTACAGACGCAGGAGTACCGACTGCAGCGGTTGATCACCTTCACCGATCCCTGGGCTGATCAGTACGGTGCGGGCTACCAGCTGACGCAGGCCTTGATCGCATTTGGGCGTGGTGAATGGCTGGGTGTTGGTCTCGGCAACAGCGTGCAAAAGCAGTTCTACCTGCCTGAGGCGCATACCGATTTCGTCTTTTCCGTGCTCGCCGAAGAGCTGGGCATGGTGGGGGCGCTGCTGACCATCCTGCTGTTCGCTTTCGTTGGTGTTCGCGCCTTGTACATCGGGCTTGCGGCCGAACGGGCGCGGCAGTTCTTCGCCGCTTATATCGCCTGGGGCGTTGCGTTCCTTTGGCTCGGTCAGTTCCTGATCAACGTTGGCGTGAATATCGGGCTGTTGCCGACCAAAGGTCTGACCTTGCCGTTCCTGAGTTATGGCGGCAGCTCGCTGGTGGTGACCTGCGCCAGCATGGCCTTGCTGCTGCGCATCGAGTGGGAAAGCCGCACGGTGCTGGGCAGTGAAGATGCCGAATTCAGCGAAGAGGATTTTGCCGAGGCGCCTGCACCCCAGAGCAAGGGGGCCGCGTATGGGCGGTAATGTTTTGATCATGGCGGGCGGAACCGGGGGACATGTATTCCCGGCGTTGGCCTGCGCTCACGAGTTCCAGAACCGTGGCTATAGCGTGCACTGGCTGGGCACGCCGCGAGGCATCGAAAACGAAGTGGTTCCTGCTGCTGGATTGCCGCTGCACCTGATTCAGGTAAGCGGATTGCGTGGTAAGGGACTGGCGTCGTTGCTCAAGGCGCCGTTCCAGCTGCTGCGATCGCTTGGTCAGGCGCGGCGGGTGATCCGTGAACTCCGACCGGTTTGTGTACTTGGACTTGGCGGCTACGTGACGGGCCCGGGCGGGCTGGCCGCTAAGTTGGCAGGGGTCCCTCTGGTGATCCACGAGCAGAACGCTGTCGCCGGAACTGCCAATCGCAGCCTGGTGCCCTTTGCGCAGCGCGTCTGCGAGGCGTTTCCGAATACATTTGGCGCAAGCTCGAAGCGTCGCACCACCGGTAATCCCGTGCGCCATGAGTTGTTTCTCGAGACGCCGAGACAGACGTTGCTTGGCCGCCGCCCACGGCTGCTGGTGCTAGGCGGCAGCCTGGGTGCTGAACCGCTGAACAAGCTTTTGCCGGAGGCGCTCGCCCAGTTGCCTAGCGAGCTGCGTCCTGAGGTCTTCCATCAGGCGGGCAAGCAGCACGCCGAGATTACTCAAGAGCGCTATGGCGCGGCGGGTGTCGACGCTGATGTCGCCCCGTTCATAAAGGATATGGCGCGGGCTTATGCCTGGGCTGATCTGGTGATCTGCCGCTCCGGCGCGCTGACGGTGTGCGAGTTGGCAGCTGCCGGGCTGCCTTCGTTTCTGGTGCCGCTGCCCCACGCGATCGACGACCACCAGACCCGTAACGCCGAATATCTGGCGAAGGAAGGCGCCGCCGTTCTTCTTCCCCAAGCAAAGACCGATGCTGCCGCACTGGCCGCGCAGTTGACCGAGGTAATGATGCAGCCGGAAAAACTCAAGGCCATGGGAGCCACGGCACGTCGCCTGGCTCGGCCGGACGCCACCAGAACCGTCGTCGATATCTGTCTGGAGGTGGCGCATGGCTAAGTCCCCAGCTGCAGTCAAAGCCGAAGTACGGCGCATGCGCCGCATCCGCCGGATTCACTTCGTCGGAGTGGGCGGCGTTGGCATGTGCGGCATCGCCGAAGTGCTGTTGAACCTCGGTTACGACGTTTCCGGTTCGGATCTCAAAACCTCGGCCAGCACCGAGCGTCTGCAGAATTTCGGCGCGCACATTTTCATCGGTCATCAGGCTGGTAACGTCGCTGGGGCTGATGTACTGGTGGTTTCCAGCGCGGTCAACGCTTCCAATCCGGAAGTGGCCTTTGCGCTCGAGCAGCGAATACCGGTCGTGCCGCGCGCCGAGATGCTCGCCGAGCTGATGCGCTATCGCCATGGCATTGCCGTAGCAGGTACCCATGGCAAGACCACCACTACCAGCTTGTTGGCGTCTGTGTTTGCTGCGGGTGGGTTGGATCCAACCTTTGTGATCGGCGGCCGCCTGACCGCGGCTGGCACCAATGCCCAGCTGGGTTCCAGCCGGTATCTGATTGCCGAGGCCGACGAAAGCGACGCCAGTTTCCTGCATTTGCAGCCGATGGTCGCTGTCGTCACCAACATCGATGCCGACCACATGAGCACCTATGGCGGCGATTTCGGCAAGCTAAAGAAGACGTTCGTCGAGTTCTTGCACAACCTGCCGTTCTACGGGCTGGCGGTGCTGTGTGTCGACGACCCGGTAGTGCGCGAAATCATTCCACAGGTGGGGCGCCCAATCACTACGTACGGCATGCATGAAGATGCTGACGTAAGGGCGATAAATGTTCGTCAGGAAGGGATGCGCACCTATTTCACGGTGCTGCGGGACGGCTTCGACGCGCTCGATGTGTCGGTCAACATGCCCGGCAACCATAATGTGCTCAACGCCCTGGCAACTATCGCGATTGCCACTGACGAGGGCATCGACGACGAGGCGATCGTTCAGGGCTTGTCTCAGTTTGGTGGGGTCGGCCGGCGTTTCCAGGTTTACGGCGAGTTACCAGTCGACGACGGCAGTGTGATGCTCGTCGACGATTACGGCCATCACCCTCGTGAAGTGGCCGCCGTGATCCAGGCCGTCCGGGGCGGGTGGCCCGAGCGTCGCTTGGTCATGGTCTATCAGCCGCACCGCTTCAGCCGGACACGTGATCTCTACGACGACTTCGTGCAGGTGTTGAACGACGCGAATGTGTTGCTCGTGATGGAGGTGTATCCAGCCGGCGAGGAACCTATTCCTGGCGCCGACAGCCGCCATCTTTGCCACAGCATCCGCCAGCGCGGCCAACTCGACCCGATCTACATCGAGCGCGGTGTCGACTTGGCTCCGTTGGTCAAACCGCTGCTGCGTCCGGGCGACATTCTGCTTTGTCAGGGCGCCGGCGACATAGGCGGGTTGGCCCCGCAACTCATCAACAGTCCCCTGTTTGCTGGCGCTGCAAGCGCCACGAGGAAGAGCGAATGACGGCCCTGCAATCGACCCGTGACCCCCAAACGTTCGGCCGGGTCGCCGTGCTCTACGGTGGCAAGAGTGCCGAGCGCGAGGTGTCGCTGAAGTCTGGAGCGGCAGTGCTCGCGGCTCTGCAATCGGCCGGTGTCGACGCGTTCGGCATCGACGTTGACGATAATCTGTTGGCTCGGCTGAGCAGCGAACGCATTGATCGCGCCTTTATCGTGCTGCATGGGCGTGGCGGTGAAGATGGCAGCATGCAAGGCCTGCTCGAGTGCGCCGGAATTCCTTATACCGGGAGCGGCATCCTTGCATCGGCGCTGGCGATGGACAAGCTGCGCACTAAGCAGGTGTGGCAGAGCCTTGGTCTGCCGACCCCGCGGCATGCCGTGCTGGCCAGCGAGGCCGATTGTCGGGCCGCGGCCGAGAGTCTGGGTTTTCCGCTGATCGTCAAACCGGCGCACGAGGGCTCGAGCATCGGCATGGCGAAGGTCGGCGGTGTCGCTGAACTTATCGCTGCCTGGCGCGGCGCGAGTGCTTACGACTCGCAGGTGCTGGTCGAGCAATGGATCCAGGGGCCGGAGTTCACTATCGCCACTCTGCGCGGCACGGTGCTCCCACCGATTGGTCTGGGTACGCCGCACACCTTCTACGACTACGACGCGAAGTATGTCGCCAATGACACCCAGTACCGGATCCCTTGCGGGCTGGATGCGGCCAAAGAACAGGAGCTGAAGGACTTGTCCGCTCGCGCCTGCGAAGCAGTGGGTATCCAGGGCTGGGCGCGTGTCGATGTTATGCAGGATGACACGGGGGCTTTCTGGCTACTGGAAGTCAATACCGTACCGGGCATGACCGATCACAGCCTGGTGCCGATGGCTGCGCGGGCAGCAGGGCTGGATTTCCAGCAGCTGGTACTTGCAATTCTGGACGCCAGCCTGGCGACGGAGAACTGATCGATGATCACCACGCTGCGTCACTCTCAACCCGCCACCGGCCGCACCTCGCGCAAGCCGGTACAGCGGGGTGCGAGCCGCCTGGTGCAGCGCGAACCGCTTTCGGCGCGCTTGCCGCGGCCGAGCCTGGGTTCGCTCAAGCGTGCACTGTGGCCGGTATTGCTTGTGGGGCTGGCTGTGGGGCTTTACCAGCTGGGTGACTATCTCGCGCCCTATGCCGATCGGCCGATTGCCAAGGTAAGCGTTCGGGGCGAGCTGACCTACGTCGATCAGGAAGCGGTGCAGGCGCGCATGGCGCCGTTTGTCGAAGCCAGTTTCTTTAAGGTTGATCTCGATGCTTTGCGTCGCGACCTTGAACAGATGCCGTGGATAGCCCATGTCGAAGCGCGCCGAATCTGGCCAGATGAGGTCATGGTGCGTCTTGACGAGCAATTGCCCATTGCCCGCTGGGGCGACGAATCGCTGCTGAACAACAACGGTCAGGCCTTCGCGCCGGACAATTTGGCTCGGTATGAACACTTGCCGCAGTTATATGGTCCGAAGCGGGCCCAGCAGCGGGTGATGCAGCAGTACCAAGTGCTCAGCCAGATGCTGCGGCCCCTCGGTTTCTCCATTGCTCGCCTGGAACTGCGAGCACGGGGCAGCTGGTTTGTGACGACCGGGCAGGGCGTCGAGCTGCTATTGGGAAGGGATCAGATAATCGAAAAAATGCGGCGCTTCACTGCCATCTACCAGCAAGAGCTGGCGCAGGAGAGCGACAAAATTGCGCGGATCGACCTTCGCTACGCCAATGGCCTCGCCGTTGCGTGGCGGGAGCCGAGCCCGACCACGACGGACGAATCCGTCGTAGCGAAGAATTGAGGAATGAAACACATGTCTAGCGTGCAAAGCGGCAAGATGATCGTCGGTCTCGATATCGGCACCTCCAAGGTGGTGGCGCTGGTCGGCGAAGTGACGCCGGATGGCGAGCTCGAGATCGTCGGGATCGGGACCCATCCGTCGCGTGGATTGAAAAAAGGCGTGGTGGTCAATATCGAGTCCACCGTTCAGTCGATCCAGCGCGCCGTTGAAGAAGCTCAGCTGATGGCGGGCTGCCGCATCCATTCTGCGTTCGTCGGCCTGGCTGGTAACCATATCCGCAGCCTCAACTCGCACGGCATCGTTGCCATCCGTGATCGTGAAGTCAGCACCGCAGACCTCGAGCGTGTGCTCGACGCTGCACAGGCTGTGGCGATCCCGGCCGATCAGAGGGTTCTGCACACGCTGCCGCAGGATTACGTGATCGATAACCAGGAGGGTGTGCGCGAACCACTGGGCATGTCCGGGGTACGCCTGGAAGCCAAGGTCCACGTGGTCACCTGTGCGGTCAATGCAGCGCAGAACATCGAAAAGTGCGTACGTCGTTGTGGTCTAGAGGTTGACGACATCATCTTGGAACAGCTCGCCTCGGCCCATGCTGTGCTGACCGATGATGAGAAAGAGCTGGGCGTCTGCCTGGTCGATATCGGTGGCGGGACCACCGACATTTGCATCTTCACCGAAGGCGCTATCCGGCACACCGCTGTCATTCCGATCGCAGGTGACCAAGTCACCAACGACATCGCCATGGCGCTGCGCACTCCGACTCAGTATGCGGAAGAGATCAAGATCCGCTACGCCTGCGCACTGGCCAAGCTGGCTGGGCCCGGCGAGACCATCAAGGTACCGAGCGTCGGCGAGCGTCCGCCGCGGGAACTCTCACGTCAGGCTCTGGCCGAAGTCGTGGAGCCGCGCTATGACGAACTCTTCACCTTGATTCAGGCCGAGCTGCGTCGCAGCGGCTACGAGGATCTGGTTCCAGCAGGGATCGTTCTCACCGGCGGTACAGCCAAGATGGAAGGCGCCGTCGAACTCGCAGAAGAAATCTTCCACATGCCGGTGCGCCTAGGCGTACCCCATAGCGTCAAAGGACTCGCGGACGTGGTCCGCAATCCCATCTATTCAACGGGTGTGGGCCTGTTGCTTTACGGAATGCGCAAGCAGACCGACGGCGCATCCATGTCCGGTCTCGGTAATTTCGCCGAAGAACCCAAAACATCTGTCGTGGACCGGCTCAAGAGCTGGATCCAAGGCAATTTCTGAGCAGTGCGGCTGTACCTAAAACTAGAAAGCTGGAAGGAGAGAGGGAAATGTTCGAACTCGTAGATCATACCCCGCAAAGTGCAGTGATTAAGGTCATTGGCGTAGGCGGAGGCGGCGGCAACGCCGTCAATCACATGGTGCGCAACAACGTTGAAGGTGTGGAATTCATCTGCGCCAACACCGATGCTCAGGCGCTGAAGAAAATCGAAGCGCGGACCGTACTGCAGTTGGGGTCGGCCATTACCAAGGGGCTGGGCGCCGGTACCAATCCTGATATCGGTCGTCAGGCCGCGATGGATGACCGCGAGCGCATTGCCGAGGTGCTGCAGGGCGCCGACATGGTATTCATCACCACCGGCATGGGCGGCGGTACCGGCACCGGCGCCGCGCCGGTCATCGCTTCGGTGGCCAAGGAAATGGGCATTCTCACCGTTGCTGTCGTGACCCGTCCGTTCCCGTTCGAAGGGCGTCGTCGTATGCAGGTCGCCGACGAAGGCATTCGCCAGCTGTCCGAGTGCGTCGACTCGCTGATCACCATCCCCAACGAAAAGCTGCTGACCATCCTCGGCAAGGATGCGAGCCTGCTTTCCGCCTTCGCCAAGGCTGACGATGTGCTGACCGGTGCCGTGCGCGGCATTTCCGACATCATGCAGCGTCCAGGCCTGATGAACGTCGACTTCGCTGACGTTAAAACGGTCATGGGCGAGATGGGCATGGCCATGATGGGGACTGGTTGTGCCACCGGTCCGAACCGCGCTCGCGAGGCCACCGAGGCCGCGATCCGCAACCCACTGCTGGAAGACGTCAACCTGCAAGGCGCACGTGGCATTCTGGTTAACATTACCGCTGGTCTGGATCTTTCGCTGGGCGAGTACGCTGCGGTGGGTGAGATCATCGAGGCGTTCGCCTCCGACGAAGCGACTGTAAAGGTGGGTGCAGTAATCGACCCCGATATGCTGGACGAACTGCACGTGACGGTGGTGGCCACTGGTCTCGGGCCGCGCAATGAGAAACCGGTCAAGGTTGTAGACAATACCCTGCAGACTGCAGCCGTCGCGCCGCAGACCGCCCCAGCCGCGCGTCAGGATCAGGCCGCGGTGAATTATCGTGACCTGGACCGCCCGACCGTGATGCGTAATCAGGCACACGCAGCGGCTACCGCGGCGAAGATGAATCCTCAGGAGGACTTGGATTACCTGGACATCCCGGCATTCTTGCGCCGTCAGGCTGATTGATTGGATGTATCAGGACTATCGGGGTGATTGGTATTCAGCAAAGTTGGGTTCTGCTATGATCGCCACCTTTGTTGGAAACCATTCGCAACAGCGCACTAGCGAAAACGAGCCATGATCAGACAACGCACCTTGAAGAACATCATTCGCGCCACTGGCGTCGGCCTGCACTCGGGGGAGAAGGTTTACCTCACCCTGAAGCCGGCTCCCGTGGATACCGGAATCGTGTTCTGTCGCACCGATCTCAACCCGCCTGTGCACATCGCCGCACGGGCCGAGAACGTTGGCGAGACGACCATGTCGACTACGCTGGTCAGCGGTGACGTCAAAGTCGATACGGTGGAGCATTTGCTTTCAGCGATGGCTGGGCTGGGCATCGACAACGCCTATGTTGAGCTTTCCGCTTCGGAAGTGCCGATCATGGACGGTAGCGCTGGGCCCTTCGTATTCCTGATTCAATCGGCCGGACTGCAGGAGCAGGACGCTCCCAAGAAGTTCATCCGCATCATCCGCGAGGTTTCGGTGGAGGATGGCGACAAGCGCGCCACATTCCTGCCATTCGAAGGCTTCAAGGTGAGTTTCGAGATCGATTTCGACCATCCGGTTTTCCGAGGCCGAACCCAGACTGCCAGCGTGGATTTCTCCAGTACTTCCTTTGTCAAGGAGGTCAGTCGCGCGCGCACGTTCGGTTTCATGCGCGACATCGAGTTCCTTCGCTCGCACAACCTGGCCCTGGGTGGAAGCGTCGAAAACGCCATCGTGGTCGATGAAGACCATGTGCTTAACGAAGACGGCCTGCGGTATGAGGACGAGTTCGTGAAACACAAGATTCTCGATGCAATTGGTGATCTTTACTTACTGGGCACTAGCCTGATCGGCGAATTCCGCGGCTTTAAATCCGGACATGCCTTGAACAACCTTTTGCTGCGCACTCTGATGGAACAAAAGGATGCGTGGGAAGTGGTGACGTTCGAAGAGTCCCAGACCGCACCGATCTCCTACATGCGTCCGGCGGCTGCCGGCTGAGCTGTACTCTCTTTCCTTTTTTTGAGGCCACCTTTTGGGTGGCCTTTTTTTTGGGGGCAGCGACAGGTGCGTACGATTCGGTCAGTTCATACCATCTAGCAGACCGGCCATGTCGTCAGCGTGCTCTTCTTCCTGAGCGAGGATGTCCTCGAAGATGCGTCGCGTAGTGGGGTCTTTATCTCCAATGTATTGGACGATCTCGCGGTAGCTGTCGATCGCGATGCGCTCCGCCACTAGGTTCTCGAACACCATGTCACGCAGGCCGTTTCCCTCAGCATATTGCGCATGGGCACGCTCGGTGAGACCGTCCGGGTTGAAGTCCGGGGCACCACCAAGCTGAACGATGCGTTCGGCCAGACGGTCGGCATGCTCTTGTTCTTCATTGGCGTGCTCAAGAAACTCCTCAGCGGCGACGCTCGATTTCAAGCCTGTGGCCATATAGTAGTGGCGCTTGTAGCGCAGGTAGCAGACCAGCTCGGTCGCCAGCGCCTCATTGAGCAGGTTGATCACCGTATCGCGATCGGCCGAATAGCTTTCGGTCACCGCGCCGTTCTCGACATGCTGGCGCGCGCGCTCGCGCAAAGTCTGTTTATCGCTCAATTGCACGTAACTCATCACGGTCTCCTAGGTCTGTGGCGCGCGATATGCGCAGCCGGGTGGCCGTCGCGCCTGCTGGCGTCTCGCTGGGCCCTAAGCTGTGATAGGCAGGGATGCGGAAAGTTTAGCCGCGTCCGTCACTGGGGCGTTCCGGCTTGCCCGGCTCTTCAATAGGAATTGGCTCACCGGGTTCTTTGCGTTCAGGCTCGGGAATCGGGCTTGGTGTCCCGTCGTCGCGAGGGTCGGGTTCCTGCATTCTATATCTCATCAACTGAGCGCCTTTATCAGCTCGTCCTTGCGCATCTTCGAACGACCGTGCACATCACGCTCCTGCGCTTTATGCATCAGTTCGTCGCGGGTGAGATCAGTAAGGGATGTGCTACCTGAACGGTCGCTACGTGTCGAGCTCTTGTTGGGTGAATCGCCGGAGCGAGCCTCCGCCGCTCGATGTGCTGAATCCTTGCGGTCGGCTCGCTTGGCTGTCTCGCTTTTCTCCTGCCCCGAACCGCCTTTGCGTTCGCCCCCACCGGATTGTTTGTTGACAGTGGCCCAAGCTCGCGCTTCTGCTTCTTTAGCTGGTACGCCGCGCTCTTCATAGCTGTCTTCGATATGTTCGGCTTTACGTTGTTGTGTATCGGTGTATTTGGATTTCTCGCCTCTAGGCATGACGGCGTCCTCCTGGTGGGATAGCGATGTGGACCTACTGGCAGTGGCGTCTGGCGATTTGCCGCGCCGCCTATTCTGTTTGGTCCCCGTTGCCGGCCTCGAGTTTCACTCGTGTTAGCATTGCCGGCTGGCGCAACCGGCCCGCCGATGGCATGGATGGGACATCCTGCTCACGGCCCGAGGCGACGCGTTAGGTCAGCGCGAGCACAATAATTCTTGCTACGCCTCGATCGGGCGGAACAAAACGCATTTATGCTGGCCTGAACCAAGCGCGGGCCGCGCTATCTCGGTAGCTGCAGACTGATGCGTGTATCGAGTTTGTTACGAATCCATGCCTGCCGTTTTACGGCAGGCCTTGAACGAGGCGCTAACCAGATGCGAATCCTAGTATGCGGAGCCGGTGGCCAGGTCGGTCACGAATTGATAAACCGTGCCAGCGGGTACGGTCTCGAAGCGCTCGGCATGACTCGCGACAATCTTGACATCACGGACGCGGGGCAGGTGGCTGATCTGGTTAGCCGGCTCAAGCCGGGGCTTATCATCAATGCGGCCGCTTACACGCATGTCGACAACGCCGAGACGCACAGTGAGAGGGCCTATAGCGTAAACCGCGATGGTGCAGAACGGCTGGCGCACGCGGCTCGTCAAGCCTCCATTCCTCTGCTGCACATCTCCACTGATTATGTGTTTTCCGGAAATGCTCAAACGCCTTATAGAGAGGAAGATGAAGTCGCGCCAACAGGTGTTTATGGTGCGAGCAAGCTGGCGGGCGAAGCGGCCATTCAAGCCGTGCTGGACGAGCACATTATTTTGCGAACCAGCTGGGTCTATGGGGTGCATGGCCACAATTTCGTGAAAACCATGCTACGCCTTGGCTGCCAACGCGACGCCCTATCGGTGGTTGCCGATCAGTATGGCTGCCCCACTCAGGCTGGTAGCATTGCCGATGCGTTGCTGGAACTGGCGCAGCGTTATGCCCAGAACGGCGTTTTGGCGTGGGGGCTCTACCATTACAGTGGGCGCTCCCCGTGTACCTGGTTCGATTTCGCCGTGGAAGTTTTCCGTCAGGCGGAAGCCAAGGGCATGCTTGCTGCCCGCCCCAAGGTATCGCCTATTAGCACCGCTCAATACCCTACTCCCGCGCGCCGGCCGGCTTGGTCGGTACTCGATTGCTCGAAGTTCGAGACGACCTTTGGCATCGAAACCCACGACTGGCATGACGACCTTTCCATTGTGCTCGATGCGCTCGCCGAGGCCGCAGCTGTTGCAGCCGCGGGTGCCGCGCAGCACACCCAGGCCTGAGCGCCCAGCGTGGCGATATCTACGCTGGGGCGCATCGGCCTAGGCGTGATGTGGTGATCTGACGCGAGACTCGGGTATTCTGCGCGGTCTTTTGCGGGGCGACATGAAGTCGCAACGATTGCTGGAGAAGCCGCGTGGTGGTGTTTCAGGCAATATTGCCGATCTTCGGCTTGATCATGCTCGGCTACTTGTTGGGCTGGCGTGGCTGGCTGGCGGGGGAGGCGGCAGCTGGGCTCGCCAATATCACCTTCAAATTGTTCATGCCGGCAGTCTTGTTCACCGGCATTGCCCGTGCGCAGCTTAGCGACGGGATGTCAGTGACACTGTTATTGGCCTATTTCGGGCCGGTACTCACCGTTTTCGTGGTGGTGGCGCTGATTGCTCACCGTCTGCTCGGGCGAGCGTCGCCCCTAGGCTTGACCGCGGCCTACTCGAATAACGTGTTGGTCGGGATCCCTCTGGTGACCACGTTGCTCGGGCCGGCGAGCCTCGTGTACGTGTTCGCCATTCTGGTGTTTCACAGCCTGGTCCTGTTCTCGCTACAAAGCTTTTACAACGCGTTCGGCTCGGGGCAAAAGGTCAATGCCGTGGCGTTGCTGAAGAACTTGGCCAACCCGCTCATTGTTGGCCTGTTGCTCGGTGCGTTGTTGAACATATCCGGCTGGGACCTGCCGCTGCCGATCTGGCGTGTCGCTGATTGGCTCGCCCAGGCTGCGTTGCCTTGTGCGCTGATGGTGCTGGGCATTAGTCTTTCACGTTATCGGTTGCGGCCTAGCGCCACGGCTCTCGGGCTGACGCTGGTGAAGCTAGCTCTGTTTCCGTTGCTGGTCTGGTATGTCGGCGGATGGTTGCCGGGCCTCAGTCATGACGCCTTGAGCGTGTTGGTATTGCTGGCCGCGTGCCCGAGCGGTGTCAACGTGCTGGCCTTCGTAGTCAATCAGGAAGACACCCGCGCAGTCAGCTCGACGGTGTTTCTCTCGACACTTTTAGCGGTGATCAGCTTGCCCTTGTGGATGCTGCTACTGTCGGCCTGACTGCGTTGGTCAGGTCTGCTTATCGGTACGCGCATGGTTGGCGACGATGTCTTCCAGGCGCAGGCCGGTCAGGCCGTGGATGGTCTTCCAGAGGTAGTAGAAGATCGCCATCATCATCACCATGCTCGGTATTGCAATCATTGGATAGCTGAGCAAGGTCATACGGCCGAGTTCTGCGTTGAATGCCTCGCTACCGGCGGGGCTATTGACGATCCATTTGGCTAGTACGTAGTTCATGAACGACGAAAAGAAGAAGGTGACGCTGAGAAAGTAGGTCGCGCGCAGCAATCGCGTCTCGAAGTGAGCGGTTTGCCCGTTGCGCTCAAGTTGCTCATGGACCTTGTCGACGTTCAGCACCTTGGGGTTGTAGAGCAAGGTGCGAATCAACGGAAAGCGTGTGCGAGTGGAGGCCAGTACGGCGACACCGATGATGCCGGGAATTGCCGCTTCCTTGATCGCCAGCCATTTCGGATCGAGCTGCAGCAAGCCGATGCCGCCGGTAAGCAGCACGCTGACCAGGCCCAGCAGGGCTATCCAATTGAACTTGCGGTATTTCACCAGCTCGAACAACCCCCAGCCGAGTGGGAAGGCCAGCGCCAGCAAAAGTGCGCCATCCGCGCCGAGGCGGTCTTCGCCGCTGAGTTTCATCAGGATCAGCGATGGGATGACGATGCTGATGGCCAGGTCCATTAAAGGGCGCGGCTTGTGCGCGGCCGGTTGCTCGGAGCTGGGTCGGTTAGTGCGGGTATTGGTCATGTGATTCGATTTCGTCTCGTAAGAGGGCGAATGATCGCCCGGCAAAGCGCGCATAGCCATAGGGCAATGGTGTCGTTTCGTGACTCGCTCAGCGCCTCGCAGGGCCGGCGCGTCGCCGCAGCGACCACTGTCCCGCTTCAAACAACGCGACTACCAAGATTGCCAGGGCAAGCGGCAGAAGCAGGTAGAAACCCCTGAATACGATTAGCGCGGCTAGCACATCAGCCGTAGGCAGCTCCGGCATGGCGGCCAGGAAAGTCACTTCGAGCACCCCAAGTCCACCGGGTGCGTGTGACAACAACGCCAGCGAGAATGAGGCAAGGAATACGCCGAGCACCACCAGATAGCCGGGATTGCCTGTCTCGGGCAGCGCAAAATAGATGATTGCCGCGGCACATGCGAGCTCCAGCGGCGCAGCAATCAGCTGCCTCCCGACAATAGGCAGCCTCGGGTAAGTGATTCGCCACTTGCCTAGCTGCATTGGCGGGAAATGTCGCCAGGCGCCGATCACGTAAAGCCCGACAAGGCATAGCAGCGAAACGCCTATTGCAATCGACAGCCATGGCTCGGCATCGACGAGTCTGTTGAGCAATTCCGGTCTGCAGATCAACACGATGCCGCTGGCCGACAGCGTACCAAGCAGAAAGGTTAACGAGCAGAACACGATCAGTACGCCGATCTCGTGAGGCGTCAGTCCTTTGCTGCGGTATGCACGGTAACGCACGACTGCACCAGAAAATACGGACGCGCCAACATTATGGGCGAGGGCGTAGGTAGTGAACGAGCAGAGCGTGATGAACCACCATGAGATGTGCTTACCCAGGTGGGCTATGGCGATTCGGTCGTACCAGGCCAATGCAAAGTAGGCGCCCAGCGTTGCCAGTCCGGCCAGCATCCAATTACGGGCGCTGATCGCGGCGAGGCTGTCGGTCAGTTCGGCCAGTGAAAGATCACGTATTTCCTGATAGAGCAGATAACCGGACAGCACTACCGCCGTGATACCCACAAGGGTCCAGGCGACATCGCTCCTCTTCATCATTGCGTGGGCTCCTTGGCGACGGCTCATGCCTCGAAGCGAAGGTTCGGACAATGGGTAATGCTACGTCGCTGAATAATTCGGCCGGTCTTTTATCGGCAGCGGACCGGGCGTTTTGTTCATTGTTGGACGAAAGGTACCTAACTGGGGCACCCCTGTACCGCGGTGGAGTCCATCGTGGAGCAACTACATAGGTGTGCTCATGCCAGATATTCCCCGCGTTTCCCAGGCAGAAAGCTCGCTTTCGTTACTTGGCGAAGGCTATTCATTTATCCCCAGTCGCTGCCACAGGCTTGGAACAGATATTTTCCAGGTTCGGCTGCTTATGCAGAACACCATCTGCATGAGTGGTAAAGAAGCGGCGAAATTGTTCTATGACGAGCGGTTTTTCCAGCGTCAGCACGCAGCGCCGCGCATGTTGCAGAAGACGCTGTTCGGTGAGGGTGGTGTGCAGGGCTTGGATGACGAAGCCCACCGGCATCGCAAGGCATTGTTCATGTCGCTGCTGTCCGACGAGGCCGTGGTAGAGCTGGTCCGTTTGAGCGAGGCCTATTGGCAAGCGGCCATCGAGACGTGGCAACACCGTAATCGCCTGATTCTGATGACCGAGGTGCAGACGATCCTTACCCGCACCGTATGCGAGTGGGCCGGCGTGCCGCTTGCCGAAGACGAAGTGACTCAACGTCGTGACCAGTTGGCCGCCATGATTGACGGCGCGGGTGGCATTGGGGCCCGTCATTGGCATGCCCGACGATGAGCTATGCGGTGCCGGCCCAAGACCTTGAGATCAAAGCGTCTCGGATGCCCGCCCAACCTGAAAGCCTGCTGATCATCAGCGATGTCAGGTATGTGCCGCCAACCCGCAAGGCATGACTAAAGCCTAGCGATCCGCTGTGGCTGCTCGGGTCCGGGCCCAGTGTTCGATCAGCTCGCGTAGCTGGGACATTTCGACAGGTTTGGCCATGTGTCCATCCATCCCGGCTTCGCGGGCGCGCTCTCGGTGCTCGCTGAGAATATGCGCAGTCAGCGCCACCACTGGTGTGCGCGGCCTGGCCTCGGAGGTTTCCCAAGCGCGTAGCTGTGCGGTTGCCTCAAAGCCGTCCATCACCGGCATCTCACAGTCCATGAGCACCAGGTCGTAGGGGTGCGTTTTGATCAGTGCAAGCGCCTCCGCTCCATTGCTGGCGGTATCCGGTTTAAGGTTGAGTTTGCTCAGCATGCCGCGGATGACTTTGGTGGATATGCTGTTGTCCTCAGCGACCAAGATGCGGAAATCGTCAGGCACCGTGAGCGGTGCGTTGGCTTGGGTCGCCGACGACTGCGTGATTGCGCTGGTGCGGCGCGCAAGCTCGTCCGCTAAGGTGGTTTTCAGTGTGTAGCCGGCGACGGGTTTAGCCAGGATGCGTTTGATGCCAGCGTTGCGTGCGATGATCTTGCTCGGCGCGCTGCTCATGCCGGTCAGCATGATCAGCAGGATGTCGTGATTGAGGCTGAAGTCTTCCTTGATTCTGCTGGCCAGCTGCATGCCCGTCATACCGGGCATGTCCTGATCAAGCAAAACCACGTCGAAATAGTCGCGTAGGTGCGCCTTGGTTCGCAGCAGCGCCAACGCCTCTTTGCCTGAGGCAACCGCACTGACCTCCATGCCCCAGCTGCTGCACTGCTGGCCGAGCACTTTTCGGCAGGTATCGTTGTCATCCACCACCAGCAGCCGGGCGCCTTTGAGCTGGTTATCCAGATCGCTAGCGGGCTCGGCGATCTCGGCCGCCAGCGGCAAACTCATCCACAGCGTGTTACCGGCGATGCCGCCGGTCTGAATGCCGAACTCGCCATCCATCAGGTGTATCAGCTGTCGGGCGATGATCAAGCCGAGGCGGCCACCATGGCGCGTCGCGGCGAGAAAGTCGCGGCTATCCAACGCAGCGTTGAGCAGAGCATCCCGCTCCTCTGTTTCCAGCGGTCTTCCACTGTCCTGCACGGTGATGCGCAGGCGGGGCTGGCCCTCGCGGTCGTCCACCGCTGCGGTCAGTAACACCTCGCCTTCTTCGGTTTGCTTGAAGGCGTTCTCTAGCAGATTCAACAATGCCTGGCGCAAGCGAGTCGGGTCGCCAGCAACCACATGCGGCATCTGAGGCTGGACAAAGCTGATCAGCTCGACTCGCTGCTGTTCGGCCTTGGCGCGGAAAATACTGAGGCAATCTTCGATCAGGGCGTTGAGATCAAACTGCACGTCGTCCAGTTCGATCTGTCCGGACTCCAGCTTGGAAATGTCCAGTATCTCGTTGATCAAATTGAGCAACTCGTTACCGGAGCTGTGAATGGTCTGGACGTAGTCACGTTGTTTGGCTGATAGCGAGGTGCTGAGTAGCAGTTCACTCATGCCAAGCACACCGTTCATCGGAGTACGAATCTCGTGGCTGATCTTTGCCAGGAAGTCCGCTTTGGTCCGCAATTCCGCGCTATTAACGGCTTCGGCTGTATGTTGATTGCGGTTGTCCGACTGAATTTGTCGCTGCCGCTCGAGCAGCGCGAAGCTGAGGATCAACCCAGAGCAGGTGGCCACGCTGAACATGATCCCGGTCAGCCAATCCGGGTCGAATTGATTGAAGCCCAGCAGAACGGGCAGGACGAGGACGAAACCGCCATCGAACAACAGCATGCCAGCAACCAGCAATCGGGCGGGTTCGTAGCGCTGCCGCCAATGATGAATTGCCACGACAGTAACGGTGGCAGCGGTGCCGAGCACCAGCGCATATATCAACCAGCTGAACCAGAGATGGCCGGTGAACAGTATGGTTGCTCCGAGTGCGCTGACGAGGCCTGCTTCCAGCGCTAGCACCCCGGTTATCCAGGGGACCTTGCGGTTATGGAAGAAGCCGTATGTGAAGGCTAGTAAGGAAATACAGGTCAGCAATGCGGCCATATCGGCGATCAGCGGCTGGCTATAGATCAGCTTCGGCGACCAGACTGCAAGCAGACCCAGATTCGCAATCGCCGAGGTCAGGAGGGCGCTGTGTAGCAAGGCAAGCCATACATGGCTGTAGCTCAAGGTGTAGGCAAAGCGCAGTAGGTTGTAGATAGTCAGCAGGGCCAGGGCACCAAACAATGCACCAAATAGGTAAGCCGGTTGCGCCAGCCCGACAAGCCCTATCTCATCCACGGTGCTGAACCATGCCATGATCGGGTGGGACGATTGCAGGCGGATGTAGGCCTCGCGAGGCGTGTCGTCATTGGGAAGCGAAAACAGATATGCACGAGTAGGCAGGGGGCGCGACTCGAGAGGCCTGAGCTCGCCTGTTTGAATATGGCGTTCCAGTTCGCCATCGCGCAGCAAGTAAAAATCGAGGTATTGCACGCGTGGCGCGAAGATCCACAACCAGTTCGGATCGATGAACGCCGGAAGGGTCACCTGCAACCAGACGGCGTTTTCACTGGCGGGTGCGGCATAGGCATGTTTGTCGATTCGCTGGAACAGGCTGCGTTGAGCCAGAACCTCGTCAAGGGTGAGAAGACCGGATTGGTCGATGAGCAAACGCCAGTTGGGCTCTGTCGCTGGTAGAGCCTCGGGCGATACGGGAAGGGGAGCCGGCTCGCTAATGGCGGCGAATACAGGCCATGCGACCAGCGCAGCCAACAACAGACTGAAGGTAAAAGCAATGGCGACCCAGAGTCGACGCACGATTGAAGTCCCTTCATGTGTGTGACGGTGGATTATAACCACCGTACTGGCGCTCAGTGATGCGCGCAACGACCGATAGGAGCTGCCGTCGCGCACATTGCCGCGAATTTCGCGCTTAGCTTCCGCCCTGCTCACGTGCAATTGCACGATAACCGATGTCATGCCGGTAAAAATGCCCGTCCCACTCAATGCGAGCGGCCAGTGCATAAGCATTTTGCTGAGCTGCGGAGACCGTATCGCCAAGGGCTGTAGCGCAGAGCACGCGACCGCCAGCGGTAGTCACCGCTCCGTCCACCAATACGGTCCCGGCATGGAACACCTTACCTTCCAGTTGAGCAGCGGCGTCCAGGCCACGGATCGCGGCGCCTTTGCTGTAGTCACCCGGATAGCCTCCCGCAGCAAGTACTACGCCCAAGCTCGGGCGCGGATCCCACTGCGCTTCGATCTTGTTCAGCGCCCTCGCCAAAGCTGCTTCGACCAGCAGCACCAGGCTCGATTGCAGGCGCAGCATGATCGGCTGTGTTTCCGGATCGCCAAAGCGGCAGTTGAATTCGATGACTTTGGGCGCGCCGTTGCGGTCGATCATCAAGCCGGCATAGAGGAATCCGGTATAGACGCTGCCCTCGGCAGCCATGCCCTTAACGGTCGGCCAGATCACCTCGTCCATCACACGTTGATGGACTTCGGCGGTCACCACCGGCGCCGGAGAATAAGCGCCCATCCCACCCGTGTTTGGGCCGGTGTCGCCGTCGCCGACACGCTTATGGTCTTGGCTGGTGGCCATTGGCAACACATTGGTGCCATCGACCATGACGATGAAGCTGGCTTCCTCGCCGTCGAGAAATTCTTCGATCACTACCCGTGCGCCCGCATCACCGAACGCGTTGCCGGAGAGCATGTCGCGCACGGCTTCTTCCGCTTCGGCCAGGGTCATGGCGACGATCACGCCTTTACCGGCCGCCAGGCCGTCGGCCTTGATCACGATCGGCGCGCCTTTTTCTTGCAGATAGGCCAATGCCGGTTGGACTTCGGTGAAATTCTGGTAGTCGCCGGTAGGAATGTTGTGACGGGCGAGGAAGTCTTTGGTGAACGCCTTGGACCCTTCCAGTTGTGCTGCAGCAGCGGTCGGGCCGAAGCAGTCGAGCCCGCGCGAACGGAACAGATCGACGACACCTTTGACCAGTGGCGCCTCGGGACCGACGATGGTGAGCTGCACGTTCTGCTCGGCGAAGTCTGCCAGTTGCTCGATGGCAAGTACGTCGATCGCGACGTTTTCACACTTCGCTTCAGTTGCCGTACCGGCATTGCCAGGCGCGACGAAAACTTTCTCTACGCGTGGATCCTGCGCGACCTTCCAGGCCAGGGCGTGCTCGCGGCCGCCGCTGCCGATGATTAAAACGTTCATACTCGAGTCTCTCGTCTGAGAGCAGGAAGCCGAAGCAGGAAGCAGGAAGCAGTAGGCTTCAGTCTTCCAGCTTCAAACTTCGAGCTTTTAGTGCCTGAAATGGCGCATGCCGGTGAACACCATGGCGATGCCGGCTTCGTCTGCAGCCGCAATCACCTCGGCGTCGCGCATCGAACCACCTGGCTGGATTACCGCGGTAATACCGGCTTTGGCGGCGTTATCGATGCCATCCCGGAACGGGAAAAACGCATCGCTGGCCATCACCGCACCGGGCACCGGCAGGCCGGCATGCTCGGCCTTGATCGCTGCGATCCGTGCGGAGTTGACCCGGCTCATTTGTCCGGCACCGACCCCGACTGTCTGCCGATTTTTGGCGTAGACGATGGCATTGGACTTGACGAACTTGGCTACTTTCCAGGCGAAAATCAGGTCGTGGATTTCCTGTTCGGTCGGGGCGCGCTGAGTGACGACCTTCAGGTCGGCTTCGCTGATCATCCCAATGTCGCGGCTCTGTACCAAAAGACCACCGTTGACGCGCTTGAAGTCCCAGCCCGGTGCACGATCGGCCGGCCACTGGCCGCATTCGAGCAGGCGTACGTTGGCTTTGCTTGCGACCACTTGGCGGGCTTCGGCCGATATGCTTGGTGCAATGATCACCTCGACGAACTGCCGTTCGACGATGGCTTTTGCCGTTTCGCCATCCAGCTCCCGGTTGAAGGCGATGATGCCGCCGAATGCCGACTCGCTGTCGGTCGAATAAGCCAGTTCATAGGCTTGACGGATGCCGCCCTCAGCATCCGGAACGACGGCGACGCCGCACGGGTTCGCGTGTTTGACGATTACGCAGGCTGGCTTGACGAAGCTCTTCACGCACTCAAGGGCCGCGTCGGTATCGGCGACGTTGTTAAACGACAATTCCTTGCCCTGCAGCTGGCGGGCGGTGGCAACGCAGGCTTCGTCAGCGGTCTCGACGTAGAAGGCCGCAATCTGATGTGGGTTCTCACCGTAGCGCATGTCCTGCGCCTTGACGAACTGGGTGGTGAACGTCCGCGGAAGCAGGCTGCGTCCCTCGGTCGACAGCGTCTCAGCGCTCTGGTCGACGGTCCCCAGGTAATTCGCGATCATGCCGTCATAGGAGGCCGTGTGTTCGAAGGCCTTGAGCGCCAGGTCGAAACGCTGCGCATAGGTCAGGCCGCCGTTTTTCAGGTTGTCGATGACGTGAGCGTAATCGTCGGCGTTGACGACGATGGCGACGTCCTTATGGTTCTTTGCGGCGCTGCGGACCATGGTCGGGCCACCGATGTCGATGTTCTCGATGGCGTCCGGCAGCGTACAGCCAGGCTTAGCGACGGTAGCTGCGAAGGGATACAGGTTGACTGCGACCAGGTCGATCGGGTTGATGCCATGCTCGGCCATGACTGCGCTATCCATATCACGGCGGCCAAGGATGCCCCCGTGAATCTTCGGATGCAGCGTCTTGACCCGACCGTCCATCATCTCCGGAAAGCCGGTGTAGTCGGCTACTTCGACGGCGGCGATGTCGTTGTCGCGCAGCAGCTTAAAGGTGCCGCCGGTGGACAGGATCTCGACGCCCAGAGTGACGAGTGCGCGGGCAAAATCAACGACGCCGGTCTTGTCGGACACACTGATCAGCGCGCGGCGGACGGGAAGGCGGGTGCTTTGGTCGGTCATGGACATTTCCTAAGAGCTACAGGCTGCAAGCGGATAGCTCTTAGGAAGACGGCTTGCACCGTTCCATCGGAGCTCAACGCTAATCAGAGAAGGTCGTACTGCTTGAGTTTCTTACGCAGGGTGCCACGGTTCAGGCCCAACAGCTCCGAGGCCTTGGTCTGGTTGCCCTTGACGTAATTCATCACGGTTTCCAGCAGTGGGGCTTCCACCTCGGAAAGCACCAGGTTGTAAACGTCCGTAACGTCCGCGCCTTCTAGGTGCGCGAAATAGTTATGCAACGCCTTCTCCACACTGCCTCGCAAGGTCTGACCTGCTTCGCTCGGCGTATTAAGGTGTTGCTTGAGGTTCACGTTGTCGCTCACGGATGTTGTTCCAGTTAACAAGGTTTCGTTCAACAGCGTCATGCAGCCACCCCTTTTCCTTCCCCCGAATCAGGGCGTGTACGGCGTTCGGCGAAAAATCCCCGAACGCTGGCGCATTGCGCATCCCTGTCTTCCAAACCGTTGAACCGGCCGCGGTATTCCTGCGCGCCGGGTAGTGTTGCCAGGTACCAACTGACGTGCTTACGGGCGATACGTACACCCATCACATCGCCGTAGAACGCATGCAGTGCCTCGAGATGCTGCAGCAGAATACCCTCGATCTCTCCCAGCGTCGGAGGTGCCATTAGCTCGCCTGTCGCGAGGTAATGGTTTATCTCACGAAAGATCCACGGCTTACCCTGCGCGGCCCGGCCAATGAGCAGTCCGTCCGCACCCGTCGTGTCGAGCACTAGGCGGGCTTTTTCTGGTGTATCGATGTCGCCATTGGCAAACACCGGTATCGACACGGCTTGCTTGATCGCCGCGACGGTCTCGTATTCCGCGTCACCTGTGTAGAGATCGGCACGCGTGCGGCCATGAACGGCCAGCGCGGCGATCCCGGATTGCTCGGCAATTCTCGCCACCGTGAGCCCGTTCTTGTTCTGCCTGTCCCACCCAGTACGAATTTTCAGGGTTACTGGCACATCAACCGCAGCGACCACAGCCTCGAGTATTTCCGAGACCAGCTTTTCATCTTTCATCAACGCCGAGCCGGCGGCCTTGTTGCACACTTTCTTGGCTGGGCAACCCATGTTGATGTCAATAATCTGCGCGCCCAGTTCGACATTGCGAGCGGCCGCTTCGGCCAGCATTTGTGGGTCGCCGCCGGCGATCTGCACCGAGCGCGGTTCTGGATCCCCGTCGTGCAGCAAGCGCAGGCGCGATTTGCGGCTGTTCCACAGGCGCACATCGCTGGTCACCATTTCCGACACCACCATGCCAGCGCCCAGACGTCGGCATAACTGGCGGAACGGCTGATCGGTCACGCCGGCCATGGGCGCAAGGATCAATCGATTCGGAAGGATATAGGGGCCGATGCGTACCGCTGACATGAAGATTCCCTGCTTGGAGCCTGCTTGTTAGGTCGATCGGGACAGCAAAAAAGGGTGTGCATAATACCCGCTACGGATGACGGGTTAAAGGCTGTTCTGAACAAAATCTGAACAGCTCCGAGCTTATAACCAGCAGTAGCATGCCGCCCCGAAAAAGGGGGGGCGGCAAAGGCCGCTTATCGTCTCAGGCTGTGCGGTCGTTAATCGGGGGAGCGAAACGCGAGGCTGTAATTTACTGCCGTAATGCCCGGGTCGAGAATATCCAGCGCAATGTGGATAGGAATCTGCGAAGGCATTTCCCGCTGTCCGGCGAGCTCTCCTGAGAGGTATTCGCCGGGCTTGAAGGTACGCCGCGCAAGTGTCTGGCCCTGAATGTCGGCGAAGCGCACTTCCAATAATGGGAACGGCTGGGCAAAGGGTGCGCGGTTGTAGATGATCGCATCGACAACCAGCGCCCCAGCGAAGTCCGGGTGGCTGCGTACCACTAGATTGCTGCTCTTGATCTGGCTGATGTCGACTCTGGGCGGCAACTCGCAGCCAATAGCAGGACAGATTTTCTCCAGCCAAGGACGGTACTCATCTTGTCGCGCGAGCTCGTCGAAGTTATAGGCGGCATACTGCGCTGCTAACCCAAGCAGGGCGATCAGGTTCAATAAGCCCCAACCCAACCAGCGGCCCCAGGGGCGCCGGCGCGCCTGCCAATCGAGTTGCAACGGTTCATCGTCCAGTTCGAACAGCCGCTCCCCACGGCCGTATTCTCGCTCGGTGCTGACTCCGTTTCGGCCCGCCAGCGCAGCCTGCCCACTGTTTTCATCGGAATCGAACGGCCGGTCGAGCAGTGGCTCGGTGCGTCCCGCTGAGTTGAGCTGGCCGATCAATGGATCAGTAGTGCTTGCCAGCGGGCTCGGCGGGGCAGGGTGTTCGGCGCTCACTGGGGTGAAGTGAATATCCGAGATATCGGTGCCGGGCTCGGCGGTATGTTCTGGCTCCGCCTTGAGCGGCTCGTTGCGTGTTTGGGGCGCTGATTCCGCGCTCAACAGCTGCTCGGCCCACGCTTCGTCGTCATCAATTGAATGGTCGGTGTGTTCGCGGTGCTGCTGTTCACCAGGTTGCGGTTCAAGCTCCAGGAATTCGCGGGACAGTTCCAGCTCCTGGCGCTCAAGCTTTGCCAACTCTTCATCAAGATCAAGGCTGTCCAGATCCAGATCGTCGTGGATCCAAAACGTGTCGTCTTGATCTGCAGGTTTGTCTGGCAGCGCTTGCGCTTTTGGCGCGTCGCTGGTGGCGGAGAGGCGAGTGGCATCTGCGCTCGCGTCGCTTTTGCCAGTCGCGTCAGCTTCTTGCAGGTAGCGGGCGGCATTGAAGAGCTCCATGCATGCACCGCACCGCACCACACCCTGGGCAGCGGCGAGCTGGGTGCGGCTGACGCGGAAGCTGGTCTGGCAATGGGGGCACTGGGTGACGAAGCTGGTCATGCGTTGGTCCGGCTTAAATGGCCGTAGTCTAGCGCATGCACGCCAGTGAGCAGCAGTGGAGAACGGCCGAGTTGAGTGCTCGGCCAGAGACTTTAATCACAGCCGACGGGTGCCGGTAATTCGCACCCAACCATCTTTGTCCGCCGTCGCGTCAAGCGCGAATTGATCTGCATAGGCCGCACGGACCTCTTCAGCCTGCTCGGCCAATATTCCCGACAGGGCCAGACGGCCGCCGGGCTTGACCTTTTCGATGATGCGCGGTGCCAGTGCCACCAGCGGGCCGGCGAGGATGTTGGCGACCACCACGTCAGCCTGGCCATCGGGAAGCTGCTCGGGCAGATAGAGCGGGAAGCGTGCTGGGTCGATGCCGTTGCGCCCGGCATTGTCACGCGATGCCTCGAGCGCCTGTACGTCGATGTCGGTTCCCACCGCTTGCTTCGCCCCTAAAAGCAGGGCAGCAATGGCCAAAATGCCGGAGCCACAGCCGAAATCCAGCACGTCCAAACCATCTAGCGGCTGCGCGTCCAGCCACTCCAGACAGAGCGCCGTGGTCGGGTGAGTGCCGGTGCCAAAGGCTAGGCCGGGATCGAGCGATAGGTTCACCGCGTCCGGCTCTGGAGCAGCATGCCAGCTCGGCACGATCCACAAGCGACTGCCGAAACGCATCGGGTGAAAGCTGTCCATCCAGCTGCGTTCCCAATCCTGGTCCTCGATCCGCTCAAGCTGGTACTCGGGCAGCTCGCCGCCTGTTAGTAGCTGCAGGTGGGCCAGGAGGTTGGTTTCGTCGGTATCGCCTTCGAATAGCGCCAGCAAATGTGTGTGCGACCACAGCGGAGTGGTGTTGAGATCGGGCTCGAATATTGGTTGATCTTCGGCGTCCATAAAGGTTACGGACACTGCGCCAACGCCCAATAGAGCGTCTTCGAGGGCTTCCGCCTGTTCCGGTGAGATGGCGAGACGAAGTTGTAGCCAGGGCATTGGGGCCTCTCGGAGCGAACGGCCGGGATAGCTGGCCGGGGAAAAGTCGAAATATTACTGGAGCATGCGTGCAGCTTCCATCCGGCTGAAGCCAGAAACGACAAGGGCTGCCAATCGGCAGCCCTTGTCGATGTCAGCACTGGATCAGTGCTTGTCCATTCCCAGCTTCTTTTCCAGGTAATGGATGTTCACGCCGCCTTTGCAGAAGCCGTCATCTCGGACCAGATCCCGGTGCAGCGGGATGTTAGTCTTGATGCCGTCGACAACGATTTCGTCCAGAGCGTTGCGCATGCGAGCCATGGCTTCTTCGCGTGTCGCGCCGTAGGTGATCAGCTTGCCGATCAGCGAATCGTAGTTCGGTGGCACCGAATATCCGCTGTACAGGTGTGAATCGACCCGGACGCCATTGCCGCCAGGCGCGTGGAAGTGCTTCACCTTGCCAGGGCTGGGCAGGAAGTTCGAGGGATCTTCGGCGTTGATCCGACATTCCAGTGAGTGCCCGCGAATGACCACGTCTTCCTGCTTGATCGACAATTTGTTGCCGGCAGCGATGCTGAGCATCTCCTTGACGATGTCGATGCCAGTGACCATTTCGGTTACCGGATGCTCTACCTGAACGCGCGTGTTCATTTCGATGAAGTAGAAACGGCCGTCTTCGTAAAGGAACTCGAAGGTGCCGGCGCCCCGGTAGCCGATCTCGACGCAGGCATCGGTACAGCGCTTGAGTACTTCGGCACGTGCTTTTTCGTCGATATAGGGGGCAGGTGCTTCTTCCAGAACCTTCTGATGGCGGCGCTGCAGCGAGCAGTCGCGGTCGCCCAGATGCACAGCGTTGCCCTGTCCATCGGACAGAACCTGAACTTCGACGTGGCGCGGATTGCCCAGGAATTTCTCGAGATAGACCATCGGATTGCCGAACGCCGCGCCCGCTTCGGTACGGGTCAGCTTGGCCGATTTGATCAGGTCTTCTTCCTTGTGGACCACGCGCATGCCGCGCCCGCCACCGCCGCCTGCTGCCTTGATGATCACTGGATAGCCGACTTCGCGTGCGATGCGCAGCGCTTCGGTTTCATCTTCCGGTAGCGGCCCCTCGGAACCCGGTACCACAGGCACGCCTGCTTTGATCATGGCTTCCTTGGCAGAGACCTTGTCGCCCATCAGGCGAATGGTTTCCGCTTTAGGACCGACGAAGGCAAAACCGGATTTCTCCACCTGCTCGGCAAAGTCGGCGTTCTCAGCCAGAAAGCCATAGCCGGGATGGATCGCCGTGGCGCCGGTCACTTCTGCGGCGGCAATAATCGAGGGGATGTGCAGGTAGGAGTTGGTGGCGAGGGCCGGGCCGATGCAGACGGACTCGTCGGCCAGGGCCAGGTGCATCAGCTCTCTGTCTGCGGTCGAGTGAACTGCAACGGTCTTGATCCCCAGCTCTTTGCAGGCTCGCAGAATCCGCAGGGCAATTTCACCGCGGTTGGCGATTAGTACTTTTTCCAACATCGCTGGTTCTCCGCGGTTCAAACGATGGTGAACAGCGGCTGGTCGTATTCGACCGGCTGACCATTCTCCACCAGGATGGATTCGATGGTGCCGCTGGTTTCGGCCTCAATGTGGTTCATCATCTTCATCGCTTCGACGATGCAGAGGATGTCGCCTTTCTTAACGCTCTGGCCAACTTCGACGAAGTTTGCCGATTCCGGCGACGATGCGCGGTAGAAGGTGCCTACCATCGGCGAACGGACCACGGTGCCGTTTAGCTTCGGCTGCACCGGTGCGGCGTCGGCGGCTGGCGCTGCAGCAGGAGCGGCTGCCGGTGCTGGCATCGGTGCCTGGGCGTAGTAGGGCTGCTGCATTGCAACCTGCTTGCTGTGACGGCTGATGCGAACGGACTCTTCGCCTTCGTGAATTTCCAGTTCGTCGATACCGGACTCTTCCAGCAGTTCGATCAGTTTCTTGACTTTGCGAATATCCATGAAGCGGTGACTCCCAAGTAGGTTCAAAGGGCATTGCTGCTCGCTTCTTCGAGGCCGGGCGCGTGTCGCGCGCGGTCCTGTCAGGAAGCAGCGAGTTGTTCCAGGGCGGCCTCCAATGCCAGGCGGTAGCCGCTGGCGCCAAGGCCGCAGATCACCCCTACCGCGACATCCGAGAAGTAGGAGTGATGGCGGAAAGGTTCACGCTTGTGCACGTTGGACAGGTGCACTTCGATGAATGGGATGCTCACCGCCAGCAGCGCGTCACGTAAGGCGACGCTGGTATGTGTGAAAGCGGCGGGATTGATCAGGATGAAGTCCACGCCTTCACCGCGTGCGGCATGGATGCGCTCGATCAGTTCGTACTCGGCATTGGATTGTAGGTACAACAGGTGATGGCCGGCGTCGCGGGCTCGCTGCTCCAGATCCTGATTGATCTGAGCCAGTGTTATGGCGCCATAAACGCCAGGTTCGCGAGTGCCAAGCATATTCAGATTCGGGCCGTGGAGGACCAGAAACGTCGCCATGAGTATTCCTTGTTGTTCTATCCAACCAGCCGCTTGGAGCGCGTCGGTCGGTGAGGGGAAAAACTATGCCCGAAGCAAGGGCTGACTGTCCAGTCATGTCTTGATCGGCGTAAATGCCGACATTATGACTGGAGATTGCCGCAGGGAATCGTCTAGAGAGAGGCTTCTGCGCGGTCCAGTCGTTCAGCAAACTGGCTGGCATCGATTTCACCGACGACCCTGACGTCGGTCAGTTCATTGCCGGCGCGATCAAAGAATAGAACCGCAGGCGGTCCGAACAGCTTATAGCGATCCAGCAAGGCCCGTTGTTCCGGGTTACTGTCCGTAATGTCGAAGCGAACCAGGCGGTAGTCTTCCAAGCGGGGTGCAATTTGAGGGGCGGCGAACACTTCGCGCTCTATCACCTTACAGCTGATGCACCAATCGGCGTACCAGTCGAGCATCAACGGCTGGCCGGCTGCTTGTGCCGCTTTGAGCTGGGCGTCGAGTTCATCTGGGGTGGTTATCGTGCGCCAGGCTTCAGTTTCGCTGGCCAAACTGTTGCCGACGGCTGACGTCGAGCGGGGCAATGGGCGAAGCGGATCGGAGCCACCTTGCAGCGCACCGACCCAAGCCGCCAGGGCATAGACCAGCAGGACCAAGCCCAGTAATTGTGCCAGTTTCTGTTGGGGGGTCTTGAGACCGAACTCCAAGGTGCCAAGGAACAATGCCGTGCCGGCGGCCAGCAAACCCCACAGTGCCAGCGCCAGCGGACCTGGCAAAACCCGCTCGAGCATCCATACCGCGACTGCCAGCAGCAGCACACCGAACACGTTGCGCACCGTGACCATCCATGGTCCGCTCTTGGGGAGCAGGGCGCCGCCGCCAATGGCGAACAGAATCAGCGGTGTGCCCATTCCCAGACCAAGGGCAAACAGTTTGAGTCCGCCACCCAGCGCATCGCCACTGGCGCTGATATACAGCAGAGCGCCAGCAAGCGGTGCCGAGACGCATGGCGAAACCAGCAGGCTGGAGACAGTGCCGAGCAGTGCGGCACCGACGAAGGAGCCGCCCTTGGCGTTACCCGCAATACGCTCGAGGCGGTAGCCCATGGCCTGCGGGACGCGCAGCTCGAACAGTCCGAACATGGCCAGGGCAAAGGCGACGAAAAATAGCGCGAACGGCACTAGGATCCAGGGAGATTGCAGCCGTGCCTGCAGATTCAGCTCGGCTCCGAACATGCCCATGAGCGCACCGAGCACGGCGAAGCCGGCCGCCATTGGCAAGACGTAGGCGAGCGATAGGCCAAAGCTGCGCATCCCGCCGATCTGTCCGCGCAACACGACCCCGGACAGAATCGGCAGCATTGGCAAGACGCATGGTGTGAAGGTCAGCCCCAAACCCGCGAGAAAGAATAACGCCACCGAGCGCCAGGAGAGACCGGCACTGGCATCGGTCGGACTGTCTGGAATCGATGCTTTGGGCGGCCCTGTCGGCGCGCCACCAATGTCGAGAGATTCGGTTTCCGGCGGATAGCACAAGCCTTTGTCTGCGCAACCTTGGTAAGTCACCTGCAAGGTAAAGGGTTGGTTCTGCGGGTTGCGAATCGGTAGCTCGACGTCGAGCACGCCGTAATAGACTTCAACTTCGCCGAAATAGTCATCGGTCTTCTGCTCGCCGGCTGGAAGATTCGCCTCGGCGATCACAACCCCAGGCGTATCGGTCCTGAATTTGAACTGGTGCCGGTAGAGGTAATAGCCTTCCGCCGCAACGAAACGCAGTTTCACCAGCTCCGGCGAGGCGTCGATCAGGTTCAGGCGAAACGCCTCGCGTACCGGCAAGAAGTCCGCGCTGTTGTTCAAGCCGCCAAGCGTCACGCTAGGACGGCTGTCAAACAGGCCTGCGGCGGCAGGGAGGGCGAAGAACAGGAGCAGCAGACTCAGCAAACGGCGCATGGTCATCTCACAGGAAGCAGTGACCGCATGATACCCAACGCGGCCAATCGTCGCTCGTACGCAACGTCGCACTAGCGCACGTTCTGTAACCAGATGGTGCCGTCCTGCTCGATGCATGGCAGCGCTCGCAATGCCTGTCCTGCACAGGGGCCGGCCACGCACTCGCCACTATCGATGAGAAACAGGGCGCCGTGGGTGGCGCACTGGATCAGGCTGCCGCTGCTGTCGAGGAACTGGTCCGGCAACCATTCCAGAGGGATTCCGCGATGTGGGCAACGATTCTGATAAACGTAGAGTGTGCCCTCCTTGCGTATTGCCAGCAGGCGCTGCCCTTCTCGTTCGAAACCCTTGCTCTGGCCCTCCGTCACCTCAGAGGCATCACACAGTCGAATCATCCGGACCTCCTTATTTCGAGAGAATTATCACTCAATCAGCAGTCGCCGGGTTGGCTAACGGCTGATAGCGCTGGCGGAGCCGGTGGCTGGCTTTTATTCTTCTGCTCAAATTTCAACTGGCGAAACTTTTGATGAGCCCAGTGCTATCTGCACGCCCGCTGTTTATTTCGCTGGGACTCGTGTGGCTGATCGCGTTCTGGTTGTCGCTGTCGCTTGGGCCGGTCACTCTACCGCTGGGCGATACCTTAAAAGCCTTGCTGCAACTGTTTGGCTTATCGATTACGGGCGAGGGCGCTGACCAAGCCGCTCTGATCCTCGGACAGATACGCTTGCCACGCGCCTTGCTCGGGTTGAGTGTGGGGACGGTACTGGCATTGTCCGGCGTTGCCATGCAGGGGTTATTTCGCAATCCATTAGCTGACCCGGGGCTGGTCGGTGTTTCTAGTGGTGCCGCACTAGGCGCCGCCGCCACCATCGTTGGTGGTGAGCTAGTTGGCGGAATTTCCCCGCTGCTGGAGCCTTATCTGCTGTCAATCAGTGCGTTTCTCGGTGGCCTGGGTGTCACCTGGCTGGTTTATCGGCTCGGCCGTCGGGACGGGCGTACCCATGTCGCGACGATGCTGCTCGCTGGCATTGCACTGACCGCTCTTGCTGGAGCGGTGATCGGGCTCTTCACCTACGTAGCGGATGACAAAGCGTTGCGTACGTTGACCTTCTGGAATCTCGGCAGCCTCAACGGGGCGAGCTATGCACGGCTCTGGCCGCTATTGCTGGTGACTGTGGCGGTGACGCTCTGGTTGCCTCGCCGTGCGCGGGCACTGAATGCGCTGCTGCTGGGCGAATCGGAGGCACGTCATCTGGGCTTTGACGTGGAACGACTCAAGCGCGAACTGGTGTTTTGCACAGCGCTCAGTGTCGGCGCTGCTGTAGCGGCGGCGGGCATGATCGGCTTCGTTGGGCTGGTGGTTCCACATTTGGTGCGGCTGATGATCGGGCCCGACCACCGGTTACTGTTGCCGGCTTCGGCGTTGGCTGGGGGGAGTCTGTTGCTGCTTGCCGATCTCCTTGCCCGGCTTCTGCTGGCACCTGCCGAGTTGCCGATCGGTATCGTCACCGCATTGCTGGGCGCGCCTTTCTTTCTTTACCTGTTATTGCGGCAGCCACAGTGATGCTCAGTATTCGCGGAGGCTCAGTCCGACGAGGCGCTTCCGTCATCCTCGCTGACGTAAACGTGGCTTTGGATGCAGGTGAAGTCTTAGGGGTGCTGGGACCAAACGGAGCAGGGAAGAGCACCCTGCTGGCCGCGTTGAGTGGCGAGCTGCCAGTAGGTGTTGGCGAGGTGCTGTTACATCAGAAGCCGCTGCACGGCTGGAGTGGTCCGGAGCGCGCACGCTGTCTTGCGGTTTTGCCGCAAAATTCAAGCTTGAGTTTCGGTTTTCGCGTCGACGAAGTGGTCGGCCTAGGTCGGTTGCCACATGAAAGCGGTCTCGAAGCCGACCGGGCTATCGTCTCGGCTGCACTGGGTGCTGCAGATGCGCAGCATCTGGCCCAACGCAGTTACCTGTCGCTGTCGGGAGGCGAACAGCAGCGCGTGCACCTAGCCCGGGTGCTTGCGCAGCTATGGCCCGGGCGTACCGGGCAAGTATTGTTGCTCGACGAGCCTACGGCCATGCTCGATCCGTTGCATCAGCACAGCATCCTGCACGCGATCCGCCAGTTCGCCAAACTGGGCGGCGCGGTCCTGGTCATCCTGCATGATCTCAACCTTGCAGCACGCTACTGCGATCGTCTGGTGCTGCTGGCTGACGGACGTGTACATCTGAGCGGTACGCCCGAACAGGTGCTGCAGACCGAGCCGCTGAAGTCGGTATTCGGCCTCGATGTGCTGATCCAACGCCACCCGGAAAGAGACCACCCGCTCATTATTGCTCGCTGAGGATTGATGTATGCGATTGCTATTGCCCCTGGTCGTGATCCTGCTCACCGCCGCTTGTCAGTCAGTACCATCCTTGCCAGCCTGGCAAAGCCCAGAGGGTCTCGAGCATCCCGACCTGGGGCGTATCGTCGATCTGCGAAGCGGCGAACAGATTTCGCCGAGACGATTGCTCGACAAGCTAGCCAAGGTCGATCAGGTATTGGTGGGGGAGCGCCATGACAACCCGGACCACCATGCGCTCCAGCTTTGGCTTCTACAGGCATTAGCACAGCGCCGAGCGCAGGGCAGTCTGCTGCTGGAAATGCTCAATCCGGATCAGCAGGACAAGGTCGCTAAGGTGCAAGCATTGGTTGACCGTGGGCGGTGGCCAGCTGACCTGCCTGCTGCGCTGGACTGGCAAAAAGGTTGGGAATGGAGGTTGTACGCCCCGCTGGTCAAGCATGCGTTAGCGCAGCCCTATCCGTTGCTGGCGGCCAATCTCGACCGCAAGGAAATCATGCGTGTCTACCGCCGTATACCCACGCTCACCGGTGCGGCCGCTGACAAGAGCGTGCAGGGGGTCTTGCTCGCACAGATTCGAACGTCCCACTGCGACCTGCTGCCAGAGAAGCAGCTACCCGCCATGCTGGCAGTCCAGCAGCAACGCGACTTGCGAATGGCTGAGCAGCTGGATGCCGCGCCGAAGCCGGCAATGCTAGTGGCAGGTGCTTTTCATGTCCGGCGTGATCTCGGCGTGCCTTTGCATCTCTCGAGTCGCAGTGGCAACCCCGCGACGCGAGTAATGATGTTCGCCGAAGTGGGAGACAGGGTGTCCGCCGATCAGGCCGATTTCGTCTGGTTTACCCCGGCTCAGCCGCAGCAGGATCATTGCGTCGAACTTCGTAAGGCAACCGAGTAGCTGGGACTAAAGTCTCAGCGGAGCTAGTGTTTCGCGGGCAAAAAAAGACCCGGCAAGAGCCGGGTCAAAACCGTGATTAGCCTGATGAGGAGATAACCTGAAAGGCCGACTGCCCGTCCTTTCAGCTTACCGGCTGATCTCGCGACCAGTGGTGCTAATAATAACAATTCTCATTCGTTAGTCAACAGCCGAACTTAAATAAAGTTTTCGCCCAAGGTCATGGGATTTACGCGCTGGCGGTGAGGGGCATGCGCAGCTGCGTCACCTCTTTGTTCAGCAAATCGATGCGCCTGGCCATGCTTTCGATCAGGCTGTGCGCAATCTTGGGGTTGCTCTGCATCAGACTGAGAAACTGGTCCTTGGGGATAAGCATAACGGTGCAGGCGACAGTGGCGACGACGGTCGCGCTGCGCTTCTCTTGGGTGAATACGGCCATTGCCCCAAAGATCTCATCTCGCTGTACGTCGCCGACTTTCTGTCCATCAACAAGCGCGTTGGCATGGCCTTCGATGATGATGAACACGTTGTCCGCATCGTCGCCCTGTCTAATCAATTCCTCGCCCGCGGCGAAATGCTGGAAGCCGGTGGTGGGGTGGATCTCGGGTTGCTTCAGTCGCGCCAACGCATCTGACAACAGCGCTGTCTGCCCAATCAGGTACTGGGTGAAGAGCTCCTGCCGCCGCTGATCCGCATGAATATGGCGAAACACCGCACTCCGTGCATAGGGAACCAGACGAATCGATTCATCGCTGCGATAACGGCACAGCGGCAGTTCGATTCCTTGGCGTAGTCCGAGCAGGTCGCCTTCCTGCATGTAGAACAATGGTCTTTCATCGACCAGTGCATGCAACAGGCCGCTCTCGATGACGAATAGGTGCTGCTCGGGTAGGTCTTCCGCCAGGTCGTCGGACCCCTTGATCTCGATAGGTGGTGCAGAAGGGGTGAGCCCTTCAAGCAGTTGCGCGGGGATCCCCTGCAGACGGTTGATCAGTTGATCGGCATAGGCCGGTTGTTCCCCGAGTAGATACATGTCGGCAATCCTTGGACAAGCGGGCTCACAGAGGTGGAGCGATGCGCGTGCTCACCATAAGGCCGCGCTTGAAGAGAGTAAATCGCGCCGAGCGGGCATTGTGAGCTAGCTCTTGTCTCGGTAATCACAGCGGGCCAGGTGCTGGTTCAGCTCGGTTTTCAGGGTGTCCGGCAGTTCCTTCCAATTAATGTCTCGCAAGGCCCCTTCGATGGCATAGAGCAACACTCTCGAGGCGCTGAATCCTCGTGACTTAACCGCCTGGTAGGCACTGACCGCGCCGAGTCGACGCAGGTCATCGGCCGTATGGATGCCCGAGGCGTGCAGCCATTGCGCGGATGTCTTGCCAAGATTTCTCAAGGTCAACAGTTCGTCGTGCATGATTGCTCCTATCGGCCTGGGTAGCCGGCGAGGAAATGAAGCGGCCAGCGAACCCGGCGCTGGTGTTCCGGATTTCCCCATAGACGCTTGAACTCAGATTCGAGTGAAGTGACCGGATCTTGGCCATGGGTCTGCTGCCACTGCTTCACCGCCGACCAAGTGCGCAGGTAGCCAAGCAGCTGTGGCAGGTTCCAGTGGGCTTCGAGGGCAAATTCTGGAGGTTGGAAGGTTGTGAATGGTGCTTGGATATCTCGATAGCCCGCATCGACGCTGGCGCGTCCTGGTGGCCAGTAGCCGCTCAGGGTTTCGCCATGCAGCTGCTCGATCATGGCATCCAGCGGCGGTTCGATACGAAGCAAGCTGTAGCACCACGCGCAGAACAGCCCATCTGCTGACAGCACTCGCTTCGCTTCGTCAAAGAAGGCTGGCGTAGCGAACCAGTGCAATGCCTGTGCGACCACAATCAAGTCGGCCACGCTATCGCGCAGCGGCAACTGCTCAGCTTGCGCAGCGAATCGCTCCGCAGATCGCCAGTCGGTACTGCCGGTCAGTTGGCCAGGGCTGGCATCGCACGCCACAACTCGGTCGAAGTGGTCGACCAATCCCCGTGTAGCCTGGCCAGTGCCAGACGCAACGTCGAGTGCGCAGCTGGGCACCGAGCACTGTTCGGCGAGCCAATTGAACAGGCTGCTCGGATACGTGGGGCGGAACTGTGCGTAGTCGTCAGAACGAATTGAAAAGAGCTGGACGCTATCACCCATGGCAACGGTCCAGCGATACCAATGGCAGAACACAGTGAGACATGGCCGACTTCCGCTGACAGACATGTTCAGTATAGAAGCACCGCTGGGTTCTGCCTTCAGCGGTGCCTGGATGGCGCTTTTCCGTACAGGGAGCGTTGTCCTCCCGGGTGTCAGAGGCCCGGCAGGCGCTGCCGAATCGCGCTTACCAATGCGTCAAGGCTCCCCGCTTCGGGTGTGTTGATTTGCCGGTTAAGCAACTGCTCACTCTCGCCCAGCGGCTCGCGAGATGACTGTTGAGCGCTGATCACAGCCATCGTGGCATCGGACGGATCGCCGCCCTCGGCCTGGCGCTGGGTGAGCCACTGTTCGATGACGGCGTCGGGCGCCTCGCAGCTCAGGATCATAAAGGGTACGCCGGTAGACTCTGCAACTTGCCAGGCCGCTTGACGATACTGATGCTTCAGGTAGGTCGCATCAATGACCACCGAGAAGCCGGCGCTAAGCGCGGTCTCGGCTAGCGAGTGCAAACGCTGATAGGTGGCATCGCCAGCCTCGGCATTGTAGATGCCGGCATTTACCTCGGACGCAAGGGCCTCTGGTTGCTGACCGTAGAGCCGTTTGCGTTCGACATCCGAACGTACACGGATAGCGCCCAGAGCCTCTACCAGGCGCAGCGCAACCTGGCTCTTGCCAACCGCCGATACGCCGTGAGTGATGGCAAGGAAGCGGGAGGGGATAGCGCTGTAGCTTTCGGCCAGATTGGCGTAACTACGATACTGGCGCAGGACGATCCGGCGCTGCACGGCGTCCTCTTCCTGGTGCAGCCGAAATAGGCTGACCTTCGCCCGAACAAGCGCTCGGTAAGCCTTATAGAGGTTGAGCAGTTGCAGCGCGGCGTAGTCGCCAGTGCGTTCCAGCCAGCCGTTGATAAAGCGCCGTGCCTGGCACTTCAACCCTCGGTCTTCTAGGTCCATCGCCAGGAAGGCGGCGTCGGAAGCGATGTCGATCAGGCGAAATGGCTCGTTGAATTCGATGCAGTCGAACAGCACCACCTCGTTTTTAATGATGGCGGCATTGCCCAAATGCAGATCGCCGTGGCATTCACGAATGAAGCCTTGTTCGCTGCGTTGCTCGAGCAATGGCTGCAAGCGGGCGATGCTGGTTTCGGTCCAGTCCAGCAGGGCATCGAGTTGCTGCAGGTCTGCTTGCTCGGTGAGCAAAGGGCGAATCTGCTCGAAGTTTTGCCGCATCGGCGCGACGATCCCTTCGGCGCTGTTTAGCGCATGGTCCGCAGCCACCTGCGGAATGCTCAGGTGGAACCCGGCGATTTGCTCGGCGAGGGCATCAATGTGATTGTCCGTCAGCTCACCCCGTGCCTGTACCTCCGCCATCAGCTGCGTTTGTGGGAACTCACGCATTTGCAACAGGTATTCGATGGGTTCGCCATTCCCCCCGATTTCCGGTTGTTCGACGCTGCCAGTGACAGGCAGAACCTGGAGATACACATCCGGCGCCATACGCTGGTTCAGGCGCAGCTCTTCCTCGCAATAGTGCTTGCGTGCCGCGAGGTTAGTGAAGTCGAGGAAGCCGAAGTCAACCGGCTTCTTCATCTTGTAGGCGTACGCGCCAGTAAGGATGACCCAGGAAATATGGGTCTCGATGACTTTAAAGCCGTCGACCGGGTGGGGGTACAGGGCCGGATTCTGCAGTGCAGCAATCAGTGCTTGGCTCACGGTCACTCCTTGTAGGTTTGTTGGACGGGCGTGTGAGCGCTTCGGGAGCCAGTTCACACAGTCAAAAAACGCTTCATTATGTCCATCCTCGGTAAGCGTGCAAACCGCCAAGAGGCCGTCTTCGGCGCAAATCAAAGTGCGTATAATGCGCCGCCATGACTAAATCACGCTCGTCTCGCTCCCGTTCCAAACGCCGTTCCGGTGCTTCGCGCCCCTGGCTAGGCTGGATTATCAAACTCTCCATCGTCGCGCTGGTACTGCTGGCTGGCGTCGCGGTATATCTCGATGCGGTGGTGCAGGAGAAATTTTCCGGCAAGCGCTGGACGATCCCGGCGACGGTTTATGCCAGGCCGCTGGAATTGTTCGTTGGGCAAAAACTCGACAAGGATGACTTTCTCAACGAGGTCGATGCGTTGGGCTATCGCCGAGAGAAAACGGTGAGTGGGCCGGGAACTGTATCGGTCGCCAGCAATGCGGTCGAAATGCATACACGAGGGTTCCGCTTCTATGAAGGTGCGGAAGAGTCTCAGCGGATCCGTGTGCGTTTTTCTGGAGACTTCGTCGCTGGGCTTGCGCACATGGACGGTGGCGAGCTGCCGGTAGTACGTCTCGAGCCACTGGTCGTGGGCGGGCTATATCCCGCGCACAACGAAGACCGCATTTTGATCAAGCTTGATCAAGTGCCGCCATATCTGGTTGAAACACTGGTTGCTGTCGAAGACAGGGAGTTCTTCGATCATTTAGGCGTGTCGCCTAAATCCATTGCGCGTGCCATCTGGGTAAACCTTACTGCCGGGGAGGTTCGCCAGGGCGGCAGCACACTGACACAGCAGCTGGTGAAGAACTTCTATCTCACCAACGAGCGCAGCCTGAGTCGTAAGGCTACCGAAGCCATGATGGCGGTGCTGCTTGAGCTTCACTATGACAAGCCAGAGATCCTCGAAGCCTATCTGAACGAGGTTTTTCTTGGTCAGGATGGTCGTCGCGCCATTCACGGCTTCGGTTTGGCAAGCCAGTATTTTTTTGGAAGGCCACTGGCAGAGCTCAAGCTCCAACATGTGGCCCTGTTGGTCGGCATGGTCAAGGGGCCGACTTACTACAATCCTCGCCGCCATCCTGAGCGTGCCTTGGAGCGGCGTAATATGATCATCGATCTGTTGGCTGAGCAGCAGGTAATCAGCCCGGATGAAGCTGCCCAAGCGCGGCAAGCGCCGCTTGGTGTGACGCAGCGTGGCAGCCTGGCTGACAGCTCCTACCCGGCATTTCTCGACCTGGTGAAGCGGCAATTGCGAGAGGACTATCGCGACGAGGACCTTACCGAGGAAGGACTAAGGGTTTTCACCAGCTTTGATCCGATCATTCAATCCAAGGCTGAAAAGGCCATGACGGACACGCTTAAGCGTTTGGGCAAGGCAGCCGAGGGCGTTGAAGGCGCGATGCTGGTCACCAACCCGGAAACCGGCGAGCTGCAGGCCATGCTGGGTAGCCGCCATCCAGGCTTTGCCGGCTTCAATCGGGCGCTGGACGCATCGCGTCCGATTGGCTCGCTGATCAAGCCGGCGATCTATCTCGCTGCGCTGGAGAAGCCCAGCCAATACACCCTGACTAGCCTGCTGGAGGACGAGCCGTTCTCGGTCAAAGGAACCGATGGCAAGGTGTGGAAACCACAGAATTACGGGCGTACCGCTCATGGTACGGTCTATCTCTATCAGGCCTTGGCCAACTCCTACAACCTATCGACCGCGCGGCTTGGCTTGGATTTAGGCGTGCCGCATGTGCTCAAGACGCTGGCGCGCCTGGGCGCGTCGCCCGACTGGCCGGCTTATCCCTCGATGCTGCTGGGCGCGGGCGGATTGCGCCCGATCGAAGTGGCCGGGGTTTACCAGACGATAGCCAACGGCGGCTTCAACACCCCGTTGCGGGCTATTCGCAGTGTCGTCGCGGCCGATGGCGAACCCCTTAGTCGCTATCCGTTCAAGATTGAACAGCGATTCGATCCTGGTGCTATCTACCTGACGCAATACGCCATGCAGCGAACGATGCTCGAAGGGACAGGGCGTTCTGTCTACAATCAGATCCCGAAATCGCTGGCGCTGGCCGGCAAGACTGGTACTACCAATGATTCGCGTGACAGCTGGTTTGCGGGCTTCAGTCAGGATTTGCTCGCGGTAGTCTGGTTGGGGCGCGACGACAACGGCAAGACCTCGTTGACCGGCGCCACAGGTGCGTTGCAGGTGTGGGCTGATTTCATGCGTCGTGCCGATCCACTGCCCCTGCAAATGCCCGTACCGGATAACGTGTCCATGGCCTGGGTCGATGCGAAAACCGGCGAGGGCACGTTGGAAAACTGCCCGGGCGCCGTACAGATGCCCTACATCCGCGGCAGCGAGCCTGCACCGGGGCCGGGTTGCGGTATGCAGGCCCCGGCTGAATCGGTCATGGATTGGGTTCGTGGCTGGTTGCCATAGGTGGCGGCTGGCCGGTTGGTTTATCAAGAGGTTTGAACTGTGAACAAGCAATGGATGATCGTATTGGTGGCGGCGGTGCTAGTGCCGGGCTGCGCCTCGGTCAAGCGCGGCGCAATACCCGTCGTTGATTCGGGGGCGCCGGTATCGGAGGAGGCTTCTGCACGTCAGCCCAACCGCCGGGCTAATGCACCTGCGGCCACCGCGCAATCTGTCCCTGCGGACTCGGGCGTGATGGTCATGGTGCCGCAGCAAAGCTCCGAACCGTTGCAAACCTTTGGGGCGCCCGATGGCGCCTTCTCTGGAGGCTCTGCGCAGCCGCCTGCAGGCGGAACTGGTGAGTGGACGCCGCCCGCTCAGTCCGCGCCGATGCCCGCCCCGGTCCAGCGACAGCCAATGCCCAGCGGAATCCCGTCAAGCAGTGGGACCTTGTCAGCAGACGAGCAGCTTGATGGTCCGGTGCTGGCACTGCTCACCACTGCGCAGCAACAACAGGGCGGAGGTGACCTCAACGGAGCTGCGTCCAGTCTCGAGCGTGCTCAGCGAATCGCCCCGCGCGAACCTCAGGTGCTCTATCGTCTGGCTGAGGTACGCCTGGCGCAAGGGGATGCCGTTCAGGCTGAACAGCTGTCTCGGCGCGGGCTGAGTTATGCGAGCGACCGGCCAGCCCTGCAGGCCAGTCTCTGGGAACTGATCGCGCAGGCACGTGAGCGTCAGGGAAATGCTGCTGGTGCTGCTCAGGCGCGCGAGCGGGCCAAGGTCTCGATGTGATGGACAATCGGGTGCCGGCGTTGGCTGACCAGTTGCTACTGATCGAGCGCGAGCTTCGGGTGCTTGGGGTTTGGGCGTCGTCGCCGCCTGCGCCTGAGGCGCTCGCCAGTCAGGAGCCGTTCTGCGTCGATACACTGGCTTTTGATCAGTGGTTGCAGTGGATTTTTCTGCCCCGCATGAAACACATTCTGGAGCAAGGCCAGCCGCTCCCGACTGTGTCGGGGATTCTGGCGATGGCCGAAATGGTTTATCAAGATCAGTCGCAGCGCGTGGTCGGGTTGTTTGAGGCGCTTGAGACCTTCGATCGACTGATCAGTGGGGGTGAAGGCTAAACAACGCCGGCCATGTAGGCAGGCGTTGGTCGCTGCGTTCAGTTACAGCTGTCGGCGATCTTCTGTTGGGTTTCGCCAATGCGCGCCTGGCGTTCTTCTTCATTCAGACGCCGGGTACCGCCGTCTTCTTCCACACGCACGCGCGGATTGTTTTGCAGTTGCGCCAGGTTGGTGCGCAGGGTAGTGCAATAGCGCTGCCGCTCGGCTTCCTGCTCTGCAACCTGTTGCTTCACCTTGCGATCAATGTCGCGCTGTTCAGACTCGCCTGATTGTTCCAGCGTGGCGCTTTCGGTCACGGCTGGCTTTGGCGGGGCGACGGCCGTATTGAGCGTTTCGGCCGGCTGGCCTTGGGGCGGCTGGGCTCCAAAATGTGTAACGCCTTTAGCGTCGACCCACTTGTAAACCTGGCCGGCCATGATGCTACTGCTCAATGCAAGCAGCAGGCCGCCTGCGAGAATGGTCAAACGCATGCTTTTCCCTTCAGTGGATGCAAAACCAAGCCGGTACTATACGCAAAACATAGGGGGCTTCATTCTGCGCTGGATCACAGCTGAATACAGCCGAAGGGCAACAGTAGACTTGACTTGGCCAAGCCTAATCCGAACAATTCCATGCTTGCTGTTCTGAGGGGCCGCCGCAAGCGAGCCCTTCGCTCAATCATGAGGTGCATACCCGCGCCGACCTGCAACACCCGCAACGCGTTACCTCGCGCTGGGAGGGGTGCCCCGCAACACTTTGGGGCTTCCCTAATACTCGCTTTGACAGTAGCTGACGTAGTCGGCGACCACCGTCGCTCATGCACTGCTTGGCAGTAAACCTAATTCTGGCCGGTCCGACGCGGAGCGGCTATCTGGCGTTCTAGAGGTGAACAACGTGGAACTTTTATCCGGCGCTGAAATGGTCGTCCGCTTCTTGCGCGACGAAGGCGTTAAGTACATCTACGGTTATCCCGGCGGCGCCTTGCTGCACATCTATGATGCGCTGTTCAAGGAAAAGGAAGTCACGCATATCCTTGTTCGTCATGAGCAGGCTGCCACTCACATGGCCGATGGCTATGCGCGTGCCACTGGTAAGGCCGGTGTAGTGCTAGTTACCTCTGGCCCAGGCGCGACCAATGCCATCACCGGCATCGCAACTGCCTATATGGACTCGATCCCGATGGTGGTTATATCGGGGCAAGTTGCCAGCAATATGGTTGGCACCGATGCCTTCCAGGAAACCGACATGATCGGTATTTCCCGCCCCATCGTTAAGCACAGTTTCATGATCAAGCATCCTTCGGAAATTCCCGATGTGATGAAGAAAGCGTTCTACCTGGCTCAGTCCGGCCGTCCCGGTCCTGTCGTTGTCGACATCCCTAAGGACATGACCAACCCGGCCGAGAAGTTCGAATACGTCTATCCGAAAAAAGCCAAGCTGCGTTCATACAGCCCGGCGGTGCGTGGACATTCCGGGCAGATTCGTAAGGCGGCCGAGCTCCTGCTGGCGGCCAAGCGACCGATCATCTATGCCGGGGGCGGCGTGATCATGGGTGGCGCATCTTCGCAGCTCACTGAGCTGGCCAAGATGCTCAATCTTCCGGTCACCAACACACTCATGGGGTTGGGCTGCTATCCAGGCAGCGACCGTCAGTTCGTCGGCATGCTGGGTATGCATGGTAGCTATACGGCAAACCTAGCGATGCACCATTCCGATGTAATCCTGGCCGTGGGTGCACGCTTCGACGATCGCGTGATCAATGGCGCGACCAAGTTCTGCCCGAACGCCAAAATTATTCACATCGACATCGATCCGGCTTCCATCTCCAAGACCATCAAGGCCGACATCCCGATCGTCGGTCCGGTCGAAAGCGTGCTCACCGAGATGGTCGCTATCGTCAAGGAGATCGGCCAGACACCAAACGCCGAGACTGTCGCCAGTTGGTGGAAGCAGATCGAGGAGTGGCGCGGCAGCCGTGGCCTGTTTCCCTACGACAAGGGCGACGGCACTATCATCAAGCCTCAGGCGGTTATCGAAACTCTGTGTGACGTAACCAAGGGCGACGCTTACGTGGCGTCGGACGTGGGTCAGCACCAGATGTTTGCCTGCCAGTACTACAAGTTCGACAAGCCGAACCGCTGGCTGAACTCCGGTGGCCTTGGAACCATGGGCTTCGGATTTCCAGCTGCGATGGGCGCAAAGCTGAATTTTCCTGAAGCCGATGTCGCCTGTGTAACGGGTGAAGGCAGCATTCAGATGAACATTCAGGAGCTGTCGACCTGCCTGCAATACGACCTTCCTGTGAAGATCATCAATCTCAACAACGGTGCGTTGGGCATGGTTCGCCAATGGCAGGACATGCAGTACAACAGCCGCTACTCGCACTCCTACATGGAGTCGCTGCCTGACTTCGTTAAGCTGGTCGAAGCGTATGGGCATGTTGGGATGCGCATCACTGAGCTGAAGGATCTAAAGCCAAAAATGGAAGAGGCCTTTGCCCTGAAAGACCGTTTGGTCTTCTTGGACATTGCGGTCGATACCAGCGAGCACGTCTACCCGATGCAGATCAAAGACGGCGCCATGCGCGATATGTGGCTCAGCAAGACGGAGCGGACCTGATCATGAGACACATCATTTCTCTGCTGATGGAAAACGAACCAGGTGCATTGTCTCGTGTGGTCGGACTGTTCTCGCAGCGCAACTACAACATCGAAAGCCTGACCGTAGCACCAACCGAAGACCCAACGCTGTCCCGGCTAACGCTGACGACGGCGGGCCACGAGGAAGTGATCGAGCAGATCACCAAGAACCTCAACAAGTTGGTCGAGGTCGTCAAGCTGGTCGACCTGTCCGAGAGCGCTCACATCGAGCGCGAGCTCATGTTGATCAAGGTTAAGGCAACCGGAGCGCAGCGCGCCGAAGTCAAGCGTACGACCGACATCTTTCGTGGGCAGATCGTCGACGTGACCTCCAACGTCTATACCATCCAGCTGGCCGGTACGACCGACAAGCTGGACAGTTTCATCCAGGCCATCGGTACGACATCGATTCTGGAAGTGGTGCGCAGCGGTGTTACGGGTATATCTCGCGGCGACAAAGTGCTGAGCATCTAATACAACTTATCGAATGGCCCAACCGGCCAGCAACAGGGGTAATTCCATGAAAGTTTTTTACGATAAAGATTGCGACCTTTCCATTATTCAGGGCAAGAAAGTCGCTGTTATCGGCTACGGCTCCCAGGGCCATGCTCATGCATGCAACCTTAAAGATTCGGGTGTAGATGTGACCGTTGGCCTGCGTGCCGGCTCCCCGTCGGTAGCCAAAGCCGAAGCCCACGGTTTGAAAGTGGATAACGTAGCCGCCGCTGTTGCCGCTGCTGACGTCGTTATGATTCTGACACCCGACGAATTCCAGGGCCGCCTGTACCGCGACGAGATCGAGCCGAACCTGAAGAAGGGCGCTACGCTTGCTTTCGCGCACGGCTTCTCCATTCACTACAATCAGGTCGTACCGCGTGCCGACCTCGACGTGATCATGATTGCACCAAAGGCACCGGGCCATACCGTTCGCTCCGAGTTCGTCAAGGGCGGTGGTATTCCTGATCTGATCGCGATCTACCAGGACGCTTCCGGTAACGCGACGAACGTCGCTCTTTCGTACGCATCGGGCGTCGGCGGCGGCCGTACCGGCATCATCGAAACCACCTTCAAGGACGAGACCGAAACCGATCTGTTCGGTGAGCAGGCTGTTCTGTGTGGTGGCTGCGTCGAGTTGGTCAAGGCTGGTTTCGAAACACTGGTCGAAGCCGGTTACGCGCCGGAAATGGCTTATTTCGAGTGTTTGCATGAGCTGAAGTTGATCGTCGACCTCATGTTCGAAGGCGGTATCGCCAATATGAACTACTCCATCTCCAACAACGCGGAGTACGGCGAGTATGTGACCGGCCCGGAAGTCATCAACGCCGAATCCCGCGCCGCGATGCGCAATGCGCTGAAGCGTATTCAGGACGGCGAGTACGCCAAGATGTTCATCACCGAAGGCGCTGCAAACTACCCGTCGATGACAGCCTATCGCCGTAACAACGCTGCCCATGGCATCGAAGTGGTCGGTGAGAAGCTGCGTTCCATGATGCCGTGGATCGCAGCGAACAAGATTGTCGACAAGAGCAAGAACTGATGCCTAGTTTTGCTTGAAAGAACGCGGCCTAGGCCGCGTTTTTTCGTTATGGCGCGTGTCTCTGGTATAAACCCATGCTTGGCTGAGGGGTGAACCCGCTGTGCCAGGGCCTGTCGAAATTATTCAAACCTGCTGTAAGGTGAATTTGCATGAGTGAGCATCCCGAAGAGCCGAACAAACCCATCGAACCGGAAAGTCTTCTGCCAATTGACGAGCACATCGAAGAGAGCCAGGACGCCGAAGGTCGTAAGGTTCGCCATCGTGGTATCTATCTGCTCCCCAACTTGTTCACGACGGCCAATCTGTTTGCCGGTTTTTTCTGCATCATCACGGCAATCAACGGCAATTTCTATGTCGCTGCTGCCACCGTCTTTGTCGCGATGGTGCTTGATAGCCTGGACGGCCGAGTCGCGCGTCTGACCAACACCCAGAGCGCATTCGGTGCGGAGTATGATTCGCTATCGGATATGGTCGCTTTCGGTCTAGCTCCGGCCGTACTCGCCTATCAGTGGGCACTCTCCAGTCTCGGAAATGTCGGGTTGACCGTTGCCTTCATTTACGTGGCCTGCGCAGCCTTAAGGCTTGCACGCTTCAACACCCAAATAGGCAAGGTTGATAAAAAGTGGTTCATTGGCTTGGCGAGTCCTGCCGCTGCAGGGGTTGTGGCTGGCTCGGTCTGGGCGGTTTGGGCGCTTGATGAGCCAGGGGTCCGCGGTCTCGATCTGCCATTGGCGGTGATCATGTTGTTTGCGCTGCTGGTTGCTGCTGCGGGCCTGCTGATGGTCAGCAACATCAAGTACTACAGCTTCAAGGATCTCGATCTGAAAGGGCGGGTGCCCTTTGTGGCGATACTGATCGTAGTCCTGGTGTTTGCCGTGGTGTTCAGTGATCCGCCGCGTATTCTGCTTCTGATCTTCCTCGCCTACGCCATTTCTGGACCGGTACAGTTTCTGATGCGTCGCCGCAAACGCGCCGAAAGTTGATTTTTGAAATGATCCGCTGTCTAGTGCTTCTTCATACAGCCTCAGACAGCGGAGCACATCATGCTTATCAGAACGCCGCGTCGCAGTGATTGTCTCGAATCAGAGGTAACCCCGGAAGCGCTCTATCTGAACCGTCGACGGTTCATGCAAGGAGCAGCTTTCTCCGTTGCGGCCGCTGGGCTGCCTGCGATCGCTCAAGCCGACTCTCGCTACGCAGACGTGGAACCAGCTAATGCTCCCGCGTGGTTCGACGAAAAGCTACGTCAAGCAAATTGGGGCGCGGTCACGGTTAAAAACGAAGCCATCACCCCTTATCCTGACGCTACGCATTACAACAATTTCTACGAGTTCGGGCCGGATAAAGGCGATCCGGCGCGGCATGCGTCGCAGCTTGTTACTGAGCCTTGGTTAGTAACTGTCGATGGAGAAGTGGCGAAGCCGGGGAAGTATTCGATCGAAGACCTTGTTTCAGACGCCGCGCTTGAAGAGCGAATCTACCGCCTGCGTTGCGTCGAAGCCTGGTCGATGGTTATACCTTGGCTCGGCGTTTCTCTGGCTGACTTGATCAGTCGGTTGGAGCCCACTTCCGACGCTAAATATGTCCGTTTTGAAACCTTGGCGCGCCCCGAACAGATGCCTGGCATGCGTACTGGGTTTTCCCTCATCGATTGGCCCTATGTCGAAGGTTTGAGAATGGACGAGGCCATGCACCCGCTGAGCTTGATCGCTATTGGGATGTATGGACGCGTGTTGCCAAACCAGAATGGTGCGCCATTGCGTCTTGTAGTGCCCTGGAAGTATGGATTCAAAAGTATCAAGTCTATCGTTCGGATCAGTTTCGTTCGTGAGCAGCCTGCGACCACGTGGGAATCGATGGCTCCTCAAGAGTATGGTTTCTACGCTAACGTCAATCCCAACGTTTCCCACCCTCGCTGGTCTCAAGCTCGTGAGCGACGTTTGCCAGGGAGCCTGTTTAGCCCGAATGTACGCGAGACTCAGATGTTCAATGGGTACGAGGAAGACGTCGCGCACTTATATGCAGGGATGGATTTGAGAAAGAACTATTAATGCGCTATCCCTGGTTGAGGTTGCTGCTTTTTTGCTCCGTTGCCAGCGTGCCGTGCTATTGGCTCTATCTCGCCGCGACCGCTGCGTTGGGTCCGGATCCCGGCAAAGTGTTGGTTGATAATCTCGGGCAGGGCGCGTTGGTCCTTCTTCTAGCCTCACTGGCGATGACGCCTTTACGAACCCTAATAGGATGGTCTGGCTGGATCGCGTTTCGACGGCAGATCGGTCTGTGGGCATTCGGTTACGCCGCGCTTCATTTAGCTGCATATCTATATTTCCTGTTGGGTTTGGAATTCAGCGAGTTTGCTGCTGAGCTGGTTGAGCGTCCTTATATCGCTTTGGGTGCTATCGCGCTGGTCGGCCTGTTAACGCTCGCAATGACCTCGACGCGCTGGAGCATGCGCAAACTCGGTAAGCGCTGGAAGAAGCTGCATCGCATCGTCTATCCGACGCTGCTAGTCGTATTGCTTCATATGCTTTGGGTCGTGAGGTCCGATGCAGGCCAGTGGAGCCTCTACGCAACAGTCGCAGCGGTTCTGCTTGCTGCACGTGTGCCGTCTGTTGAAAAACGGTTGGTCAGAACTAGCGCGGTATGGCGTGGTGAGCCGGCGGCGAATAAACGTCAAAACAAAGGTTGACGTGAGTTTCTGAGTGCCTATAATG
>NZ_KQ033944.1:0-58842 GCF_000970615.1 Pseudomonas sp. 10B238
TCGTGAGACGATCTATAACGCGATCTATGCCTTGCCGGTCGGCGAGTTGCGCAAGGAGCTGATCGTCTGCCTGCGCCAAGGCAAGACGACGCGCCGGCCGCGCTCTGGTGGCGTGGATCGGCGCGGCCAGATCCCTGAGATGGTCAGCATTCATGTTCGCCCGCCAGAGATCGAAGACCGGCTGATGCCGGGGCATTGGGAGGGCGACCTGATCAAGGGTAAGGCCAACGCCTCGTCGGTAGGCACGTTGGTGGAGCGCACCAGTGGCTACCTGATGCTGATGAAGATGAACGACGCAACGGCGACCTCGGCGATGGAGGGCTTCAGTGCAGCGCTCAACAGCATGCCGCTGGCGATGCGCAAGAGCATGACCTACGACCAGGGCCGGGAGATGGCGCGGCATGCTGAAATCACCCAGCAGACAGGGGTCGCTATTTACTTCTGCGACCCGCACAGCCCCTGGCAGCGCGGTAGCAACGAAAACATCAACGGCCTGATCCGCCAGTACCTGCCCAAGGGGACTGACTTGTCGGTACACAGTCAAGAGCAATTGAATGCCATCGCCTTGGAGCTGAATATGCGCCCCCGTAAACGCTTCGATTTCAAGTGCCCGATCGAAGTCATGGGCGAGGTGATGCAGGAAGCCATGGCTATGCGGCATCATGCTCCAGCTTCAAATCAATAACCGTGTTGCACTCAGCTTCTGCAACCGCCCAGTTCCTGATTTCCCAATCCTGGGTATCCAAAGTTCTTCAATGCCGGTATCAGATTGTTCAGTTGGCCGCCGAAGCTGCTGTCTATCTGAGATTGAATGTCCTGAACGGCCTCTTTCAGCGCTTGGGCAATCTGTTTGTCAGCCTCATCTGCCGAAGATGAAGAAGCTGTGGCAAAGAGGAGTTCAACAGTCTTGGCGAGTACATCGGACTCGCGGGATGTTATGTCGTCCAGGCCTCTTTGAGCGTTGATGAAGCCGGTTTTGATCAGAGCCTTCAGTGCACTCGGCTGCAACTGACGATTGTTCTCCGCATCATTCGGATCTTCCGCCCATACCCTGACGGCAAAGCTGGTTGGAATACGTTCTCGAAGCGAGCGAAAGAAAGCTATCCTCGTTTCATCGGTCAGGGGGGTATCCGGCTGACCCGAGAAAAATTGGGCGAGCTGTCCATCCTTCAACTCGTAGCGGACTACAGCGAGTACCTCATTACAGTCGGGGTCGAGGTCGATAACGAATGGACTGAGAGGCCCCAACTGTGGCTGAGCAGGGTCATATTCAAACGTCAAACGCAACTCGATGAACGGAATCAGAGCCCTGACTACATCGTCATCTTGGCCATTATTATGAGCTTCCAGTGCCGTGCAGAACCTGTCGTAGCAGGCACTGGAGAAATCTTCGAGTTGAAATGCTGCGCTGCCTTCGGCTAGTAGTCGCCGTATGATCTCGGACAGTGAAGTTTTGCCACTGTTGTTTCGCCCCACGACAACAGTAGTCAAATCCTCCAGAGCAAGCTGCACGTCTGCGAGTAACCGGAAGTTCTTGATCTTTGCATGACGCAGCTTCATCTGTATTCCCCTAGGCTATTGGCGTGTCGGGTTACGTCAGGCTTCTCTGGCTCTAGCTGGCAACCCTTTGTTTTAACCCCCAAGTTTAGTAGCTAGTGTACGTAACTACAGGTATTTCTTGAAGCTTCCGGCCGCGATGTCCACGACCACGCCCAGCAGCACGGCACTCGGCAAGAGAATCAGGATCGGGCTCACGCTGATCGGCAGCGCCAGGTAGACCGCCCACGGCAGTACCACCAGGGGCATCAAGGCCGCCTTGGCGCGGTGATAGACGAAGCCGGATTCGCGCCCCGCGCCGAAGCGGCGGATGTCACGGCGTACCAAGCCGTCCACGAGGCCCGTGAAAGCCGCCATGAGGAACAGTGGCAGCATCAGGCACAGCACCAGCAGGCGCACGAGGAACACCAGCACCGTGTACGCCGCCGCGATCAGATAGCTTTCCAGGTGGACATAGACCTGGCTCAGGTAGTACCGGAAATCCCTGGTCTGACCGTGGCTGCCGGCGCTGGCCTGCGCGGAGGCGTTCTGCACCCACTCCAGCAGCCCGGTCTTGAGGAAGACCCATTCATACGCCCACTCGACAATCCGATGGGCGGTGCGCCCCGGTTCCTGCACCACCACGCTGCGCGTGAAGTAGGTCGATAGCTGGTCCAGCTCGTAGGCCACCATGTCCTGCGCATGACGCCATCCCTGTTCCGGCCAGAACAGGTGCATGCCGATCCATTCGATCAGGATGCACAGCAGCAGCGACCCACAAAGCACGCCGAAGAAGCGAAACGGCAAGGTGACAAGGCTGGCGAGAAAACCTCTCTGGCGTACCTGTTGGCGTTGCGCCGCGACGGCCGGATCGCTCATGCCCTTCCATCCTCGGCAGTATCGGCGAAGGCCATTTGCTTGAAGTCGTCGAGCAGGTCTGCCGGCAGCGCTTCGTGCTGCAGCGCCGGCAGGCCCTGGCTTTCCCACCAGTCGCCGGCATCGACGTAGTGCTGACGCATGTAGCCGGCCAGCTCCTGCAAGTCCTTGGGCATGGCCTCGTCGGCGTCGGGCGCGGGCAGCGGCATGCGGATCTTCCACAGGTTGCCGCCTTCGAGCAGCGCGAAAGCCTGCCCCTTGGGCAGATTGACCACGTGCGGCGGTTCGATCAGCGGCACGCTGGTGGTGGTGACGCGGTCCTGCGTGTTGGACGTGAACGCAGTGTGCCCCTGGGGATCGGAGGTATCCGTCGCGCCGCTGACAATCGAGGTGGTGTATACCTCGACCTTGGGCAACTGCCGGGTCAGCAGCTCGGCGGTGATCGTCTCCCGCACGCGCAACATGAACAGGTTGTTGAAGTTGCCGATGACCTGGCCGGCCTTGGCGCGGTTGCCGATGCGCGCCTCGATGTCGCTGAGTGTTTGCGTGTACGCCGTGACCTGCATACCAGCGCCGCCACCCTTGTTCACCATGGGGATGAATTCATCGCCCATCAATTCGTTGAACTCGTCGGCATGCACGTTGATCGGCACCTTGGCGCCGGTTGAGGCGCCGGTTGAGGCGCCGGGCAGGCCGTCGTCGATGCCGAACTTGTAGATGTGTCCGGCGACCGATACCAGGTCGGAGAACATCGAGTTGCCCACGGCCGCCGCGACCTCGGCGTCCGACAGCGCATCCAGGCCCACGTAGACCACCGCGCGTTTGCGGATGATCTGCAACCAATCGAAGATCGGCCGCGGATCATCGAGATCGGCATAGTTCGGCGCCAGCAGTTGCGCGATCTTGCCGGTGGTCAGCTTCTCCAGCAGCGGCAGCAGCGAGGCGACGATCTTGTCGAAGTAGGTGCGGTCGTAGCGCACCGCCGAGCGCAGGCCGTCGAGCACCGGGTCGTAGACGCGCACCTGCGACAGATACTGCTCGATCGCCACCACGCGCTTCTCCCGTCCGATCATGTGGCGAGGAATGTTCTTGTCGTTCAGCCTGCCTTCGAGCTGGACGATGACCTCCCAGACTTTCGGTTCGGCCTTGGCGAAAAAGTGCTGCGCGTACTCGATGAACAGCGCATCGATGTTGATGACGTGGCGCTGGATCAGCAGATAGTCGGGGCGTCGTCCCAACTCCACCAACGCGCGCGCGATGATGTTCACGAAACGCCAGGCGAACTCGCGAAACGCCGCGCTGTTGCCTTCGCCGGAGAGCTGGCCGGCGATGCGCGTGGCGACCTCCGAAATTCGTCCGAAGCGGCCCACCGCGTTGTAGCGCGCGGAGATGTCCGGCCAGCCGAGATGAAAGCAATAGAACTCCCCTGCGCGTCCGGCGCGCTGGGCCTCCACGTACATCCTTTTCAACAGGTCCGCATCACCTTTCGGATCGAAGACGATCACGACCTCGTGCTCGCCATTGACCTTGCGGCGGATGTCCTGGGTGATGAACAGTTCGGCCAACCGGGTTTTGCCGACACGGGTGGTGCCGAGCACCAGCGTGTGGCCGACACGCTCGCCCAGCGGCAGCGACACATCGACCTCGTGCGGTTCGATGCCGTGCAACCGTGGCAGGCCGCCGACCGGCGGCAGTGGCCGCGCCGGGTTCAACGGGTTGTCCCACGCCGTCACGCGGGTCAGCAGAGGCAGCGGGAAAGGCGCGAACTCCAATCGCTCCTCCAGCCGGCGCACGGATCGGTAGAGCGGTGTTAGCTCGACGTAGCGGCGAAACTCCGGCCGGTAGGTCTGCATCAGCCTGTGGGTGTGGCGCTGATCCCAGCGAAAACCCCGGCCCACGAACAGCCGCTGCTGGCTCACCGGCACGTCGCGGCTGGCCATCACGTAGCGCGGTATGCGGCGAATGTTGCGGCGATAGCGCAGGATCGCCCAGGCTTCATAGAAGCGGATGGTGCCGAAGGTCAGAAAGGCCAGCGCACCGGCCAGGCCCACCAGTGGGCTCAGTGCCAGCGACCAGGGGGCGGCGAGGCAGAGAACGGCGGCGCCGAGGCAGACCGCGACGGTGTAAAGCTCGACCGCCGGACGCAGCAGGACTTCCACCGAATGCGGCTGGGCCATATCACTGCTCGATCCCCGTGGCGGTGATGAGCACGGGGTAGTGGCGGATGCCAAGCCGTCGGGCCAGGTCGTCGGCGGAGATCGGGGACAGGATCAGTTCCGGCGCCAGGCGTCGCAGGGCATCCAGCGTGACCTGGGACTCGACGTTGACCACGAGGCCGACCGCGCCGAGTTCGTGCAAGACTTCCACGCGCAGACGCAGCCAGGCGCGTGAGCGTTCGTCATCACCGACGAGGAACAGCGGGCGCAACCCCTGCGCCTCGATCACCCGACGCTCCACCGTGCCCGGCGTCAACAGCGTCGAGCGCACTGGCAGCATGTCGGCCTCGCCGTGACGTTCCCCCGGCAGCGGCGGCACCTCGATATGCGGTGGCGGTAGTGCCTGGCGAGGGTTTCGGGGCTGGAGGTTCAGCGCCTGGTAGTAGGGCAAGGCGGACGCGCCGCCGCGATCCTCGACGACGATAAGGGTCTGGTCGGCGGCATGGGCGGTGAGGGCCAGCAGACCCAGCAGCGGCAGTACGCACAGGCGGATGTTCATGGTCGATGACTCCTCGATGCGATGGACGGAACCGGGCTGCCCTGCACACGCGCCAGATGTTTTTGAACGCTGCGGCGGTAGCGGGCTGCCGGTGCGCCACCGGCGGGGCGGTGATAGCGGCCGATGGAGAGCAGCCAGTCATCGCCGGGCCTGTGGTGTTCGCGCAGGATCGCGGCGGCGACCGCGAGATTCCGGTACGGGTCCAGCAGTTCGCAGGGGTGATCGAAACGGTGCGCCTGGTAGCCGAGGTTGATCTGCCCCAGACCAACGTCGATGCGCGTTGCCGGCACCTCCCGCAGCACGCGCCGCAGGTTTGCGCAGGCGGCCTCGCGGGTCTGGAACCGCCGTGCCTGGCCGGCGACATTCAAGGTCCAGGGCCACGGAGTTCGCTGCCCGCGCAGCGCGATGCCGCTTTCCTGCAAGGCCACGGCGTACAACACCGCCGAGGGAATGCCGGCGTCGTGCGCGGCCAGTTGATAGGCCGGCGGCGGAACCTCCCGCGCCAGGACGGGCGCGGTCCAGACAGCGAGGCAGAGCAGGCACAGGACGCCTGCCCGGCAAAGGCTCACTGACGCAGCCATTGCCCGTTGACCTCGCGCACGACGGCCGGCAGCTCGCCCGGCACACCGATCGACAGCCAACGGCCGGCGTCGTGATTCAGGGTGATGGTCCGTGCGCGCACCTTGGCCGGCTCGATACCTGCCTTCGTCGCCCATTGCCGGATGCGCGCATCGTCCTGGCGGCTGCCGACCATGTAGAGATCGAAGGCCGTGCCTGCGGTCTGCAATTGCCGCACGCGCTGTTCGCAGGGCGGGCAGTCGTCCTTGACGAAGACCGCCAGCCGCCCCAGGGCGCCGGACGTGGCGGGAGGGGTGCCGGCATCGGTCAGGACGACGGGCTGAAGCGTGGGATGGAGCCGCTTCCAGGCATCGTCATAGGCACGCTGGTACGCAAGCAGCTTCTCGACGCGGCGGGCCTCCGCCTGCACCTGAAGCTCCGCGTAGCGGCGGCGTTCCTCGTCCGTGCGCGCCTCGATGCCGAGGGCCGTGAAGGGATCGAGACCGGGCGAGTACACACCCAGCGGTCCCTGCATCAACTGGCGGTAGCGCGCCCACTCCTCGGTTTGCAGCCCCCAATCCCGCGCCAGGCGTTCGTCAAGATCGGCGTCGATGGCGGCCCTGTCCCGGCTCTGGACGATGCGGGAGTCGGCGGCGGGCGCGTTCTGCGCGACGGCGACCGCCGAAGCCATCGAAGTGACGGCGACCGCCAGAACGAAACGAACGAACCACGGCTTCACGAAGACCTCCTACGGCACGCTCAAACGCCGTGCCTGTCCGTTGAACAGAAAGGTCGCGGTCCGCCCTTCGAGGGATTCGAGCCGCCAGCCGCTCTCGGTCTCGCCGAGACGCAGCACGCGGACCGCCGCGAGCGAGCGGGAATCGGCGGGCGCGATGGACAGGAAGCGCTCGCCGGCACGCAGTTCGATGTCCAGCAGCCGGAATGGCGGTTCGACGGTCGCGGGCCGTGCGGCCTCGGCCGGGGGCGGACGACGTGCCGGCGCGGCAGCGGGTGGTGGCGGCTGGCGGACTTCCTTCAAGCGCGCTTCGAGCTGATCCAGGCGGCTTTGCAGGTGTGCAATGTCGGTCGTGGCAGGCGGTTCGGTGTCCGCCTGTTCGAGCCGGGCGAGCCGTTCCTCCAGCGCCTGGCGAACCGTGTCGAGGCTGGCCTGGGTCAGCGGTTCCAGCTCGTGCCCGGTGCTGTCCGTCAGCAGTTCCAGTTCGGTGAGGCGGCTATCGAGCAGCGCGACCTCAATGGCCGGCGCGCTGGCTCGCGCGTCCTCGGCCAGGCGGGACAGGGACACGTGATTGACGACGACAGCCGCGCTGACCAGCAGCAGCCAGGTCGCTGCGGCGACTTGCAGCAGGCGGGTGCGGGAAGTCGGATGGAAATCGGGAGGCAGGGTCATGGCAACGGCTCCTGTTCCTGGGTGAAGCACACGCGCCGCGCCACGTCATCGACGTGAAGCTCCCAGGCCGGCCCCGCCAGCGTCAGCAGGGCGTCGCGCAGGAAAAGCGGCCCAAGCCGCAGGTGCGCGGCCGGCAAGGGAAGATGGTGGAGCGGTGCGGCGTCGGGATCGGCTTCGCAAAGGGTGTAGCCGGAACGCAGCAGCACGTAGCCCAGCGCCTCGCCGACCGTCGCGGGCAGGGTCGCCGGCATCGACACGTCGATGACCTGCAACAGCAGGTCTTGCTGGGCGGCCTCCGGGACCAGCTCCACCAGCGTGTAGCGCCCATACCGAACGATGGGAATCCAGCCGTCCGGCACGGGCCGGGCTTGTGTTTCCGGCTCCGGTTCGATGACGGGTGGCGCGACGGATGATGTGGCGCATCCGGCGGTCAGGGCGGCGGCGATCAGGCCGGCGGCAAGCGCGGCGTTTCCGGCCGGGTATGGGCGGCGAATGGATAGCATGCGGCGGCTCCCAGGGGCTTCGTGATGCCACCTTCGCAGGGGAAGGCCGTCGCATCAGCGAACAAAGGGAACTGCGGGCCGCCCGATTTTTCGACTGCCAGGTATCGCGGGGCCGATCACGCACCGGCCCGACAGAAAAGAAAACGGCCCCCGAAGGGGCCGCCAAAAATCGAGCGATGCTCAATGTACCAACTGCCGTGCCAGTGCCACTTCCACCGAGTCGCCGTCCTGATTGAGAACGTCCAACCCGGATTCCGGCACGTCTCCCGACGTGCTCTGCGACACCGTGATCTTCTTGGCCATCAGCCCCAGGCAAGTCATCTGCGAGGTGGCCGCGTAGCCGAGGTAGATCACCCGGACCGGCTGCTTCTGCCCGATACGCCAGGAACGGCGCGCAGCCTGCTGCAGCGAGTACACGTTGTAGCCCGACTGCATGAACACGATGGTCGGAAACTCCAACAGGTCCAGGCCGGTTTTCACCAGTTCGGGGTTGGTGATGAGCACGTCGATGCCGCGATCCAACTGCTCGGCGATCCAGTCTTCCCGGCGGGAGGCATCCACGCTCGCGCGCAGTACCGCCACCTTGAAGCCTTCCTGCTCCAGCAGCACCTTCAAGCGCGATGTGGTGTCGCGCGTGCCGGTATAGACGCTGTAGACCAGCACCTTGCGTCCCGCCGCTTTTTCCTCGCGGCAGATGTCGATCAGTTCCCGCTCCTTCGGCATGACCTCCAGATCGGTGAACAGCGACGGCGTGAACGCCAGCAGATTGCGGGTGCGCGGATGCTTGACCGTCTCGGATCGAAAGCACGTGTCCGGCCAGGCCAGCAGCACGTTGAGGACCACACCCAGCAGCGTCGTGTCGCGGCGCGCCAGCGCCTGCTTCAACTCGGCGGTCAGTTGCCCCGCCAGGCGTCCATAGGCCTGCGCCTGCTCCGCGTCCATCGCCACTTCGCGGAACTCCTCGTCGTAGGGCGGCAGCACATTGCCACCGATGTCCTTCAACTTGAGGAAGACCGTGAACGGCAATACGCAGCGCAGCACGCCCTTGGGACCAAAGCCGGGGGCCTTCACGGTTCGCACCGTGATCTTGCTGCCCTTGGCGGTCTTGTGGGCCGAGCCGTTGCTCTCGGAGTAGATGTCCTTGAGCACGCCGTGATCGCGCATGAACGCCATCGCGGCCGGCGTCAGACTGCCTTGCTTGCTCGGCCGGTAGCCGTCTTCGATCATTCGCCCCGGCAGGGCGCGGAACAGCAGGTAGAACAGGTCGTCGCCGTAACCGCCCATCAAGGTGCCGGTCAGCAGCAGCGTCTTGCGCGCCTTGGAGGCCAAGACCCCCATCGCCTGCCCCTGGGCGGAACCCGCGTTCTTGTACTCGTGCGCCTCGTCGGCGATGAGCAGGTCGAACGTGCCTTGCGGCAGGTAGCGTTTGACGTATTCCGAAGGCTGATACCCACCTTCGCCGAAGCCGAACTCCATCGAGGCCATCGCACGTTCCATGCGCTGGGCCTGCCGGTCGGAAAACACCAGCTCGCCGTTGTCGTCCATGAGATTGATGAACTCGTACAGGTTGTCGCCCAGCATCGAAGCCAGGAACGACTCGCCGAACTTCTTCATCAGCTTCTGCGCCGTGACTTCGCCGATGGTGGGAATACGCTTGAGCGCCTTGAGCACGGCGTGGGACTGGTCGTTGACCGACAGGCGCCGGGGACGGATCAGCGTCCACAGCGTCGAGGCGCAGTGTCCGCACTTGCGGCGGGTTTCCTCCGCTTCGAGTTCCACCGGGTTGATCGGCTCGCCGTCCAGGTCGGTGATGACATGGCCGCAATGCGGGCACGCCCCCACGTCGCCGTGACGGGTACGCCAACGCACGAACACCGGCTTCCAGTGAAAGCCCATGCGCATCCGCACACGGCCGAGGACGAAGAACTCCTGCCCCTGGGGTGGTACGCCCAACTGCTCGCGCAGTTTCAGCAGCTTGACCAGCGTGTCCGGGCCGTTGAGCACCCAGACCTTGGCACCGGCCACCGTCTCCTGGATTTCGCGCCGCCACTTGTAGACCAGGTGGGGTGGCGAGAGCACCAGGGTGCGGCGGTAGCCTTCGGCGTTGAGCACGGCGGCCGTGGCGATGCCGACGGTCGTCTTGCCGCAGCCCATCTCGCCGTTGACGATCGCGGCGCGTTCGCCACGATCGACCAGCAGCTCGGTGACGGCATGGACGACTTCGGCCTGGGCGGGAAACAACTTCCGCTTCAGGCCGGCCAGGATGGTCTGGCGATGCGCCCGTGCCTGCCCAGCGTAGACGGGCGGGTTGGCGCGGTTGAGAGAATCGAGCAACTCGTCGCCGAACTCCGATACGAAGTCCTGCAAGCTGATCGTGAGTGGAGAAGCCGCCGCTTCCAGCAGGTCGCCCCGCACGGCGGTATCGGGAACAGTTTCAAGATCGAGGGACATGGTGATGCTCCAAAAAAAATGGGGCATGCACCTCCCCCGATGGGGCGATGACATGCCCCAGGGGTGGGAAGAAACGCGACGTTCAAGCGCCGCGGTGAAAACAGATCAATACTCGCTGGGCAACAGCAGCGTGGTTACGCTGCGATCCCACTCGGTGATGATCCAGATCTTCAGGTCGGAAGTGACTTGGTAGGACGAGAACAATCGATCCTCGCCGAACTTCAAAGCGGCATCGTTCTGCCGCCTGTCGTCGTCGCAGAGATCGCCCCAATCGCCATCGAGATGGCGCTGGAGATAGGGTCCGGGGTTGAACACACCCCGTTGAACAAGGTCATTCACGCCTGCGGTCATGAGCAATTTTCCGGCCCGAAAGCGTGGTTGAGACAGAACTGCGAGTGCCATGGTGACTACCTCTCAAGAAAAAGGGGCCACGGCACCCCACAGGGGCGACATGACCCCGGTGGGTGGATGAAAACGACGGCGAACCGTCAAGGAACAACGATCAGCGAATGGTCAGTACCTGGCCCCATGTGGGAGAGCCAAGGGTCATGTCCCACGCCCTGATGACAGGCACGAACCTGTCGGTGAGGATGCGCGTCTCGGCCACGGAGCCATCGTCACGCTCGGTGTATTCCGTCTGGTGAGACTTCTCCTTGTGGGTATCACCTTTGACGACGAGCGTGCGGCCGTTCTTCGATTGCACGACGCCTGAAACCGCGCCTGCGGCCAAAGCCAGGGCGAGATGCCAGTGCGACAGGGCGCGCGCCGGGGGCCGTGGCAATTGCTGCGCGGCGCCCAGGTGCGTGTCGATTGACGGCCACAGCCCTTGCAGGCGCTGTACCTCGTCGGCGAATTGCTCGGGTTCGAGCGTGACGCGATAGAAGTGCTCCGGTTCGACGGGAGACGCCGGAACCGTGTAAGGCTGGAACGGCCATTCGCAGGGCAATTCCTCGGCTTCGATGTCGCCTTGCCCGACTTGCAGCAAAAGGCTGCGCGCCGTCTTGGCGTCCTCCGGCACCTGCTCGCGCTGACGCACGCGCCGGCCGAAGATCACCACCTGCTTGAACTGCACGTCCACCGCACGGTAGATGCGCAGGTCGGCGAAGTGGCGGGTCAGCCAACCGACGAACTCGGCATCGAGTACATAGGCCGGGATGATGAGCACCAGCACACCGTGGTACTGCAACAGCGGCAGGCTGCGCTGATAGAACAGCTTTTCCAGCCGTGCGCGGCCCTGACCCTGGTAGCCGATGTTGCCATCGACGCCCCGCGTCAGGTCGCCATAGGGCGGATTGAGCCACAGCAGTCCGAAGGACTGGCGGGAAATCAGCGAGTCCATCAGGTCGCCATGCAGACAACGATCGACGAGTCTGCGCGCATGGGTGGCGCGCTCCGCGTCGTACTCGACGGCAAATGCCTTCACCTGTTCGCGCCCGAGGGCATGAGCGGCTTCGGCGATCGCCACGCCTTCGCCGGCGCAGGGATCGAGGATGCACATGGCGCCGGATGAGGGTGCCAGCGCGGTCAGGGCTCTTTCCAACGTGGGTTCGTCTGTCGGGAAGTAGCCGTTCTTGATGAAGTTGCGCGCAAGGCGCGGAAACATGAGAGCCATGGGAATCTCCTGTGAAGAAGTGGGATGAAAGCGGGGCACGCGCGACGCACATGCCCGTGTGGTGAGCGTCAGGCCACCCGCCGCAGCGGTTTGCCCGAGGCCAGCTCGACCTGCGAAACACCAAGGGTGCCGTTGCGGATCAGTTCGCCCAGCGCCGTGGTCAGCGCCGGAACGTCCAGGGCCAGCCGATGGCCTTCCAGCGGCCCGAGGGCGAACGGAAGGCGCGTCAGCATGTCCCGTGATTGCAGCAGCTCCAGCACGGCATCGCGCCAGTGATCGAGCAGCGGCAGGGGGCAGGTCTCCCGCACCAGCGCCCATAGGCGTTCGGTGTGGTCGGTCACTGTCCTGGGCAGTAGCGCCAATGCGCTGGCGTTGGCCTTGTCGGGCTTCACGCAGCGCTTGTCGAACAGCCACAGATGAGACATGGAACCGAACAGCGTGCGCCGGAAGGCGCGCGTGGTGCGCTTCTCCAGGTTGTCGGTGTTGCCGACAAAGACCGGAATCGACGCCTGATCGGTGACGAGATGGAACTGGTCCAGTCCCTGTTCGGACCGACCGAGGGTCAGGCGAGCCAGGAACTCCTGGATGGCTGTATCGCGCGCCCAGACGGACAGGAAGATGAGGTTGCCGTGCTCATCGCCGATGCAGCCGTCGGCCATGAGGTCGGGGCATTCGTCGATGGGATAGAGCACACTGGATGATGTGGATGCAGGCATGGTGATGTCCTCGAAGAAAACAGAGGCAGCACCACCCGCGAGGGCAGTCACTGCCCCAGGGGGATGGAAGGAAACGCCGTAGGCGTCTTGGCAAAGAGAACGACCAGTGCGTCGCAACGCACCGTAGCCTTGAAGGTCTAGGCTACCTGGGCATGTTGTCGGCAACGCCGACGGACATGGGAAGTAGCCTGCTTCAACAGGCCGGTGAGCGGGAGCGAAAAACCGCCACGCGACGCCACCCTGTTTGCAAAGGGGCTCCGAAGGGGCGTCCGCCGAACAAAAAAAGCGGACCATGCCGACATGGGCATGATCCGCTTGATGGTCAGGCTTTCAACTGACGCAGACCTTCCGCCAGCAGCCACAGCGCCCGGTTCAGCCGGACGTTCTGGTCGATGCCTTGAACGGGCCGCGTGCGTTGCTGGCGCCCGTTTGCGGTACGGCCGGTCAGGCCGCCTTTGACGAGGTTCTCCTGCACTCGATTGAAGGTGGACCACAGGTCCGAACGGTTGTCGTCGAAACGACGTGGCCGCAGAACCTGATTCTCCGTGATCGGCAAGGTCTTGCCGGGATCGTCGTACTTGAGAGTCAACGCCGATCTGGCGAAGACCTCGGCCTCACCGTCGTCGAGTGTGATGGCACGCATGGCGTCGCGCGAGTGTTGCACCTGCTCGAAACCCTGCAAGATCTCATAGGCGCCTTCGATGACGTGATCGGTGACGTTGCCCTTGTGAGGAACGCGGACGTCGGCGAAGGTGTCGCCGCACACCAGGCCGTTCTGGCAGACGAAGCGGAACATGCCCGCCAGCATCTGATAGCTGCTGGTGCCGTCGTGCGAGTTGAGCAGGATGATCTCGCTCGCCTCGGTGCCATTGATCTGGCTCGCATGACGAAGCCGCAGCATGTGCTTGGTGTAGTCACGCCGATCCTCGTGGCGCACACGTGTCTGGCACACCATGAACGGTTGGGAACCCTCTCTGCGCAGCTCCGTCAACACGGCCGCAGTCGGGATGTAGCTGTAGCGCTGGGAACGGCTTTCGTGCGGGGTCTCCGCGAAGATGGATGGGGCGACGGTGCGGATCTGATCATCCGACAACGGGTGATCCGAACGCAGCACCGGAGAACGATAAGAAAAGCGGGATGCGAGTTTCATGACTATCTCCTTTTGAGGATTGGAGCAATCGGCATCGAGAGGCCAAAAGCCGGATGCGTGCGATTGCATGGGACAAAGAAAGGCCCTGCGGGGCAGGGCCTGGGTGGGTCAGGTAAAGAGGAATGCAGCCCCGTGAAGAAGGGCCTGCGGATCATTCCGGCTCGAATTGCCGGCTGTAGGGGTTGAAGCGAAGCGCTTCGCTCCCCTTGAGGATCGGTGTGAAACCGTCTAGGTAGAGGTTGGCGAGGTACTGGTTGCGGTAGGTCAACGCCTGCCGTGCCTGTTCCTCGGTGAGACCGTCGCTGATGAAGTGATCGAGCAGTTCCTCGTCGGAAGAAACTTCGTTGTTGGACAACTGATCTTCGACGAGACGCAGCAACGACGCCGGGAGAGAGGCCAGGATCGGGTCCATGACGTACCTCCCGTGCTCAGGCCACTGACGCCGGCATGCGCCGACGTGCGTGATGGGCGAGCACGCCTTCCCGCCACTCGGGGGATTGCACCGGCGCCATGTCGAGATAGCGCAACGGGCACGAGTAGTAGTAGGGGTGCATGGATTCATCCAGGGGCTTGTGGCCCCATTCGCCACCCGAGCCTTGCAGCAGGTCGCAACGGATGACGTTGATGGAATCGCCGGCAGCGAGCTTCATGAATCCCGACTGCTTGGCGGTGATGCGCACCACGGACCACAGCACGTTGCCGCGTAGGGCGTGGGCGATGACCTCCGAGCGAGCGCTTTCGCTCTCCTGCGGTTCGATCAGTTCGCGGATCAGTTGGTCGCGGGTTTGCCGCGAGAAATACCAGCCCATGGGAGTTCTCCTGTGAAAAGCCGGAGCACTCCCCCGACGGGGGAAATACCCCGGCGGGTGGTTGGAACGTCGCGGGAAGCGACGGAGGGATCAGGCGGAGGCGATATGCCAGTCCTGGGACAGCGGCGCGAACTCGTAGCCCAAGGCACCAAGACGGTCCCGTTGCTGACGCAACAGGCGGCGATCGACGGTGGCATCGAGCTTGACGATCTCGCCCAGCGGCCAGAGAGCGCCGAACAGCGTGGCGTCATCGTCCTGCGTCACCGGCTTGGAGGCCGGCTTGGCGGGAACGTCGGCGCCGAACGGCGTGGTATCGACCAGGGGATCGCTGGACGTTGCCGCCTTCGCTTCGGCAGGTGCCGAAGTGGACGGGACTGGCGTCTGCGCTTCCTCGTCGATCGGATCGACTTCCTGCGGACTCAGCCGGTTGGCTTCATCGCGGCTCAGGTGGTCGATGTTCGATAAGGTCATTCCGCCCAGGTGCGCGCGGATCTCGATGACCATGCGGCCGCTGGTGTTGTACGTCGAAGGACGAATCTCGGTGATGACGAAATCGCCCTCGTACTTGCCTTCGCGGTACTGATCCAGCTCGGCGTTCTTGATGACGAACTCGCCGATGGAGGTGGCGAGGCGGCCGACGTTGAAGTCGCCGTTCCTGCCGTGGATGGTCTTGATGGCCAATTGGCCGGGAAGCGTAATCATGGGTCAGCTCCTTACGATGAGGTCACGAGACGCCGACTGGAAAGACCGGCGGTTCGTTGGATGGAAAGGAAGCAAGGCCCCGGTGAGGGGGCCTTGTGGGTTCAGAACGACTCGGCCAACGCCGGTACTTCGGCTGCTTCGTCGTCGGAAACCGTCTCGGATGCGGGTGCATCCTGGGCAGTGGGTTCGCTCGAAACGCTGGGCGCTTCGTCGCGAGCCGTTTCCTCGGAGGCCTTGGGTTCGGCCTTGTAGACGAGCTGGCCATCGACCTTGATCCAGCTCACGAAGAGCAGGCGGGCCTTCAGGCTGACGCTCTGTTCGCCGACACGCTTCCCCTTGCTGTAGGTGAAGAGGTCGGTCCACAGATCGCCCAGGCGAAAGCCGATCAGCACTTTGCGTTCGGCCTCGACGGCGGGGACGCAACGGCGGATCAGGTGCTGCGCTTCGCTGCCGGATACGCGCACGTCGAAACGGCGGTACTCCGGCTTATCGCTGGGACCATTGAGCGCCGCGATGTCGCAGGCCAGGAAGGCATCGCCTTTCTTGGGCTTCACTTCGCGGATGCGATTGAGATACCCGAGGCCGGTGATGTGCAGATCGAAGAAGTTGGACTTTTCGGATGAAGTGGTCATGGTGAATCTCCAGACTTGAGGGACAAGAAGGCGGAGACACACCCACCCCGGCGGGGAGGCATAACCCCCGCGCGGGTTGATGGATCGAACGATCCAGGTACTGCTTGTGCATCCTTCGCCCTAGGAGGGGCGAACGTTCGCGCATGGGATGCTGGTGCGAACTGGATCGGTCACGCGGTCGGAACCGCGTCGTAGCCTCGAAGACCGTGACTACCTGGGCATGTTGCTGACGGATCAGCGGAACATGGCCGCAGCGTGGCATGGCGGCGGCGAACCGGCGACCGTCAATCGGCTTCCGCAGCCATCCCTATTTCTGTGGGGTACAAAGAGAAAGAGCCCCTCGAAGGGGCTCAAGATGGAGGAATCAGTCTTCGTAGACAGGCAGGCCGTCCAGTATCGCGGCGTTCGGATCGAAGACCAGTATGCGCACGTCCGCCATGGCGGCCAAGTGCATCACGTTCAGCAGCGGCGTGGGGACGCACGCATCCGTCTGATCGTTGTGCAGCGCCTGGGTATTGCGGCCATCGACGATTTCGAGATTGGCGTCGGTCCAGGGCGTGGCGATCAACTTCACGCCCACGGCATCGCTGTCGGGAATCCTGAAGGCTTCAAACAACAGGCCGGTGAGCGTGGACGCATCCGCGAGGTCTTCGAGGTACTGCATCGTTTCCTCGGGAAGGTGCCCGGAACTGATCTCCCAGCACCGGCTGTAGTGGCCAGTGTCGAAGGTCAGACGGCGCACCACGTCGCGGGCGGCTTCCTCGGAATAGGTATCGCCGACATGCACCGGCGTTCCGAAGTCGTCCGCCATGACGGCATAGATCACCGTGCGCGCGATGCCATGGTTCCGGCATTGAGCGTCCAGTTCATCCGGCACGGCTTGGCCTTGAGTGATCAAGGTGAAGTCGTCGCAGAAGACACATTCAAAACGCTGGATCTGGTCGTCCCGCAGATGGGACTGCGAGACGTGCAGCGGAAGATAGGTCAGCGGGCAGTCGTCATCGTAGGCGATGGCGATCATTCGCTGAATGGAAAGGCCGTTGTAGCCACGGACAAAGGGATTTGAAACGGGATTGGCAGTGGGGTTCATGATGGTTCTCCAGTAGAGGAAAGGCGGAGCCGATCCCCTGCCGGGGATCGACCCCAGAGGGATGAAAGAAACGGTGCCCGTCACGGATGACGGTCCGCAGGTGCTGTTACCAGCCGGTGTAGTTGAGGATCAGCGCGGCGATGATCTTGCGTCGCTCCAGGTCCAGGCCGCCCAGGTCGGCCAGGCCGTGGACGCCAACGCGCTTGAGCAGCGCACCGCCGTCCTTGGAGTTGTAGAAACTCACCATCGCGGCGAGAAAGACCCTTTCGCCGGAACTCATGGCGCCGATGGTCTTCTTGATGACGGCGACGTTTGGGCACAAGTCCCACTTGTCCACGGCCAGGTTCAGACATTCCTGCGTGCCGTTGCCGAACAGGCCGGGGCCGACCAGTTCGACGCCGCGCTTCCAGGCGTGGAAAAAGGCATCGGGGGCTTTCGAGAAGTGCAGATCGTTGCGCGCGATCTCGTCAAAGATCGCCTGCTCGCTCATCGGATTCATGACGAGGTTCTCCTGATGATAGATGGATGGGGATCACGGGTACTGGCGCTGCATCCATGCGCTGGTTTCCAGGGCATGGCGAGCGGCCTCGTGGCTCGGGAAATACTCGACGGACTCGCGGGAGACGGGGCCGTCGTCGTCGAAGGTGCCGATGTAGTGCCCGGCGGCACTGCACAGCACCTGCAAGGGCAGGCTTTTGCCTACATACGCCAGCGCCAGCAGACCCGAAGGGCCTGTGGGCTTGAGTGCGACAGGATCGAAGGACATGGTGTTCTCCTATGAAGGGATGGGAAGCGCCACATCCCGACGGGATGAAGCGGATTCCCGTGGGGTGGAACGAAGCATCGTCGCCAGGACATGGCGATCGTCCGCAGGAGCGATGCGAAGCGGACTGGATCGGTCAACGCGGAAGAACCGCGCCGTAGCTTTGAAGACCGAAGCTGCCTGGGCATGGTGCTGACGGAGGTCAGCGCGCATGGGGTGTAGGTTCGGAGGCTTGGCGTGCATTGGCGAGCCGAAATCCGCTCGCGGTGATCGCCCGATTGCTTGCCGAGCGTGGTGCGTCGGCGCAGCGAAAGCTGGTGTGAAGGGAAAAGCAGCCGAAGGCGGGAGCCTTCGGCGGGGAGGAATCACCACCCGTGGGCTGTTGCAGGGCGTGGCCGTCGTCAAAGCCTGCCGCTGGTCCAGCAATCTCACCCGACCCGTTTCGTGGCTGGGGCCGGAAACCTCTGGCACACATCCGCGCACAAAGGGAACCCGTTGTTTCGCCGGCGGGCACCGGCACCGAGTACCGTGGACCCGAGGGGTCTCCTGACGATTCGCGCAGCGCCGGAGGGCCGGCAAGTCGTCAGGAGACCCCTCGCGATCAACGGAAGGAACACCGATCAATGAAATGGCGGCGAGCGCCATTCGTGGAGAAACCACCTTCTCGTCCCGTGGCCTGTATCGGCCAGGCGGAACGCGCACACCGTTGCAGAAGGAGACGCGCGCTGGGGAGTCCCACGGGGCGCGGGACGGTTTGCCTCGCCGTCAGTGAAATCCCGGCGCGGCAGAGGTGTTCGTTGGCATCAGGACGCCTTGGGCGCAGCGCGCCGCTGGCGCGAAGCCCTGCGCCTGCCCGTCGAGGATTCGGCCGGCAGCGTGCCCTTGCAGTCGGGATAGCGGCTGCACGACCAGAAGGCACCGTTCTTGCCGTTGCGCTGGCGCGTCGCCGCACCGCACACCGGGCAGGCCGGTCCTTCGGGCAGCTTGATCGACAGGACGGTGCCTCGATATTGCTGAACCAACTGCGCGACCCAGGCCGATTGCTTGTCGATGAAGGTGTCCAGCGTCATCTGGCCGGCCTCGATCATGTCCAGCGCCTGTTCCCATATCGCCGTCGTGCCGGGATCGGTGATCGCCGCCGGCACCGCGTCGATGAGTGTGAAGGCCGCATCCGACGCGCGGATGGCACGGCCCTTCTTCACCAGATAGCCGCGAACCAACAGGCCGTTGATGATGCCGGCGCGCGTGGCTTCGGTGCCGATGCCCGTCGTCTCCTTCAGCTTCTGCTTCAGCCGTGGATCGGTGACCAGCTTGGCGACACCCTTCATCGCCCTGATCAACTCGCCCTGGGTGTAAGGCTTGGGGGGCAGCGTCTTCAGTGCCTTCAGTTCGACCTGCCCGACACCGCAGCGCGCCCCGATGTCCAGCGGCGGCAGGATCTGGCTGCGCTGAGCCTGCTCGTCGTCCGCCGCATCCTGCCCCTTGCCGGGGAGCGCCAGGTGCCAGCCAGACACGATCACCTGCTTGCCGACAGCCTGTAATGATTGCCCTGCACAGTCGAGCACTACCAGCGTGCGGTCGAATTCGTGATGCGGCAGAAACTGCACCAGGTAGTGCGCCCGGATCAGCGCGTATACCGCCAATTCTTTCTCCGACATGGCTGAGAGGTTCGCAGGCTCCAGCGTGGGAATGATGCCGTGGTGCGCCGTTACCTTGCTGTCGTTCCAGACGCGCGAGCGCTGTGTCCTGTCGAGCCGGTCGATCAACGGGCGCAGGCCGGGATCGGTGGCGAGCAGCGCGTCGAGCACGGTCGGCACTTCGGCCAGCATGCTCTCGGGCAGGTAGCCGGAGTCACTGCGCGGATAAGTCGTCGCCTTGTGCGTTTCGTACAAGGACTGCGCGATGTCCAGCGTCTCCTGTACGTCCAGCCCGAGCTGCCGCGAACACACTTCCTGCAAGGTGCCGAGGTCGAACGGCAGCGGCGCGGTTTCGCGCACACGCTCGGTTTCCACCGACAGCACCTTCGATTCACGACCCGCACGGATGCGGTCGGCGGCCTGCTGCGCCACTGGCTGCTGCAGGCAGCGACCGGCTGCACCCGTGGTGCCGTCGGGCGGCATCCAGCTTGCCGCGAAGGACTGGCCCGCGTGGGATAGCGTGACGTCGATGGTCCAATACGGCATGGAGACGAAGCGTGCGATCTCGCGGTCGCGGTCCACCACCAGTTTCAGTGTCGGTGTCTGTACGCGACCGACCGACAGCACGCCCTGATACCCGGACCGCCGACCCAGCACCGTGAACAAGCGGCTCAGGTTCATGCCGATCAGCCAGTCCGCGCGCGAACGGGCCAGTGCGGAAAAATACAGTGGCAGCGTTTCGCCACCCGGCTTGAGCTGAGTCAGCGCCTTGCGGATCGACGCATCGTTGAGCGCCGACAGCCACAGCCTCTGGATCGGGCCACGGTAGCCGCACAGATCGATGATCTCGCGCGCGATCATTTCGCCTTCGCGGTCGGCATCGGTGGCGATCACCAACTCGCCGGCCTGGGCGACGAACTGCTTCACGATCTTGAACTGCGCGGCGGTCTTGGCCTTGACCTCGATGCGCCAGCGCTCGGGAAGAATAGGCAACTGCTCGATGGACCAGTGCTTGTACTGCTCGCCGTAGGTTTCCGGCGGTGCCGCCTCGACAAGATGGCCGATGCACCAGGTCACCGTGATACCCGAACCGCTGTAGCAGCCGTTGCCGCGCTGCCGGGCGCCCAACATCCTGGCGATGTCCTTGCCTTGCGAAGGCTTTTCGCACAGAAAAACGCGCATGAAGCCTCCTGAGTGTGCGTGACGGTCATCGAATGATCGTCAGCATCCCAGCGGGCAATGAGTGCGGCAGCAAACAACGCGGCAGCGGCAGACACCAACTTGTGCGGGTTCAGGGTGCGGTGTTTGCTTTTGGCTTTGCAGGTCTATAGGACAGGGCGCAGACTCTGCTAATCAGCGTAAATCCAGCAACCGGGACTCTCGCTGTCGAAAAACTCTACCTCAACGTGCCACCCCAAGGTATCGCGGATCGCCTGGAAGACCCTGTTGCAATAGGCCTGATCCCCTCGGAACACCGCCACCGCCACACGATTGATCCCTGTTCCACTCATCCGTTGCAAGAGATGGAGATCTTGTTCAGCGAATCCCCAGCCGTAAACAACGAGAGTGTTCCGCGGTGACTTCAGAACTTCTCTGTAGACCGTGGAGAGGTAGTAGCTGTTCTGGATGGACGTGATCTTCTGCTGCCACGTTCCTTCGCTCACGAACAACGGGACAACGCTTTCACTCTGCCAGAGCTGAAGTATCGCTTCGAGAAGACCAGCGTCCCTGTTGTGTATCTTCAGTTCTTGCTCGACCAAATTCCTGCACAGCACAAGGCTGCCATGGGCATGGAACACCAGTGTGGTCGAGCGCTCCCTGCCGATCGGCTGCCTGAACCGTTGCCAGTCGTCGGAGAAGACGCCGCCTCCTATGAAGCAATCCTTGAACACATGCTGATCCTCGATCTCCAGGCCATAGGTCATGACCCAGTACACCACCAAGTCGTAGTTGAGTGAGATGATAGTGCTGAAGCGTTTCAGGAATTGGTAGATGCTCGGCAGGTGCGCGCTGACCTGATCGTATTCCGGGTGAATGTCGCGGACTGTCTGAATGAGGCAGTCTCTGAGACTCACGTAGGCGGCATGGGTTCGGTGGTCCGGGATTTGCAACGACCGATTGACGTTCGACGCCTGCCAGACGATCCGAAGAACCAACTCGAAATCGTTGGTCTGAAAGAACTGGAACAGTCGTTGGGCGTCGTCGGGAAGGAAGCGCTGTTCAACGGCATGCCTGAGCAGTGATCCATAGGAGAAGCTCGGGCTGACGGCAATGCTGGCGCCGTTGCCGAGCAGGATCGTGCATCCGTAGCTTCTGGAGATTTCTTCCCAAGACCTGATTTCAAACGGCATCTTGTTTTCCCTTGCGCATCGAAGTCAGTGAGTTCAAGGCTGGTGGCTTCGCGCGAGATGGTTCTTGAGCAGGAACCAGCACATATTGAGCGCGAAGGAGCGGCCAAGCCGCGTCATCTGGTCTTCCGGGATGCCAACCGGGCGATGGGCGCCAGGGCTCAGAAAACCGAACACGCCAGCCAGCCCCTTTTCCTCTTCGACCGTGATCTCGCCGCTGCTGCGCAGGAACGAAAGCACCTCGCCCCATTTTGACGGGTTGTAGGTGGTGGGACTCTGCTGCAGCGAAGCGACATGGGTGGCCACGTCAACGGCCAAGGTTTCCAGCGCCACTCGGGCGTTGACGAGCGATGCGTTGTAGTCGGGCGGCGTCGCCCGGAATGCCTCGGCCGAGTCGTTGATCTTGGCGATGATGTCCTGCGCGCGGGGGGGCGCCAGAGTTCTGCAATGCCGTAACCAGGTCATCCTCCAAGGGCGCGGCATCGGCAATCGACGGATCGGTCTGGACCAGTTTCTTTTCCTGGATGATGTAGCCGTCCAGCAGCAGGCACTGCGCCAAGTCGTGCATGCGCTCGTCAAACCGATACTTCGGATTGACTCTGGCCCGAAGATCACCTGTGGTTGCAACCACCTCGGACAGCGCCAGCATGAGCGTGCGGTCATCAAGTCCGCGCAGTGTGTTCAGTAGGTCGTACAGCAGTTGCTCCCTCGACAGCGACAGGTGCTGAACGCCGTACTTGCCCAATATCACGACACACACGGCGGGCTCCTGCAGTTCAAGGAATTGAGCAAGTGAATAACGAGTCCTGACTCCGATCATGCTGCTTATCTCGTTCTAGGAAGATGGCTTAGGGGCAAGCCATTTCACAGATTGGAAAAACAACAAGTTATAGATCGAAGTAGTGCTCAAGTCCATGACGATTGGCCTTCCATGGACGTCAATGGCGCTATACCACTGGTATAAACCGCGCACAACTGGCGCACGGTGAGCGGCTGACGGCTGCTCCAGCCGCTCACACGATCCTGCGCAGCGGCTACTCGTCGTGGGGTTGCTCCACGGCCTGTCCCTTGGCACCCAGCGTTACACCCTCGACGCGATACGGCAGGATGCCAACCCGGCGCGCTTCGATCTTGAAGGTCACGCGCTCGTTCTCGTCGGCGTCTTCCCATTCGTCGCGCACGGTGCGACCTTCGACCAGCACGCGCATGCCTTTCTGGTACAGCGTCTGCCAGTGTTCGGCGTCGCGGTGCCACAGTTCCACCGGCGCCCAGAAACCTCCACGATCCTCGAAAGTGCCATCCTTCATCGGCACCGGGTTGTCGAAGTAGACGTTCAGGCGCAGCAGCCGGCGCGGCTCGTCGTTGCCGTTGGCAAACTCGCGATAGTCTGGCGCAGAGCCGATGTTGCCCTCGCCGAAGAAATGCGTGCTCATGGTGACTCCTTGGAAGTGGTGGGGTTGATCGAGGCGGCGTGCCCCTGGATACGCCGCAGGTAAGCCGCTTCGGCCTGGGCCATCTTTCCGGCGCAGTCCAGGGTTTGGCGGGCGATGCTGTGCGTGAGGCTGATCTGCATGTTCAGCGCGATGCGCTGCAGCTCCATCGCGTAGAGGTCGTCGATCAGCGACGCCGGTGTCGCGGGGTCGGCCAGCAGCGCCTCCCACAAGGCGACGCCCATGCTGGAACGGTCGAGATTGCGCCAGCGCAGAAAGGTCGTGCCTGCGCCAGTGGTCTGCTGGGCCAGTTGCACACCGAGCAGGCTGAAGGGATAGCCGCGCGCCTGGGGCAGTACCCGCCGCTGCGCCAGCACGATCAGGTCGTCGCGCAGCGCCGCGCACTGGTTGGCCCAGGTCTCCAAACGTCCCTTACCCTTAAAAGGCTGTAAAAGGCCCTTTAGGTAGGCTGCGTGTTCCAGGCGCTGGAAGTCCGCCTGTTCCAGCGGCGTGAAGCGTGTCGGTGTGTCGGTGAGAGCAGATTCCGTCATGCTGGCTCATCCTCATCGGATGCGGTGCCGTCGTCGTTCGCGTCGTCTTCCGTGGTTTCGTCGGCTGGCGCAGCGCTCGGGGTATCCGTCCTTTCCTGCCTGCCATCCTGCGATGACCGGCGGTTGATCGGCGGCGCGAAGCGCGAGCGGTGCGTGCCTTCGAGCACGTCGGTCGGCAGCTCGCCGAACTTCTCCAGTGCCGCACGCGCTGCTGCGTTCTTCGCCGCGAAGTCATCGCGCGTTGTGCCGGAATAGCGGTACTGCTGGGCCAGGGAGAACAGGCTGCGCAGCGCATGCGCACCGTCGTTGAGCCAGCGCTCCAGGGTGCTGCGATCGATCAACGCCGTGTGATGCGCCAGGATCAGGCGCCGCGCCAGGTCGTCGTAGTCGGCCAGCAGGTAGACCGCCATGAACCCCAACTGAGAATTGACGAACAGGGGCAGCTTGACCGGCTGCACGTTGAGGTTCTCGCCCAGGCTGAGTGCGGGCGGTACGTCGGCCAGGGCCTGGTCAACCTGTTCGCGCAGCGTTTGCAGGCGCGTCTTGGTGTCGGCGATCTTTTCCTCGATGCGCAGCATCCACCAGTCCGAGTAGGGGTCGTCCTGCTCGGCGCCGCGCTTGAGCTTGTTCATGATGGAGATGAAGCCGTTCAGGCCGATGATGCCGGGCCGGCCTTCGGCGGGCGCGCGGCCGTGCCAGATGCGTGAGGCGTGATGCGTGTGCAGCGTCAGCGCCATCGCGCTGCGTAGCGACCCGAGATTCAGTTGCAGGGGTTCGTTTGCCATAGGAGCGACTCGCTGTGAATGAACGAGTCGCCAGCATCGACAAGCAGGGGAAGGCTGTCAGTCAACAAACCGCATTGCGCCGCCGCCTGTTTGCATCGTCGGGAAGGCAGTCTGTTGCGCTATACCACTGGTATAGCCCGCTGGCTTCAAGACTCCTTGAACAGATCGTGCAGGCGGGTCAGATGCTGCTGCTGCGCGGCTTCGTGATCGATCGCTGGCGGAGACCAGTCGCGCTCGGGCGCGCGCAGCGATTCCAGAGACGACGGTGAAATAGCGGTCGGTGCGTGTTCCGGCTGACCAGCCCAGGCATGGAACTCGCCCTTGATCGCTTTCTGGATGACCCCGAAGAGATAACCGGCGGGATTGCGGATGCCGCCGGCCTTGCAGCGGGCCGCCCATTCGTCGAGCACCGCCTGTTGCAGGGTGTCGTCCACCCGCTGAAGTGCGACCAGCGCGCCGGACTGCTGTTCCTCTTTCAAGGCGAGGAAGCGCTGAGGCAGACGAAGGTTTTCGCTCGCGCGCGGTACTGTACGTACTTTATTATTTTTAATACTTTCTTTACGTACTGTACGGTCCTGCTTCGGATTCGGAAGAAGGGCGTCTGACGGGGCTTTGCGACCCGCTTCGGATTCCGAAGACTGCTGTTCTCCGTGCCGAAGAAGGGCTTTCGGGCCTTCTTCGGTTTCGTGAATCGTCTCGTCCTGTGGATAACTTTCGAGAGCCTTCCACCCCTGGCTTGCCAACCGCTGCGCCAGCACCTGCAGGCGCGTGGGCAGAGCGCGGCCGTTGAGCAGTGGGTCTTCGGCGATCTCCTGGAGTGTGTGGACGCCGACGTGCTGCACCGCCTTGCTCGCATGCGTCAGCGCCTGGCTTACCAGGTCCAGGTAATCGGGATCGAGCTGCATGGCCTCGAAGGGCGTCAGCGGCTCATCGTGCAGCACGTACAGGTTGCCCTGGATGCGCCCGGTGCGCGGATCGCGCCGGCGCCGCACCAGACTGAGCCAGCGCGTCAGGCGCAGCAGCGTGAGCGCGCGCGCCACCGTTTCGTGGGAAGCCTTCGGCGCGCACGGTGTCGAGGCCAGGTAGGGGCGGAGTTGTTCATAGGTGGGAAAGGCGGTGATACCGTCGTCGTCGAGCAGCAGCCGGAACACCTGCCAGGCGTTGCGTTCCAGTGGCGTGAGGCGATGATCGAAAAACAGCGCGCGCGGCACGCTCTCATGGCGGTTGCCGCTGAACAGGAATCCATCGCTGACCGTCGGTCCGGCCTGTCGGGGCGGCAGGTGTTGAGCGGCTTCGTCCAGCAGGGCCGAGAGCGAGACCGGACCGCCTCCCCGATGAGGCTTGTCGATCGCCATGGCCTACACCAATCCCTGATCGATCCAGCCGCGAATCGTCGCCCAGATGACGGAGGCCGGCAGGGCGAGTTCTTCGGCAAGATCGAGGGTGAGATGGAGCATCGCCATGTCGTCGTCCAGCGCGATGCCGCGTTGCTCGACGGCGGGCTTCCAGCGCCCCCACAAGCCGGTGTCCTGTTCCTCGCTCAATACCGGATGGCGGCCCTTGCGTTTGGGCAGGCCGAGAACGTCCCGGCGCAACGCCACTTCCTGATGGGTCAGGCCGTAGAACTTGCTGACCATCTCCGTGCTTGCGCCCAGGCGGAGCATGCGATCGACGGTCGCAATCTCCTTCTCGACGTCCTCCACCTGGTGCAACAGGCGTTGCAGCACTTCGCGGTTCACCTTGACCGAGCACCAGGACACCGTGGCGTTGACCAGCATGCTGACCAGCTCCGGGTGTTTGAGTGCGTCCAGCTCCCGGTCGCCGAAGCCCATCGCCTTGCAGCGGCGCAACTGGCCGTTGCGCAGATCGTGCAGCGCCTGGGCGATCACGGCCTGGTTGAGTGGATGCGGTGCCGACATCGCGTCTCCCCCGGCCTTACGGTTCAGTGGAGGCGTGCGTGCCCGATGCCATGCCGGATTCCAGCTCCAGCAGCCGGCGCGCGAGCCGCAGCAGGCGAAAGAGTTTGACCAGGCCGCTGTCGCTCAGGCGCGAGGCCTGCGCCTTGTCGCCATTCTTCCGACCCTGCAGCAGAGGCCCCAGGGCATCGGTCAGGCGCAGGTTGTCGAGTGCGGTGGGTGCTGCAACCGCCGGCCGGTATCCCGCACTGAGGGCGTGCAGCAGGGTGAGCGTCGCGCGGGCGATGAGCGGCATCGCCTGCGGGTCCGTCGATAGGGCGCCTATGTCGCAAAGGAAGCCGATGCCATCGTCGATGGCCTCGATGCGTTCGGCCTGTCCGGCTTCCTCGGCGATCTCGCGCGCGAACTGCGCGATATGCACGCGCAGCCGGTCCGGCGCGTCCAGGCCCGGTTCGATGTACCAGACATCGGAAATCGGGTAGAGACCGCCGGCCTGCACCGGAATCGCCTGCAAGACGTTCGCCTCGAAGTCCGGCAGTGCCTCGCCGGTCTGGTCGGCCACCAGGCGCTGGATCGCCTGCAAGCGTTCGGTGGTCGGCGCCGGCGACACGATATGGCCTCGCAGGCGTTCGTCGTGATCGTCGTCCGAAGGCTGCGCACTGCCGGGCGTTTCCGAGGGCGGGGGCGATGCCAGCGGTTCCGGCATCCGTGGTGGCTTCGGCGATGTAGCTGGGGGCTGCGCCATGGGAACTGTCGGCGCCGGGTCGGGCGAGCGCGGTGGCTGTGGCGTCACGGGCGCGGCCGCGGCATTGCCGGACTGCGGTGCGGGGGGCACCGGATCGCTGGTCAGCGCACGCTGCCGGTTCTCGGTCTCGCCGATCTCCAGCGTCAGGCAGTCGTAGTCGGCCTCCAGCAACTCGGCCATCTGCCCGATGAGTTCATCCTGCACCCGCTTGATCGAGAAGCCGTCGGTGTCGCCGTCGAACAGGGCGAGCACGTCGTTGAACAGCGACGGGAAATCGACGGCCAGCCGTTTGTTCGCGCCGCGCGCTTCCCATATCCGTGTGCTCGCCCTGCGCAGGGCCGTCAGCCGTTCCACCTGGGGCCGGCCGAGACCGCCGTAGAGCACGGCTGGGATCGCCGGCAGCAGGTAGCGCACGGCGTCCTGCATGCGGCTGATGTGTGGTTGGGTGATCGGGTAGCCGTCGGCACTGAGGCGACGCGCCAGCTCGCTCTGCGTCAGCGCCTGGCCCAACTCTTGTTCGTAGAGTTCGCGGGCCTTCTCCACGCCCAGGGCGCGCTCGATGAACGACAGGCCGCCGTGCAGTTCATTCTCGGCCAGGTGGCCGGTAAGCGCGATGATCTCGCCGCGTTCGGGCCAGGGCCGGAACAGGCACGGAATGCGGAAGAAGCGCTCGTCCTTCGTTTCGCTCCACAACTCGCGCAGGATGGCGAGTCGCGTGTTGCCGCCATTGCGAATGATGTAGTGCGTCCCGCCGGGCCGGCGGGTGATGGCCGGCGGCGCGTCGAGGCCACGCTCCCGGATCGATGCCTTGATTTCGTCGTAGCGCGGATTGCGCGTGACGCGCGGATTGAGGTCATACGGCTGGAGCTGGTCCAGCGTCACCGTCATGGGAGTATCGGCGATGGGATCGCTCAGTGCATCGGTGACCGGGCCGCTACGCTCGAAGCGGTCGGCCAGCAACTTGGCTGCGATGTCCTGGGGGGTCGGTTCAGCCATCGGCGTCGGCCTCCCTTGTCGTCGCTTTCGGGTCGATGGCGCGGTCGGTGCGGCGCAGTAGAGCGAGCGCGTTGAGGCCGGCGCGGCGATCGCCGGGCGTCGAGCCGGTGTAGATCGGAGGCAGGCCCGGCTTGGTGAATTTCAGGTGTCCGCCCGCTGTGCGAGCGACCTCCCAGCCTTCCTTCAGTGCGAAGTCGATGAGCGGTTTCAGCCGCTTGTTGCCACGCTGGAGGGAGCGCGCGATGGTCATGTGCTGCTCCTCCGGTGCGCTCCCGCTGTCAGTCGAGTGAACGAGGGTTCCCAACTCGGCAACAGTTCGCAGGCGAGTGCGCGCATCGTGTCGAAAGCGGCCGGCGTCGTCCGCCCCGTAGGGCGTCGGTGTTCTACGCGATGCACCGGCAAGGCCTGGGTCGATGCGCGCGGATAGGCTTCGATGGCGGGGATGCTGGTATCGAGCACCGCGATGCCGGGCTCGGATCGGAACAGGTCGCGCAGTGCCTGCTGTATGAGCCGCGCGTTGCTGGAAACCGGATGCACGCGGTTGATGAGCAGGCGTAGCGGCGGCGGCTCGATGCCGAGGCGACGGTATGGCGCGATGTCCCGCATCAGTTGCAAGGTGCCGCGCCGGAACTCGCGAGCGGCGAGGATCTCCGGCGTGACTGGCGACACCGCCAGATCGGAGGCCAGCACGGCCATCTCCAACAGGACACTGCGCGCGCCCTGCGTGTCGATCAGCAGCAGGTCGTAGTGTTCGCGGAACGCGGGCAACAGATTGCGCAGCCGGAGCCGCCCGTCCGGCGCGTGCAGCAACAGGGTGTTCAACTGCCCTTTGTCGTCGTTGGAGAGCACCAGGTCCAGGCCAGCGATCGCGGTACGCGACACCAGCCGGCCGATGTCCTGCTCGTTGAAAGCCAGCAATTCGTAGATGCCGGCGGGGGCGCGCGTTTGCAGCTCGAAATAGCTCGACAAAGTGGGTTGCACGTCCAGGTCCAGCAGCAGCACGCGCAGCCCTGCGTCGGCCGCGAAGCCACCCAGGTTGGCCGCCGTGGTCGTCTTGCCCACGCCGCCCTTGGTCGAAATGATGGATACCACCTGCATGGGCTTCTCCTCACGGAATGGGATGAACCGGAAAAGGAGAAGCGTCAGGCGCGTTCTTTGAGGCGATCAGCGATCCACTGGTCGATCTCGGTCGAGTCCCAGCCCACTGCGCGCACGCCCAAACGCAGTGCCTTGGGGAACCTGCCTTCTTTCATCAGGCTATAGATGTGCGCGCGCTTGAAGCCGGTCTTGGCTTCGACTTCGGCGCGGCGCAGGATGCGACGTTCAACCGGCGCCGCCGGGGCGGTGGTCTGCGAAGACATGGTGGGCACTCCTTGACGCTCATCGGCGCTGTTCGGAAAGTGCCTTGTATTCAATGGGTCACCGCCGCGAAAAACACTGCAATTGCAGAGTGCGGGACTGCAATTGCAGTCAGCGCGCGTGGCCGTCCAGGTGCCGCTTGGCGGCGGTAAACTTGGCCCACAGCGTCCGCTCGCTGATGCCAGGGCGGCCTTCGTAATGCGCGAGTAGCGCGCTGATCACGGATTCCATCGTCTCGAACGATGAGTACGGCATGCCGCCGGGTGACTTGCCGAGCATCATGTTCAGCAATCCTCCGAGGATGTTGAGATAGGTCGTCTCGCTTCTGGCCGAAACCTCACGCCCGGCCGCCCCCAAACTCTTGGCCTGCTCGCGGAGCAACTGATGTTGCTCGTACAAAATATTGAAGGACTGTTCCCGGTCCGCCAGACGAATCCTGAGTGCTTCCTTTTCAGCAATCAGCGTCTGGATGGTTTCGACGCCGATGGCCGGGTGCATTTGTCGTTCTACCGCGTCGAACAGGAATTCAGGCTTCTGGTCGGGGTAGAAGAGCGACATCCAAATTTTGAGGTCAACGTGACGGACTGTCAGTGCCGGATCGTCAAGCAGCGATGGGTCGTCAATGGTGATGCCCGCTCTGCCATACGCGAGATCGCCATTCCAAAGCGCGTCAAAGATGCGCTCGGTGTTGAGACGCAACATCGGCCACCGGGGGAAGTCATCCTGTCCGGGTATTTTCTTTGCCCCTATTTTTTGGAGAATTTGATCTTCAAACCGAATCAGATTGGACCATCTGATGGCGGCTTCCATGGGGTGATAGAACACCTTTGAATGATGAGGGAATCGGGTCTTGTGCATAATGTGCCAGCCATTCGGCTCCTCCGACAAAAGCCTCCACGTTTCACTTGGACGGATGTCGTTAGGTGTTCGCTGTCTGACCGCGACCCAACAGCAGCTACGGATGCTCGGCAGTGTTGAGGATGTATAAGCAGCGCCACATCTCCCGATTTCTTCGATATTGACCTATCCACTACCTATCCAGTGCATGACCAAGTGAGCCCGCTCCGCCAGGTTGGTGTTGGCTGGCGCGGACTTTGAAGTGTTCTTGCTTGTAACGAAACGGTAAAGACCCGTAGGGTCTTGTTCAGGTCCGATTGCGGAATGCGCCCTGGGTCAGACTTGGAAGGTCTTGAAGGTGATGCTCCTAAGAATGCTCCGCGCGCCGCGGGATTGGCGTCGTAAGTGGCCGATTGCCGCCGTGTCACGTCGAATATTGCAGAGCGAGCATATATGCAATGTTGGTTGCGGCATGGCAACGGAAAGCACTATGAGCTATGTCGTAGAGGTCTTGATGAAGATCCAAAAAGCAATAGCTTTTGACCGTGACACCTCTGCTGAGCGATGTTGTCTCAACGTCAGCCTCTCGTTGTTCGCCTGTTTTCCTGCCCCATAGTTTGGTGGGAATCAGCTTGCCACCTGCGACGACAGGTAATTAAGTATGGGAATCTGTCGGGCAGGCGTGCCGGCCTGCTCGTCGGGTAACCGTGTGCTGATGCCGATCACGACACAGAAAAGTCGGCGGCAATTTTACGAACGCGCCGGATGAAATTGGTCAACTGTTCGGAGGGCTCGTTGTCTGGCCTCAGAAGATGGGTCGTCAGCACGAATGAACGTCCGGCAAGAGGTCGCGCAATCACGTCGGTGGTGCGACACGCCTCGATGTGTGCCGCGCTTGAGAAGCCAATGCCGTACCCGGCGGCGACCAGCGCGAGCATCAGATCGTGCGTGGCCACACGCTCGGCCACGGTGGGCTCCACATCCACCGAACGCAGATAGCGTTCCACCTGAAGGCTGCAACCCGCGCAGACTTCGGGGTGGCAAAGCACCAGAGGGTAGCTCAGCACTTGATCAAGGGGTACACGCTTGTGGGCCAGCAACGGATGCCTGGCCGGCAGTGCGACTACTAATGGATCGCGCCAGATTGGCTCGGTGATGATGCCTTCGTCAATCCCATCGGCGAAGGTGAAGCCAATGTCGTAGAGATCGTTTTGCAAGCCCTTCAACTGCTGGGCGAACGGCATTTCGGACAATCGGATTTCGACCTCCGGTTCTTCCTCCCGGCATAGCGCGAGCAGCGCGCTCAGACGGACGCGGGCGATGCCATCGGACAGGGCGACGCGCAACGTGCCCCGATAGCCGGTCGCGGCGGCCTTGGCATTGGCCTTGGCTTGATCGAGGGAAAGCAGGATGCGGCGAGCGTCTTCCAGAAACACTTGGCCGGCCCAAGTCAGGCGCGCACCACGGGAGGTACGCTCAAGCAGAATCACGCCGAGGTCGGATTCGAGCTTCTTGATCGTGCGAGACAGCGGGGATTGCTCGATGTGCAGACGTTCCGCGGCACGGCTGAAGTGAAGTTCCTCGGCCACGGCAATGAAGCACCGAAGATAGCGTAGTTCCATGTGCTATACCCTTGAGTCGATCGACCTCCTGGCTGTGAAGTTAAAACCGATGGACGCTGCCATCGCGCCGGTTCCTGGTAACGTCTGCCGTACCTGTCACACGGAGGCACCCTGGATCTGCTCGCGTGGCGGCCGCATCAGCGGGCAGGTCGTCTCGGGCGAAAGCCCGTCGGAGCTGCGGGATCGGCGCTCCGCGCGTAGGGGCGGTTGCCGGTCTGCGGTACTAGGATAGCAGAAACCGATTGACGGTCGGTTTTTTATGGATGATACTTGCCGCTCAAGTCAAGCGTTTGGGTGCAACAAGTTGACTAATCCCGATGTGCCGCCTCTGGGCGACCTGGAAATTGCCGTGCTTGAAGACATCTGGCGCTTCGGTGCATCCGACGCGAAGACGGTCTACGGGCGCGTGGGACGTTCGCGTTCGATTACGTTGAACACCGTGCAGTCCACGCTGGAGCGTTTGTTCCGCAAGCGCATCCTGCAACGTGAGAAGGTCAGTCATGCTTACGAATACTCGGCCAGGTTGTCACGCCCGGAGTTGATCCAGAAGTTGGTGGAGTCCACGGTGCGCCGCGTTGCAGGCCATCAGCCGGATGCGTTGCTGTCAGCTTTCGCCGATCTCGCCGCGCGAGCGGACGACGACCAGCTCAAGCGATTGGAGGAAACGATTGCGCGCCGTCGCGCCGAGCTGGATGAGAATTGATTGATGAGTCATGGGCAACTACTTCAATTTGCGCTGCTTGCTGGGTTCGTTCTGGCGATCACACTCAGCCTTCTCATTGCTGTTTGTGAGCATCCATTGCGCGGGCGATTGTCGAGTAGAACACCTGTCCAGCGAGCGCGAATAGTCTGGTGGACGCTCGTGACGCCAGCATTGGCGGGTATTGTCTACGCGGCCATGATCGTCGTCATGCCATCAGTGTTTCATGGGTCGGACCGATGGGCCGCGGCCTGTTATGAGCACGCCGGTTCTCTCTTGCATTTGTGCGTATGGCATCCGAGCGACAGTGGGCAGAGCCTCTTGTTGTGGGGGGCGCTGGCATTGCTGGCGACCTACGCGCTCTGGTTGGCGACGCGAGCAGCGGTGGGACTCTGGCGTGCTCGACGGGCCCTGGTCGCGATGTTGCGATTGAGCCGGCGTCCTGGAGAGTCGGACAAACTGCATGTGCTTGACGCGGATCAACCCATGGCGCTGGCCTGCGGCATCGGGCGTGGCCATATTCTGCTTTCGACCTCGTTATTGCAGCAGCTCGATCCCACGCAGTTGCGCGTCGTGCTGGCGCATGAGCAGGCGCATATCGCTCATCGCGACGTCCAGCACCGTTTGATTGCCATCGTGCTATCGAGCATTCAATTGCCTGGCACTCGCCGTCGGTTGCTGAGCGACTTGGAGCTTGCTCTGGAACAGCGCTGCGACTTCGTCGCCGCAACGGCTGTGGGGTGTCCGTTGGTGGTGGCCGAGACCATCGTTGCGGTGGAAAAGATATTTCGGAACCACGCCAGGGAACACAGGCCGTTGTCGATGGCGTTTTTCTCCGATTTCATTCCCGAGCGCGTCGAGGCCTTGCTGGCGCCGGAGCGCAAAGCGGTGTCGTACCTGGGGGCGTTCCTCGGTGTCGGTGTGCTGGCGTTTTGCAGTCTATCGACCGGCTGGCTGCACTTCTTAACCGAATCGCTCATTGCCGTGCTGACAAGATAAGCGCACAGGGTTGCTCGTGGTATTTTTGTATTCTAAAAACCGATCAGTGATCGGTTTTATGGTGGTTTTGCGCGAGCGTGGGGTGTCCGTGTTGGGCGGATTCGTTAGTTCACTTGTTATTGTTGCGAGGATTCTCATGAAGGTGCTCCGTTTAGTAGTGTGGGGGATCATCGGCTTATGCGGTACGTCCGCGGCCCACGCCGCTGACCCGTTGCGATTGGAAGATGCCGTCGCGCGCGCGCTGGCCGCTCATCCCTCCGTCGTCGCCGAAATGGCTCAGCTCCAGGCCGTGCAAGCCCGTGCGGATCGCGAGGGCTTGCCACCGTCTTACACCATCGGTGGCGAGGTGGAAAATGTCGCTGGCACCGGCAGCCTGAGCGGAGCCGATTCGGCTGAAACGACATTGCGTATCGGTCGGGTCATTGAACTTGGCGGCAAGCGAGAAGCCCGCCAGACGCTCGGTCGGGCCGAGGTTCGCGAGCAGGAGCACCGGGCCGATACGGTACGGATTGATCTGGCCAGCCTGACCGCCACGCGCTTCATTGAAGTGGTCGCCGGACAGCAGCGGCTGAAATATATCGAAGAACGTATTGAGCAGGCCGAGCGTACCCGCCGGGAGGTCGCTGCCGGCGTAGAGGCAGCTCGCAATCCAGAGTCGGATCTTCTGGCTGCCGAGATCGCGCTTGCGGAGGCGGAGCTGGATCGTGAGAGCGCGGAACACGAGCTTGCCAGTGCCAGGATGGCGCTGGCATCGAGTTGGGGAGCGCTGGTGCCAGACTTCGGCGAGGTTGTTGGAGACCTGAAAGCATTGCCGACGGTGGTGCCGTTCGAGACGCTGGCTTCACGGTTGCCGATGACGCCCGAGCTGCAAGCCTCACGATTGCAGGCCGACACCATCGTTGCCCGGCGCCGGGTCGCCGAAGCCAGTGCCAAGCCCGATGTCGACGTCAGCCTGGGCGTGCGCCGCATGGAGGCCTTTAATGACCAGGGTCTGGTGATGTCGGTGTCGGTACCCCTGGGCAGTCGCAAGCGCTCCGGGTATTCGGTCGCTCAAGCCAATGCGGAACTCGCCGCGCTGGAGGCACGTCGCGAAGTCTACCGCTTCGAACGTCATCAGGCGTTATTCGAGCGCTATCAGGAACTGATGCGCGCGCGCACGGAAGCCGAATCGTTGTATACGAGTTTGATTCCCAAGGCCGAAAAGGCGCTGGCGACCACTCGTCACGGTTTCGAGGCCGGCCGCTTCTCCTTCATGTCACTGGCGCAAGCGCAGAAGACGCTATTTGGCCTGCATACGCGCGTTGTCGAAGCCTCCAGTCGTTATCACCTTTTGCTGGTCGAGGTCGAACGCCTCACCGCTACCGTTGAGGATATGACCCCATGAATCGTCTACTTCTTCTGACTCTCCTCTGCCCCTTGTTGTTGGCCGCTTGCAGTCCTTCCGGCGACCCCACCAACGAGGCGGCGGGTATACAAGCGGCAAATGAAGACTACGAGCGTGGGCCGCACAACGGCCGACTACTGCGTGATGGTGACTTCGCGTTGGAACTCACCATCTATGAGACCAACGTGCCGCCGCACTATCGGCTCTACGCCTACCGAGATGGCAACCCGGTCGCCCCCGAGGATGTCACCGCAATAGTTGAGCTCTCCCGGCTGGATGGCGAGGTCAACCGATTCACCTTCACACCGGAAGGCGACTATCTGGCGGGCAGTGGTGAAGTTACCGAGCCGCATTCGTTCGATGTCGCCGTGACGGCCGAGCAGGGCGGCAAGACGTCTACCTGGACGTATGAGTCTTACGAGGGTCGTGTGACCATCCCGGCGGCCATCGCGGAGGATGCCGGCATCCGTGTCGAACCGGCGGGTCCGGCCGTCATTCATGATGCTGTGCGACTGATGGGTACCGTTGAACTGGATGCCAACCGGCAGGCATTGGTCGGGGCGCGCTTCCCCGGCATCGTGCGCTCCGTGAGTGTGCAACAGGGCGACAGTGTCCGGCGCGGTCAGACATTGGCCGTTATCGAAAGCAACGACAGCCTGCGCACCTATACCATCACCGCACCCTTCGATGGCGTGATACTGGCGCGCAACACCAACGTCGGCGACGTGGCCGGAGCAGGCGCGCTGTTCGAGCTGGCCGACCTGTCGCAGGTATGGATAGACCTGCGTGCCATCGGTACCGATGCCGAACGCTTGAAGCCGGGACAGTCGGTACGCATACGCTCGGCGACCGGGAGCGCCGTTGTCGAGGCAACGATCGGTCGTCTGCTGCCGGTGGCCGGGGCGGGCCAGAGTGTCATTGCCCGCGTCAGCGTTCCGAACTCAGAGGGTCGATGGCGGCCGGGCATGACCGTGGCGGCCGAGGTCGCGGTGGGCTCGCGCGAGGTGGCGCTGGCGGTGAAGGAGTCGGGCTTGCAGCGCTTCCGCGACTTCACTGTGGTGTTTGCGCAGGTCGGCGAGACCTATGAGGTCCGTATGCTTGAACTCGGTGATCGTGATGGCGACTACGCCGAAGTGTTGGGTGGGCTCAAACCCGGCACACCCTACGTGACCGAACAGAGTTTCCTGATTCGCCAGGACATCGAAAAGTCCGGCGCCAGCCACGACCACTGAGGACACGGATATGCTTGAGCGTATCATTCGCGCGTCCATCGCGCATCGCTGGCTCGTACTCGCTCTGGTGTTGGCGCTGTCGGGCCTGGGCATCTGGAACTACAGCCGTCTGCCGATTGATGCGGTACCGGACATCACCAACGTCCAGGTGCAGATCAACACGGAAGCGCCGGGCTATTCGCCGCTCGAAGCCGAGCAGCGCGTCACTTTGCCGGTGGAGATGGCGCTTGCCGGCATCGCGCGGCTCGACTATACCCGCTCTATCTCCCGCTACGGCCTGTCGCAGGTGACGGCGGTTTTTGAAGACGGTACCGATATCTACTTCGCGCGGCAGCAAGTCGCCGAGCGCTTGCAGCAGGCGGCCTCGTGGATTCCCGCCGGCTTGAACCCCGCGCTCGGGCCAGTGGCAACCGGCTTGGGCGAGATTTTCATGTACACCGTGGAGCCTGAGCCGGGCTACGAAGAAACGTGGTCGCCGACGGCATTGCGCACCCTTCAGGATTGGGTGGTTCGTCCGCAGCTCCGCAACCTGAAGGGCGTGACGGAAGTCAACACCATCGGTGGCTATGAACGCCAATTCCAAATCACGCCTGACCCGGCCAAGTTACTGGCCTACGGGTTGACCATGAGTGATCTGTTGGATGCGGTCGCGCGCAACAACGCTAACGTGGGCGCTGGCTACATCGAGCGTTTCGGTGAGCAATACCTGATCCGCGTTCCCGGCCAGGTCGCCGACATCCAGGGGCTGCGCCAGATCGTCGTGGCGACGCGTGACGGTCTGCCATTGCGCATTGGCGATGTTGCTGACGTGATCGAGGGCGGTGGTCTGCGGACTGGAGCGGCGACCAAGGATGGCGAGGAGATCGTGCTGGGTACGGTGTTCATGCTGGTTGGCGAGAACAGCCGTGCTGTTGCGCAGCGCACGGGTGAGATGCTCGCGGAGATCAACGAAACGCTTCCAGAGGGCGTGCGTGCGCATACCGCCTATGACCGCACTCAACTGGTTGATCGCGCCATCGCTACCGTACAGAAGAACCTGCTGGAAGGCGCTCTGCTGGTCATTGCGGTGCTGTTCCTGTTGCTGGGCAACATCCGGGCGGCGCTGATTACCGCTGCGGTGATTCCATTCACCATGCTGATGACGATCACGGGCATGGTGCAGAACAAGGTGTCGGCCAACCTGATGAGCCTGGGGGCGCTGGACTTTGGTCTGATCGTCGATGGTGCGGTGATTATCGTGGAGAACTGCCTGCGGCGCTTCAGTCAGCGGCAGCATCAGCTCGGCCGCCTGTTGACCCGCGACGAGCGCTTCGACCTGACGGCCAAGGCTGGCGCTGAGGTCATCAAGCCTAGTCTGTTTGGCATGTTCATCATCACGGTCGTCTATCTGCCGATCTTCGCGCTGTCCGGTGTCGAAGGGAAAATGTTCCATCCCATGGCGCTGACCGTGGTGATGGCGCTGACCGCCGCGATGGCGTTGTCGCTGACCTTCGTGCCGGCGGCCGTGGCCATGATCGTCACCGGCAAGGTATCCGAGAAGGAAACCAGGGTGATGCGCGGTATCAGCCGCTGCTATGCCCCTTTGCTCAAGCAGGCCATCAAGTTGCGCGTCGTGGTCGTCGCAGCGGCGTTGGTGCTGGTGGTGCTGTCGGCCATGCTGGCGACGCGCCTGGGCACCGAGTTCATCCCGGATCTGGACGAGGGTGACATTGCCCTGCACGCGCTGCGCATCCCCGGCACCAGTTTGACCCAGGCGATCGGTATGCAACGCCAACTGGAGGACCGGCTCAAGCAGTTTCCCGAGGTGGAGGAAGTGTTCTCCAAGATCGGCACGGCCGAGGTCGCGACCGATCCCATGCCGCCGTCGGTGGCCGACACCTTCATCATGCTCAAGGATCGCGACGATTGGCCTGACCCGCGCAAGCCGAAGACGGCGTTGGTTGCTGAAATGGAAGAAGCAGTCAGCGCAATCCCAGGTAGTAAATACGAGTTCCTGCAACCGGTGCAGATGCGTATGAACGAGTTGCTTGCCGGCGTGCGTGCCGAGGTGGCCATCAAGGTGTTCGGCGACGATATGGACCAACTGGCCGAAATCGGTGCACAGATCGCGGCTTTGACCGAAAGCATTCCCGGGGCGGCGGGCGTGGCAGTCGAACAGGTGACGGGCCTGCCGCTGATGACGATCACACCAAACCTGGAGGCGCTCGCCCGCTACGGCCTGGCGATCGACGACCTGCAGCAGACCGTTGCGATCGCCTTGGGCGGTGCCGTCGCTGGCCAGGTGTTCGAGGGCGACCGCCGCTTTGACATCGTGGTGCGGCTGCCGGAAGCGCGGCGTCAAGACCCGAAGGTGCTTGAATCCCTGCCGATTCCAATACCGGCTGACATCGCTGCTGGCCTGGGTCAGGCCGCCTACGTGCCGCTCGGTCAGCTCGCGTCGATTGAGGTGGCGCCCGGTCCCAACCAGATCAGCCGGGAGAACGGCAAGCGCCGGGTGGTCGTCACCAGCAATGTGCGTGGGCGCGACCTGGGTTCGTTCGTGGAAGAAGTACGCGTACAGGTGAACCGTCAGATCGAGTTGCCGGCGGGCTATTGGGTCGATTATGGCGGCACCTTCGAGCAGCTCATTGCGGCCGGTCAACGTCTGTCGGTGGTAGTGCCTGTGGTGCTGTTCATGATCTTTGGTCTGCTGTTCATGGCCTTTGGCTCGGGCCGGGATGCGGCGATCATCTTCAGCGGCGTGCCCCTGGCATTAACGGGGGGTGTGGTCGCCTTGTGGCTACGTGATATTCCATTCTCCATCTCGGCGGGTGTCGGCTTCATCGCCCTCTCGGGTGTGGCGGTGCTCAATGGCCTGGTGATGGTGAGCTTCATCCGCAAGCTGCTCGACGATGGGCTGCCGTTGCAGGACGCCATCGTCAACGGGGCCACGACGCGACTGCGCCCGGTACTGATGACCGCCCTGGTCGCGAGCCTTGGCTTCATCCCCATGGCGCTCAACGTCGGCACAGGCGCGGAAGTGCAGCGACCGCTCGCCACCGTGGTCATCGGCGGGATCATCTCCTCGACACTGCTGACACTGCTGGTGTTGCCGGCGCTGTATCGCCTGACTCATCGAAATACCGAACATGAGGCGACAAAAACGACGTGACCTGGATGGCCTGTTTCTTCGGTTCCGGTTCGTCCTCGCATTGCTCGCAATGCATGCCAGACAGGAAATTATTTTTAATCCGATTTAAGGTGCGAAGTTCATGAGTGAAAGAGTATCTGTAGTGGTGTCAGGCCTGCGACAGCAGCAGGCTTGGCTGCGAATGTCCCTGTTTCTCGCCGCCGTGGTCGTACTTCTGCTTGCGAGCACCAATGAGGCATTGGCACATGCTATTGCCGAGGGCGACAAGGGTTATATTCAGGAGATCACAGGTGTCCACCTTGTCTCCTTCGCGTACCTCGGCGCCAAGCACATGGCGACCGGGTATGACCATATTCTGTTCCTGTTCGGCGTGATCTTCTTCCTCTACAGGATGAAGCATATCGGCCTGTACGTGACCCTGTTCGCCATCGGTCATTCGACCACGATGCTGCTGGGTGTGTACTTCAATATCGGCATCAACAGCTACATTATCGACGCCATCATCGGTCTGTCGGTGGTCTACAAAGGGCTCGACAACATCGGCGCGTTCCAGCGATGGTTCGGGTTCCAGCCCGATACGAAAATCGCAACGTTGGTCTTCGGCTTGTTCCACGGTTTCGGCCTGTCCACGAAGATTATCGAGTACGACATCTCACCCGATGGGCTGATTCCGAATCTGCTGGCTTTCAACGTCGGCGTTGAGATCGGCCAATTGCTGGCGTTGGGCGCGATCCTGATTGTCATGGGTTACTGGCGTCGGACGGCGAGCTTCTGGCGCCATGCCTATACCGCGAACGTCGCGATGATGTGTGCTGGCTTCATTCTGATCGGTTACCAGCTCACCGGCTATTTCGTTTCTTGAACCGCACACGGAGAAAACCACTATGTACAACGTAACAAAGCCCACCCTCGACGATTTGCCAACCTCGAAGCAGTTGTTGCGCTCGACACTCATCGCGCTGGTTGCCGCCTTCGCGATTCTGATCGCGATCGTGTTGCCTTCCGAGTATGGGATTGATCCCACCGGAATCGGTCGCGTGCTCGGACTGAGCGAGATGGGTGAGATCAAGACACAGTTGGCTGAGGAAGCGGCTGCCGACGCAGCCAGGGATGCGGCGCTGGCGGCGGAGCAGTCGGCGCCCGCTGTAATGCCTGTTACATCGTCCGCGCAGCCTGTGGCGGGTGCTGCCTGGCGCGACGAGATACGCGTGGTGTTGCAGCCTGGCGAAGGTGCCGAGGTGAAACTCAGCATGAAGACCGGCGAGCAGGCGCAGTTCAGTTGGGTTGCCGAAGGCGGCGTGGTGAACTTCGACACCCATGGCGATGGCGGTGGCGGCGGTCAGTCGATCAGTTATGAGAAAGGGCGCGCAGTACCCGGCGATGACGGTGTGCTCGAAGCTGCATTCGATGGTAACCACGGCTGGTTCTGGCGCAACCGCGACAGTGCTGACGTAACCGTGATCATTCGTACCCGAGGCCAGTACACGGAAATGAAGCGTGTCCTGTGATTCGCCAACTGACATGGACTCCAGTCCCATGTACTCCGGCATCCCTGCCACAGGCCATGCGTCTGGCAGGAACCGGGGTGTTGTAAACCCCCTTCCGGTGTGTACACCGGATTCAGTTATCAGGAGATAGTGAAATGCAGATTCGTTCGATATTGGTTGTTGTTGCCGCCAGTGCCTCGTTGGCGTCCACGTTCGTTATGGCTCATCCTGGAGGGCATGGTTCCGATAACGACAAGTTGATGCCCAAGACCTGCGAGCAACTGGCCGATGGAGAGCGTTATGTCACCGATGTGGCTTATCCTGAAGTCAGGAAGCTGAAGGAGCAATGCGACGCCGCGAAGGAGAAAGAAGAGTCTTGAGCGCGCTCGTCCGGCAACGGTAACTGACAGCTTGGACCGTAACCGCACTGCGTTGGTGACGGTTACGTGTCTTTGCCACAATTTTTCCAGGAGCCAGTCATGCTCGCCATTCTTCAACATGCCACGTTCCGCCGGTTGTTTTTGGCGCAAGTTGTCGCACTTGTCGGCACCGGACTGGCGACCGTGGCGCTGGCGCTGCTGGCCTACGATCTGGCCGGTTCGGGGGCCGGGGCGGTGCTGGGCACGGCGCTGGCGATCAAGATGACGGTCTATGTCCTGCTGGCGCCGCTGGCGGGCGCCATCGTGCCGCCGGCCAGGCGCAAGGCGGTGCTGATTTCGCTCGATGTCGTCCGGGCGGGCGTCGTGCTGGCGCTGCCGTTCGTCACGGAAATTTGGCAAATTTATCTGCTGATTGCGGTGTTGCAATCAGCCTCGGCGGGATTCACGCCGCTGTTCCAGTCCTTGATTCCGGAAGTGCTCCCCGAGGAGCGCGATTACACCCGTGCCTTGTCCTTGTCGCGTATGGCCTATGACTTGGAAAGCCTGCTCAGCCCCATGCTTGCGGCGGCCCTGTTGGTTTGGGTCAGTTTCCATGTCCTGTTCGTTGGCACGGCTTTTGGTTTCGCGCTGTCGGCGGGGTTGATTCTGGCGGCCGCGCTGCCGACCGTCGCTGGCGACTCGCGCAGTGATGGGCTTGGCGAGCGGATGCTGCGCGGCATGAGGATCTATCTGCGCACGCCACGGTTGCGTGGCCTGCTGGCGCTGAATATGTGCGCGGCAGCCGGTGGTGCGATGGTGTTCGTCAACACCATCGTGATCGTGCGGGATGTCCTCGGCGGCAGTGAGCAACAGCTTGCGCTGGCGCTGGCGACCTTCGGTGGTGGCTCCATGGTGGCCGCACTACTATTGCCCAAGGTACTCGATCAGGTCGCCGATCGCCGGGTGATGCTGTCGGCCGCTATCGTGATGGTGGCGGTGCTGCTGATCACCACCTTATGTTGGGTCGCGTTGCCATCGGGGCGTAGCTGGGCGGTATTGCTGCCTGCCTGGGGCCTGATGGGCATCGCCTATGCCGGTCTGGTCACACCGGGCGGGCGCCTGATACGTCGATCAGCGCACGAGGAAGACCTGTCGGCCGTGTTTGCCGCGCAGTTTTCCTTCTCGCACGTCTGCTGGCTGCTGGCTTATCCCCTGGCGGGCTGGGTGGGCCTGACGTTCGGTCTCGGCGTCGCGCTGGCCGCTTTGAGTGGCCTTGCGCTGTTGGGCATGGTCGCTGCGATCCGAAACTGGCCGAGGGAGGAGCAAGCGGTTCTCGTTCACGACCATGATGGTCTGCCGGCGAACCACCCGCACTTCAGTGCGCATGGTGCCGCTCCTCATGCGCATCCTTTCGTCATCGACAGTCTGCATCGGCGGTGGCCGGGATGACAGGGCCATCTCCCTGCCTACTGTGCTGCCCCTCCGAACCACTGGCGCAGTTCATGCTCACGTGAAGACCGTGGTCGTGTAGGCGGGTCAGTTTGCCGGCTTTGAGGGTGACCTTTCGTATGCGTTAATGCGTATGGCCGGTAGACGGCAAATAGGAATACGTGTTACAATAACTCGGATATGAAGCTGCTGTGGGAGAGTTCGCTTCCGCATGTATCTTCCCCGGTTAACTGAACCTCGGTCTGCCATGACCCGTACCGCTTCGATCAACGTTGCTCAGTGGTGGCGCTTCCAGTAGGAAGCGGCACGTCGTTGCGGCCTCGACCCGCACCTTGCCGCCGTACCGGCAGGCAAGGTTCAGCAGATGGCTCTCCGGCACGGCGGCTCCAAAACTCAGGAGATTGCCCGATGCCATTAAATTTCCCCGCCATAGGTAGCGCCTCGCGCACCGCGTCCTCGTGGTGCTCGGTTGCGCACGTCGCTCACCGGCATCAAGGCCGGCGGTCTCGCAAGGAGTCCCATCGAGGCGTCTTGCAGAGACGCACCGTGAGGCAGGCCTCCATGCTTGCTGCCACCCCACAAGGGCATTCTCCGACGCTTGTGCTGCCGAAATCCGGTGCATGTGTGTATATGTCTGTGTATATAGATCGAAGCATTGTCATGGAAAATATACAAGAAACAAGAGGTTATCATGACTAAGGTGCTGATGCTGGATAACTACGATTCCTTTACTTACAACGTCGTGCAATACCTCGGCGAACTCGGTGCGGACGTCAAAGTGGTGCGCAACGATGAGTTGAGTGTCGCCGAAATCGAAGCACTGAACCCGGAGCGTATCGTCGTATCGCCTGGCCCCTGCACGCCGAACGAGGCGGGGGTTTCACTCGACCTGATCCGCCATTTCGCCGGCAAGCTGCCGATTCTAGGCGTTTGTCTTGGCCATCAGAGCATCGGGCAAGCGTTTGGTGGTGAGGTCGTGCGGGCGCGTCAGGTCATGCATGGCAAGACGAGTCCGGTCGCTCACCAGAACACCGGCGTGTTCGCCGGCCTGAACAATCCATTAACGGTGACGCGCTACCACTCGTTGGTGGTCAAGCGCGAAACGCTTCCCGACTGTCTGGAAATCACTGCCTGGACGCAACTGGAAGATGGCAGTGTCGACGAGATCATGGGCTTGCGGCATAAGACGCTGAACATTGAAGGCGTGCAGTTTCACCCTGAGTCAATCCTCACCGAGCAGGGGCACGAATTGTTCGCCAATTTTCTGAAACAGACCGGAGGCGTGCGCTGATGGATATCAAGGAAGCCCTCAACCGCATCGTCGGTCAGCTGGACTTGAGTACCGATGAGATGAAGGCGGTGATGCGCCAGATCATGACTGGTCAGTGCACCGATGCGCAGATTGGCGCGTTCCTCATGGGCATGCGCATGAAGAGCGAAACGATCGACGAGATCGTCGGCGCCGTACAGGTGATGCGTGAGCTGGCCGAACCGGTGCATTTCGATACCCATCGATTGGTGGACACCTGCGGTACCGGTGGCGATGGGATGAACATTTTCAATGTTTCAACTGCCGCAGCCTTCGTGGTCGCCGCCGCGGGAGGCAAGGTGGCCAAGCACGGTAACCGTGCGGTGTCGGGCAAGAGTGGCAGCGCCGACCTGCTCGAAGCGGCCGGTGTTTACCTGGATCTCACGCCCGAGCAGGTTGCGCGCAGCGTCGATGCAGTGGGTGTTGGCTTCATGTTCGCGCCTGCGCATCACGGCGCGATGAAATTTGCCGCAGGCCCACGTCGCGAGCTGGGCCTGCGCACGCTTTTCAACATCCTCGGCCCGATGTCCAACCCCGCAGGCGTCAAGCATCAGGTGCTTGGCGTGTTCAGCAAGGAACTCTGCCGGCCCATGGCCGAGGTGCTGTCGCGCCTGGGAAGCCAGCATGTGTTGGTGGTGCATGCGCAGGATGGGCTTGACGAGATCAGTCTGGCGGCCCCGACCTATGTCGCCGAACTGAACAAGGGCGAGATCACCGAATACCGTATCCAGCCTGAAGATTTCGGGATCAAGAGCCAGAGCCTGATAGGTCTCAATGTCGAGGATGCACAGGGTTCGCTGGCGCTGATTCGCGACGCACTGGGACGGCGCAAAACGGACAATGGGCAAAAGGCTGCCGACATGATCGTCCTCAATGCCGGTGCTGCGCTTTACGCGGCCGATATCGCCAGCAGCCTGAAGCAGGGCGTAGAGATCGCTCACGATGCGTTGCATACAGGTTTGGCGCGAGACAAGTTCGAGGAGCTGGTGTCCTTCACCGTGGTGTTCAAGCAGGAGAGTTCGCAATGACCAGTGTGCCGACGGTTCTGGAAAAGATCATCAGGCGCAAGCGCGAGGAAGTGACTGAGCGTCGCGGCCGGGTCGGCCTGGCTGAACTCGAAACAATGGCGGCGGCAGCCGACCCGGTCCGCGGTTTTGCCCGCCGGCTGCAGGAGCAGGCGCGTAACAAACAACCGGCTGTGATTGCAGAAATTAAGAAAGCCTCACCAAGCAAAGGGGTGCTGCGAGAGGATTTCGTGCCGGCGGACATCGCCAGAAGCTATGAGGCAGGTGGCGCCACCTGCCTCTCGGTATTGACCGACATCGACTTCTTTCAAGGGGCCGACGACTACCTGAAGCAAGCGCGCGCGGCATGCAAACTGCCTGTCATCCGTAAGGACTTCATGGTCGACCCCTACCAGATCATCGAAGCCAGAGCCTTGGGCGCGGACTGTATTCTGCTGATCGTCGCTGCGCTGGAGGACGGTCAGATGGCGGAGCTGGCCGATGTGGCGAAGGCTCAGAATCTGGACGTATTGGTAGAGGTCCATGATGGAGCAGAGCTGGAACGCGCGCTGCGCCTCGACACGCCTCTGGTCGGGATTAACAACCGTAACCTTCACACCTTTGAACTCAGTCTGGAAACGACTCTCGATCTGCTGCCGCGCATCCCTCGAGACCGTCTGGCGGTTACCGAAAGCGGCATTCTTCATCGTGCCGACGTTGAGTTGATGGAAATCAACCAGGTGTATGCGTTTTTGGTGGGAGAGGCTTTCATGCGAGCCGAGCAGCCTGGGGTTGAGCTGCAGCGTTTGTTCTTTCCCGGACGCGCGAGCCTACGGTCGTCGGTCGATCCCGAATAAGCAGCGTGAATAAAAAAGCCGGTTAATAGCCGGCTTTATTATTGGCGTGACGGTTGGCTCAGCGAGTGCCGAATACCACCATGGTCTTGCCTTTCACGTGTACCAACCCCTGGGATTCCAGGCTCTTCAGTACACGCCCGACCATTTCCCTCGAGCAACCAACGATGCGGCCGATCTCCTGGCGAGTGATCTTGATCTGCATGCCATCGGGGTGCGTCATCGCATCGGGCTGCTTGCACAGGTCGAGCAATGTGCGGGCTACGCGACCGGTTACGTCGAGGAACGCCAGATCACCCACCTTGCGCGTCGTATTGCGCAAGCGTTCAGCCATCTGGCTGCCGAGCGCATAAAGAATATCGGGGTCTTGCTGGGTCAGTTCACGGAACTTGGCATAGCTCAGTTCTGCTACTTCACATTCAGTCTTAGCGCGAACCCATGCGCTGCGTTCTTTTTCCGAACCCTCTTTCTCGAACAATCCCATCTCTCCGAAGAAGTCGCCGGAGTTGAGATAGGCAATGATCATTTCACGACCATCGTCGTCTTCGATCAGGATCGTGACCGAACCTTTAACGATGAAGAAAAGCGTTTCGCTACGGTCACCGGCATAGATGATAGTGCTCTTGGCGGTGTAGCGTCGGCGATGGCAATGTGCAAGTAGTTTGTCGATGTTCTTGATCTTGGGCGTGAGTGTAATAGCGACCATGCTGTAGTCCCGGAAGATATGTCCAATAGGAGGCAGTTCTTATTATGTATGACTGAGTTCTGTTATCAGGCTTAGCGAGCTTAACAGACCCGTTCGGGTCGACAATAAAACTGCGACACGAATATCAACTTTTGGGCATTCATTTCGTCGGTTTACCGCCTCCAGCGACCGCCTATGGACATGCTAAGCTTCGCTCCTTTTCAAGCGGGGTCTATCGATGAAAGCGCGCATTCAGTGGGCTGGCGAGGCAATGTTCCTTGGCGAGTCCGGCAGCGGCCATGTGGTGGTCATGGATGGTCCACCAGAAAATGGTGGACGCAATCTAGGTGTCCGTCCGATGGAAATGCTCTTGCTGGGCCTCGGCGGCTGCAGCAACTTTGATGTCGTGAGCATCCTGAAAAAGTCGCGCCAGGCTGTGGAAAGCTGTGAAGCCTTTCTTGAGGCGGAGCGCGCTGATGAGGATCCGAAGGTGTTCACAAAGATCCACCTGCGCTTCGTCGTTAAGGGACGTGGATTGAAGGACGCGCAAGTCAAGCGTGCCGTGGAACTGTCTGCCGAGAAGTACTGCTCCGCCTCGATCATGCTCGGCCGCGCGGGTGTGGAAATCAGCCATGACTATGAGATCGTCGAGCTTGGCTGACGTCAGTCCGGCGAACTTCGTCGACTCGACAATGCCGGGCGCTACCGAAGCTGGCATCTGATTAGGGCTACCGGAATTTGGCCGGGCGGCATCGGCCAGCATAATGCGCGCCCCGTTTTAGCGGGGCGTTTTGCTAGAGCAACTCAGCCACGATCCCAAATGCGAAGAGGTGTATGCAGTCCTACACAGATACAGGGGTATCTGACGGGCACGCTCGATCACGCGGTGCGCCGCATCGAAGAGAGTCTCCAATGGTTAAAAGCAAACTCAAGCTCCACGGGTTCAACAACCTGACCAAGTCCTTGAGCTTCAATATTTACGACATCTGCTATGCCGAAACACAGGAAGACCAGCAGGCATATGTGGAGTACATCGACGAACAGTATGACGCGCAGCGGCTAACGCAGATTCTGACTGATGTTGTAGAGATCGTTGGTGCAAATATCCTGAACATTGCGCGGCAGGATTACGAGCCGCAAGGCGCAAGCGTGACCATCCTTATCTCTGAACAACCGGTAACGCCCACCGACAGCCAGATCGAAGAGTCACCTGGTCCGTTGCCTGAGACCATTCTGGCGCATCTGGACAAGAGTCATATCACCGTTCACACGTATCCAGAGATCCATCCGGTCGAAGGTATTGCCACCTTTCGGGTGGATATCGACGTGTCGACTTGCGGCGTTATCTCACCGCTCAAAGCCCTCAACTATCTGATCCATCGGTTCGATTCGGATATTGTCACCGTTGATTATCGGGTTCGCGGCTTTACTCGTGACGTCGAAGGCAAGAAGCACTTCATCGACCACGAAATAAACTCAATTCAGAACTATCTATCCGAAGACACCCGATCGGCCTATCAGATGACCGATGTGAACGTGTATCAAGAGAACCTCTTCCACACCAAGATGCTGTTGAAAGACTTCGAGCTGGAGAGTTATCTATTCGGGGACGCCACTTGCAATCTTTCGCCAGAACAACGTGGAGAGGTGGAGGAACGTCTGCGCCATGAAATGCTGGAGATTTTCTATGCGCGCAATATGCCGAGCTAAGACAACGGTCTTCTGAAAGAAGAAGGGCGCCATGTAGGCGCCCTCTTCGTTAGGATCGGGTCAGATCCGGTAGGTGGTTTTAGTCATCACCTTAGCCATCAGGCTCATGCCGAACTTCACTGGCGCTGGGAAGCGCAAGCCCCCGGCATCCAGAGCGGCAGTCGAGTGCTGCGCTTCGTCCGTGCGCATCTGTTCGAGTATTGCCCGGGACTTCTCGTCGTCTTGTGGAATCTGCTCGAGATGCTCATCCAGATGTTTGCAGACTTGATCCTCGGTGGCGGCGACGAAGCCCAGGCTGATCCGGTCGCTGATCAGGCCAGCGGATGCACCGATGCCGAACGACAATCCGTAAAAAAGCGGATTCAGAACACTGGTGTGACTGCCCAGCTGGTGAATGCGCTGTTCACACCAGGCCAGGTGGTCGATTTCTTCAGCTGCAGCTCGCTCCATCGCCTCCCGTACTCTCGGCAACCGTGCCGTCAGTGCCTGCCCCTGATATAGGGCCTGCGCGCAGACCTCACCGGTGTGATTGATGCGCATCAGGCCGGCAACGTGACGCGCTTGGCTGTCGCTCAGCTCGGCCTCGTTCTTTAATACGGCGGGAGTCGGTCGCTGAGGTTGGCCGCTGAACGGCAGCAGCGTCCGTAACGCGGCATCGGCCTGCAGCAGCAGACGGTCGGCAGGTGAGTATTGGCGTTGGTTGGGCATGTCGCCTCCAGATGATTCGGAGCAGGCGTGGACAGTGGGTGGTGCGTTTGGATAGCGAGTGTTCAGCCGGGGGGCCAATGCATCTGACGCTGGCCGAGCACATGCATATGTATGTGATGGACCGTCTGACCGCCAAGGTCGTTGCAGTTCATGACAACCCGAAAGCCTTCCTGGCAGCCCTGCTCTTGAGCGAGACGCTGCGCGGTAAAAAGAATATGCCCAGCAAGGATCTTGTCGTCGTCTTCGCTTAGATCATGCAGGGTCGCGATATGTTTTTTCGGAATTACCAGGAAATGTACCGGCGCCTGGGGCGCGATGTCATTGAAGGCGATAACCTGTTCGTCTTCATAGATCTTCTGCGCAGGGATAGCCCCGGCCACGATCTTGCAAAATAGACAATCCACGGCGTTTCTCCAGAATTGATCAGAAAGCAGTGTAACAGGCGATTTTCGGACTGGTCAGCTGGCACGGAGCATAGCGAATGAAGAATGATATCCACGACTTGGCTCTGGTGCTCGAATCAAGGCTGCGATTGGTGCTGATCGAGTCCTGGGACGAGCGTCGGGTGCTCGAAACCCTGAGCGGATTGGCTGTGAACCGGGGTATGACGCTGCATGTTTGGTCCGTGACGGAAGGCTTGCGGCATCTCGCGTTCGGTGGCGAGGCGCTGGATGCCGGCGAAAGCTGTTCAGCTGAGGTTGCATTGAGACGGGTCAAGCACGATCCCCTTGGCAATCTGTATGTGTTCTGCGATCTACATCCGTTTCTCGATGAGCCACGTTCGGTGCGTTTGTTGAAGGAAATCGCGATGGCGCAAGGGCCTTCTGCGCCCACGCTTGTGCTGGTTTCCCATGCCCTCAAGTTACCTCCGGAGGTTCAGCGCTACGCGGCTCGATTCAGTCTCACCCTGCCGTCCGAGGAGGAGCTGCTGAGCATCGTTCGGGATGAAGCGACCGTCTGGAGCGAGCGTAATCGCGGCGCCCGCGTACGTACCGACAATCGCACTCTGCAGCAGGTCGTAAAGAATTTGCGTGGGCTCAGTCATGCCGAAGCTCGCAGCTTGGCGCACAGCCTGATCTGCGACGACGGGGCGATCACACAGGAAGATCTGCCGGAGCTCAATCGCAAGAAATTTGAGTTGTTGGACATGGAAGGCGTGCTCGGCTTCGAATACGAAACAGAGCGTTTTGCTGATGTTGGAGGACTGCAGAACCTTAAGCGATGGCTGGTGCAACGTCAGGCTGCCTTTGTGGCAGGCAGCGGATCGGATAGGCCGCGCGGGGTGATGCTTGTCGGCGTGCAGGGTGGTGGTAAGAGCATGGCAGCCAAGGCGGTCGCTGGGCTTTGGGGATTGCCACTGCTGCGCCTGGATTTTGCTTGCCTGTACAACAAGTTCTTCGGTGAAACCGAGCGCAATCTGCGTGAGGCGCTAAAACTGGCCGAACAGATGGCGCCTTGCGTGTTATGGATGGACGAGTTGGAGAAGGGGCTCGCGACGGGCGAGATGGATGGCGGCGTCAGTCAGCGAGTCCTAGGCACCCTGCTGACCTGGATGGCTGAGCGTGAAGCGCCGGTGTTTATGGTTGCGACTGCCAATGCGGTGGATCGGCTTCCGCCAGAACTGCTGCGCAAAGGCCGCTTTGACGAGCTGTTCTTCGTCGACCTGCCCGATGCATCAACGCGGGCTGAGATCTTTCAAATTCATCTGGCACGGCGTGAATTGAAAGCCGATCAGTTCAATCTGGAAGCACTTGCGGTGGCCTGTGATGGTTTCTCCGGTGCGGAGATCGAACAGGTGGTGGTATCGGCCGTCTATGCTGGTCAGGCCCAATCTCGCGAACCGGATCAGGACATGCTTCTGCACTGCGTCCGGGCGACCGCACCGCTTTCGGTGGTGATGGCCGAAAAGCTGGACGAGCTTCGTGGTTGGGCTTCGGGGCGAGCCGTGCTGGCCTGACTGGCGTGCTGCTCCCAATGAGCGCTACAGCTTACTGGTAGGTTGGCAAGACGATGGCGGCCAGGACGCCGATCACAGGCACAAGCAGCCAGAGCGCCGCGAGAATTTTTACCGCCCGGCTATTCGGTGGTTGTGGCGGGCCGAAGCGATTCACACCAGGGTTGCCGGGCATCAGCAATACCACCAGTGGCAAGACGGTGCCAATGATCGGCACCAGATAGAGCAACATAAGCCAGCCGGACCAACCCAGGTCATGCAAACGCTGCACGCCAATCTGAATACTTACGAGCAGGAAGCTGATGCCGAATACGCCGGTAAGAATCACACCGAGCACGACTGAGGCGGCGGACATCATGCCTGCTACTAACATTAGGCCCAGCGCCGCAGCCGTTAGCGCCATTGTCCAGGCCAGATAGCGCAACCGGCCAATTCTGCCTTGTGTTGTAAATACTTTTAGCTCGCCGTACTCCGCAGCCGGGGTGCCCACTTCAGCGCGGGGCGGAGCGTACGGATGCGCAGCGCTGTTACGTTGCGCTGGCGTTTCGCCCAGCTGTGCCTGGCGTGCCAGGTACTTCTGGATAACGATGCCGCAGCTGTGGCATTCGATAGCGGCTGGCTGAGTGTGGCCGCATTTGGGGCAGTCCATCTGCTCACTGGCGATAGGGACCTCGCTCGAAGATGCCGGCGCATAGTCAGCGATTGTGAGCGTCAGACCTTTTGCTGCTTCGGGTTCCTTGCGTGCCTGGATGCCGGCACGCTGCAGCGCTTGCACGTATCGGTCAGCTTCCGGAGCGCTCAGGTTACGCTTGATATGTACTGAGCCACGACCAAACAGGCGCTCGACTTTGTCGGCGTCGCTTTTAAAGAGTCGGGTCAGGTTGCTCTTGGCCGTATCGGGCGATACACCCGGTACAAGTTCACCGTCGAAAACGATTCGGAATTGATCAGTGCTCATCCAGCGTCCCTGTTGCCGGTTTTTCGCGCAAGCCTAAATGGCGGGTGAACGGCCAACAAGCGGCGCCAATCAGAGTTGCACGAGGCTTGTGGCAATTGAGAGATGCGTCACGGTTGGTGCAGCCAGCGATGCGACAGCTGCGCTGCGTGATCGTGGGCGGCACGGTATTCCCGATCCAGACGGGCAATCAGTTCTTCACTGGTCGGCAGGTCTCGTATTTCCCCCACGCCCTGGCCCGCCGACCACACGGTTTTCCATGCTTTGGCCTCATCGCTGACAGGCTTGAGCTTTTCTGCATAATTCATTTCGCCTTTGTTTTTCAGGCGCTCCTCGTCGTAGCCGGCTTGCTGCAGGCTTTGACGCAGGAAGCTTGCAGGTACGCCTGAAACCGCTGCGGTGTGAATGATGTCCGCAGCATGTGCCTGCAGAAGCATCTGCTTGTATTCATCCGAAGCCTGGCTTTCGCGGGTGGCAATGAAGCGCGTCCCCATATAGGCCAGGTCCGCGCCGAGGAGCTGCGCCGCGAGTATCTCGTGGCCATGGTTGAGGCAGCCGGAGAGCAGCAGTGTTTTGTCGAAGAACTGGCGAATTTCTGCCACCAAGGCAAAGGGGCTCCAAGTGCCGGCGTGCCCGCCTGCGCCTGCTGCCACCGCTATCAGACCATCAACCCCAGCATCAGCAGCTTTCTCAGCATGGCGCCGCGTGGTGACATCATGAAAAACCAGCCCGCCGTAGCTGTGAACGGCGTCCACCACTTCTTTCACGGCGCCGAGACTGGTAATGACAATCGGCACCCGCTGCTCCACGCATATTGAAAGATCAGCCTGGAGCCGAGGATTGCTGTGATGCACGATCAGATTGACCGCATACGGCGCAGGTTTATGGGCACCCGACAGGTGCTGGTCTATCTCCTGTAGCCAATCACGGAAACCGCTGCTTTCTCGCTGATTCAGTGCAGGAAAGCTGCCGACCACACCGCTGGAGCAACATGCTGCTACCAGTGCAGGGTTTGATACCAGGAACATGGGAGCGGCAACCAATGGCAGGCGAAGGCGCTCTTCGAGGAGTGCTGGCAATGACATGGCAGATTCCTTGGGTCGGTTTCAGAATGGTTTGATGACGACCAGAATGACGATAGCCAGTAGCAGCAATACCGGAAACTCATTGAACCAGCGGTAGAACACATGGCTGCGAGTGTTTTCGTCGCGTGCGAATCGTTTTAGCTGAGCGCCACACATATGGTGATAGCCGATCAGCAGGACAACCAGTGCGAGCTTGGCGTGTAGCCACCCTCCGCTGAATAGCGCAGGATTAAGCGCAATCATGCCTATGCCAAAAGCCAGCGTGGCGACCATCGAGGGAATCATAATGCCGCGATAGAGTTTGCGTTCCATGACCTGGAACCGCTCTCGACTGATCGCGTCCTCGCTCATGGCGTGATAAACGAACAATCTCGGCAGATAGAACAGCCCCGCGAACCAGCAGACGATTGCAACGATGTGCAGGGCTTTCAGCCAGAGATAGAGCATTCGGAAGTTCCTTCGGTTCAGAGTCAGCTCGATAGTAGTGGCTTGAGGGCCCGCGCGTCATCTCGGTGGTTGGCCCTGAGCGCAGGCGCCTTTATCATCAGCGTTCTTTATCGTTCCACTGCGAGAGGCAGCTCATGGTCAAGGTCGGAATCGTTGGCGGCACAGGCTACACCGGGGTCGAGTTGCTGCGTCTGCTAGCCCAGCACCCCCAGGCGGAAGTGGCTGTGATCACCTCCCGCTCCGAAAACGGGGTCAAGGTGACGGATATGTATCCGAATCTCCGAGGCCATTACGACGAGCTGGCCTTCAGTGTGCCCGACACCGCAACGCTAGGCGCCTGCGATGTGGTCTTCTTCGCCACTCCCCATGGCGTGGCCCATGCCCTAGCGGGGGAGCTATTGGATGCCGGTACTCGGGTTATCGACCTCTCCGCGGACTTCCGCCTGCAAGATGCGGATGAGTGGGCCAAGTGGTATGGCCAGCCACATGGGGCGCCTGCCCTGCTGCCCGAAGCGGTTTACGGGCTGCCGGAAGTGAACCGTGAACAGATCAAGGGGGCGCGCCTGATTGCTGTGCCCGGTTGCTATCCCACGGCAACCCAGCTCGGCTACCTGCCGTTGCTGGAGCGTGGCCTGGCCGATACGTCTCGGCTAATAGCCGACTGTAAGTCGGGCGTCAGCGGCGCCGGAAGAGCAGCGAAGATCGGCTCGTTGTTCACTGAGGCGGGCGAAAGCATGATGGCCTACGCCGTCAAAGGTCACCGTCATCTGCCAGAGATCACCCAAGGGCTGCGACGTGCCGCCGGGGGTAATGTGGGGTTGACCTTCGTTCCTCATTTGACGCCGATGATCCGCGGAATTCATGCCACTTTGTACGCGACGGTTGCCGACACCTCGGTGGATCTGCAAGCGCTTTACGAACAACGTTACGCTAGCGAGCCGTTTGTCGATGTGATGCCTGCAGGCAGTCATCCAGAGACGCGCAGTGTTCGCGGTGCCAATGTATGCCGTATCGCAATCCATCGCCCTCAAGATGGAGATCTGGTGGTCGTGCTGTCGGTCATCGATAACCTTGTTAAAGGCGCGTCCGGTCAGGCGCTGCAGAACATGAACATTATCTTCGGGCTGGATGAGCGGCTCGGCCTAGGTAATGCGGCTTTGCTGCCCTGAACTGGCTGTCAGTGAAATCGCTTGAGATCAGCATCGTATCGGTCCGTGATCGATGAATAGTTGACCAATTTTGTAGGACAAGCCGATAATGCGGCGTCAAGCAGTAACGTGCGTTCACGCGCTAGGAGAACCAAATGAGTGTCGAATCCTTCACGCCCACCGCGATCCAGTTCAGTCAGGGCGCCGCGAGCAAGGTGAAGAGTCTGGTCGATGAAGAGGGCAATTCGCGGCTGAAGCTGCGTGTCTTCGTCACCGGCGGCGGTTGCTCTGGTTTTCAGTATGGTTTTACGTTCGATGAGGAGCTCGCGGAAGACGACACCATCATTGAACGTGAGGGTGTGAGCTTGGTGGTGGATCCGATGAGCTACCAGTACTTGGCTGGTGCTGAAGTCGACTATCAGGAAGGCCTGGAGGGTTCACGCTTCATCATCAAAAACCCGAACGCTACGACAACCTGCGGTTGCGGCCAGTCATTCTCGATCTAAGTTCTCTTGCAGCAAAGAGACACCGTGCCTTGGCACGGTGTTTTTGTTTCTGAGCCAGGATGGTGGCGGACTGGTAAGACCGTGCGACGCGAACAGCTCATGCAGGGTAGATGGCGCCAAGGATTCGAAGCCCGCGAGCGCCTGTCACGCTTGGACGGTTGGCGGCGATACCCTCTATGCAGCAATGCGCTAACCAGGCGAATGCCATGGCTTCTAGCCAGTCAGGTTCTACCCCGTAGCTCGTGGTGCTCGCCAGCTCGCATGCTGGCAGCAATGCTCGCAGTCTTTGCATCAGAGCCGTGTTGTGTGCACCGCCGCCGCAGACCAGCACATCCTCTGCGTCAGGTTGGGCCACGATGAGCGATTCGCTGATGCTGCGGGCAGTCAGTTCGAGCAGCGTAGCCTGGACATCTTCAGGAGCGAGGTCGGGGAAAGATGCGAGGTGGGTGTCCAGCCATGGCAGGTTGAATAGTTCCCGCCCGGTGCTCTTTGGGCCATGAGTAGAGAAGAACCTGTCACTTAACAGTAGCGTCAGCAACTGGTGATTGACATGGCCGCTGGATGCCCAGTTTCCGTCGCGATCATAGGGTTGCCCCTGGTGGCGATGTATCCAAGCGTCGAGCAGCACGTTGCCTGGGCCGCAGTCGAAACCGCGTGTCGGCGTGCCAGACTGTAGCAAGCTGACGTTGCTGAACCCGCCAATATTGAGCACCGCTCTGATCCGTTTTGCGTCGCTGAACATGGTTTCGTGGAAGGCGGGTACCAACGGTGCGCCCTGGCCACCGGCTGCAATGTCACGCCGACGAAAATCAGTCACAACGCTGATGCCGGTTAGTTCTGCGAGTAGAGAAGGGTGTCCGATCTGGATAGAGAAGCCGCGTTGCGGCTCGTGCCGCACGGTCTGCCCATGGCTACCGATCGCACGGATGGCTGAGGGGGCGAACTGCGCTTTGTGTAGCAGTTGGTGTACCCCGGCACTTGCGAGTTCGGCCCAAGCCTGTTCAGCAATGGCTGCCCGAGCTAGCTCGTCAGAAGCGGACGTACACAGATCGAGCAGATCCTGTTTGAGCTGCCCAGGCATAGGCACGTAATGTGTCTCCAGCAGGGTCGTTCGCTGACCCTGCTCAATCAGAGCGAAGTCAAGGCCATCCAGACTGGTACCTGACATGACCCCGATGTAGAACGACATCTACTCGCTCTTCATTGCCAGCATGGTTGCGCGCTCGTCATCCATGCGCGCAATCAGAGGATCGCTGAGCTTCAGGAAGCGCTGTTTTTCGTTCTTCGCAATGGGGTCTGCCATTGGCAATTTTAGGCCCAGCGGATCGACATGCACGCCATCGACCTGGAATTCATAATGCAGGTGCGGGCCGGTCGACAGGCCGGTCGTACCGATATAGCCGATGATTTGGCCCTGTTTGACCGAGGAACCGTTGCGTACGCCTTTGGCAAATCCCTGCATGTGGGCATAAAGCGTGCGGTAACGATTACCGTGTTGAATGACCACGGTGTTGCCATACCCTCCTTTACGGCCCGCGAGAAGCACTTTGCCGTCTCCGGCACTCTTGATGGGCGTGCCGCGGGCTGCGGCGTAGTCCACACCTTTGTGCGCGCGGATCTTGTTCAGGATGGGGTGTTTGCGACCGTTGGAGAAGCGTGAGCTGATGCGCGCGAAGTCCACAGGCGTGCGAATGAAAGCCTTGCGCATGCTTTGGCCGTCAGCGGTGTAATAGCTGCTATTGCCCTGCTTGTTGGTGTAGCGGACAGCTGTATAGCTCTTGCCGCGATTGGTGAAGCGGGCCGCGAGAATGTTGCCTGTTCCTACCCGGTCGCCGGCAACAGTTTTTTGCTCGTATATCACCTCGAATGAATCGCCTTTACGTATGTCCATGGCGAAATCGATGTCGTATCCGAACACGTTGGCCAGATCCATCGTCAAGTTGTGACTGAGTCCTGCGCGCTTCGCAGCTAGGAACAAGCTGCTCTCTATGCGGCCATAGGCGTAAGCAGTACTCACGTCCGGCTTGAGCTGTTCCTTCTTGAATACGTAGCTGGTGCCAGATCGCTCCAGTTGCACGCTTTCCAGCTTGTTCAACTGGCTGCGTAGCTGGGCTAAGTTGCCTTGGTCATCCAGTTCAAACTCTAGGCGCTGGCCAACCTTCAGGCGAGCAAATTGCTTTGCCTCTTTGCTGCTGGCCAAGACGTCGTGAACTGTTGCTTGAGGAAGACCAACCTTTGCAAATACCGTCGACAGCGTATCCCCGTTCGCCACGACCACTTCTTTCGACAGAGGTGTAGCCGCTTCGGCGTCTTTCTGCTGCAACGACTGAAGGTCAGGTTCGCCAGGGGTTTCGGTCCGAGTGAAGGGGGACTCAACCGAAAGGCTAACAAGAGGTTCTTCGCTTGCGGTCTCAAGTTCCGCGGCGGTATCGAGACGCAGATCGAGAAAGGTTTTCTTGGCTTCAACTTCGCGGGATGGGAATACAAGAAGTGCCAGGCTCAGAAGCGCAGCTATACCGCTTGCAGCCAGGAGATGGCTCTTCGGGTAGAGGGGGGCTTTCGATTTTGAATAGGTCATTAGAAAGTCTGGAATGTCTGGCGATATTTTGTACAGAGAAAATATTTGCCTAAAATATAAGCAAAGTGCTGTCGAGGCAACCCTTGAATCTACCGGCCGCGGGCTGGTTCGCGTTCGACGACGTTGAATTTTCCGGGGGTTCTTGTAAGGTTTACCGCCTTATTTCCTGGCGTGGGGCCTCCAATGAAGTCGGTTCAAGAGCAGTTGTCGGTGATCAAGCGGGGCGCTGACGAAGTGCTCGTCGAGGCAGAACTGGTTAACAAGCTGGAGCGCGGCCTGCCGCTTCGAATCAAGGCCGGCTTCGATCCAACTGCGCCGGATCTGCATCTCGGCCATACCGTGCTTATAAATAAGCTGCGCCAGTTTCAGGATCTCGGGCACCAGGTGGTCTTCCTTATAGGGGATTTCACCGGGATGATCGGCGACCCAAGCGGCAAGAGCGCAACGCGGCCTCCTTTGACGCGGGATCAGGTGCTGGAGAATGCGGAAACCTATAAAAGTCAGGTGTTCAAAATTCTTGATCCTGCCAAGACCGAGGTGGCCTTCAATTCCTCTTGGATGGATGGTTTGACTCCGTCCGACTTTATTCGTTTGGCATCGCAGTACACCGTGGCTCGTATGTTGGAAAGAGACGATTTCAGTAAGCGCTACTCGACCAACCAGCCTATTGCTATCCACGAGTTCCTTTATCCATTGGTCCAGGGTTACGACTCCGTTGCGTTGCGGGCGGATGTAGAGCTGGGTGGGACGGATCAGAAGTTCAATCTGTTAATGGGGCGCGAGCTGCAGCGCTCTTATGGGCAGGAGTCTCAATGCATCGTCACCATGCCGCTTCTAGAGGGTCTGGATGGCGTGAAGAAAATGTCCAAATCGTTGGGTAACTATGTCGGGATCCAGGAAGCGCCGGGCGTCATGTATAGCAAGTTGGTGTCGATTCCGGATGCGCTCATGTGGCGGTATTTCGAGTTGTTGAGCTTCCGAGACCTGGCGGAAATCGACGAGTATCGGGTCGATGTTTCGCGCGGCGCGAATCCTCGCGACATCAAAATCAAGCTGGCGGAAGAGATTGTTGCTCGCTTTCATGGCGAGGAGGCCGCCGCGACAGCTCATCGCTCTGCTGGCAACAGAATGAAAGAGGGTGAATTACCGGAAGATATTCCTGAGATCGACCTGTGTTCTATAGAGGATATGCCAATCGCCTCGGTGTTGAACCGGGCAGGGCTAGTCAAGAATGCAGCCGTGGCTCGTGATCTGTTGGCTTCGGGTGGGGTGCGGGTTGATGGGCAGGTTGTCGATCGGGCGTTTCTCTTCCGCGTTGGTTCCGTTCACGTCTGCCAAGCAGGGAAAAAAGCTTTCGGTCGTGTTTCGCTTAAGTCGGAATAAAACAACGGTTGACGTGAGTTTCTGAGTGC